>NZ_JADKNF010000010.1:0-161694 GCF_017808125.1 Pseudoalteromonas sp. PA2MD11
CAAGGTAAGTGTGGCTCAAATGATCAGAATAGGATCTCCGCGTAGCGGCTTAGTTCAACATGTTTATAGCGAGCTAATCGCGCGTTTTTCTACCACAGCGTAGCTCGTTTTTCTTATTAGATTATTTCTAACAAACTTGTTAACTAATTACCAGTGTTATTAAAATTTAGGAGTTCTCGCTTTTACCTCAGGATAAAAACGAGCGATTGGGTCGTTTTCTTGACTATACGAGCGACTGAGCTAAGACTGTATATATATACAGCTTCATTTCAAAGGAATGAAAATGAAAACTCGCTCTCCTTATTTAAACTACATTGCAGACTATATACTCACTCGTCAGTATTCATTAAGAACAATTAATGCTTATTTAGGTTGGATCGCAAAATTTATTCACTTTCACAACAAACGTCACCCAAGCTCAATGGGAGATGCAGAAGTCAAAGCGTTTTTAGACCATATTGTATTAAAACGTAATATGTCACCTAGAACACAAAGTGCAGCTTTAAATGCGCTCGCTTTTTTATATAAACATATTGTCAAAAATGAGCTTTCTTTAAACTTGAATTTTGCACGAAGTAATCGACAACCTAAGCTGCCTGTAGTGATGACGCCTGATGAAGTAAAGCAATTGATGAGTCATCTTTCCAAGCGATATTACTTAATCACGGGGTTAATGTATGGAAGTGGTTTGCGTGTGATGGAAGCGGTGCAATTGCGAGTAAAGGAGATTGATTTTGATTACAAAGGTTATTACGCCTCATACCTTGCGCCATTCATTTGCAACGCACCTATTGCAAAGTGGCGCCGATATTCGCACCGTTCAAGCACAATTGGGCCATTCTGATGTCAAAACCACACAGATTTACACCCATGTTTTACAACAAGGAGCAAACGGTGTTGTAAGCCCATTAAGCAAAATTTTCTAGCTATTATTAAAGATGTGTTAACTTATCATTCAATGTATAGGGCTTGGACCGTTTCTTGATTGCTCAAAGCAGCAGTTAGAGCATTTAACCTAACTTATTTTGGGGCATAATCAAGGTATGGCTTATTTTCTGATTTTGGCACAAAACTGTCCTTCAGCACCAACCCATTTATATCCAAAAATGGTTTTCTACGAATAAGTTTATACGCGACAAAAGTGCCCAGAGTGATTTTTAAACGTATATGTTGTGCACATTATGACTGTGCGCTACAATTTCTGTACTGATGCACAATAGGACAGTGCAAGGATATGGCTGTAGATTTTAAGGATGAGTGGCTCTAAGCATTCTATGAAGAGGATAAGCGGCATCGATTAATCCCTAAGGTTATCGAGAATGCTTTATATCGTAAGCTAGAAATATTAGATGCAGCAAAGGCTGAATCTGACTTAAGAGTACCACCAGGTAACCGGTTTGAACATCTTGAAGGTAACTTGAAAGATTGGTGTTCAATACGTGAACAAACAGTATCGATTGATTTTTAAGTGGGTTGATGGTGTAGCAGAAAACACTTATTTAGACCCTAATAAGTATTGAGGTAAGGTTTATGCGTATTACAAAGCGTCGTCCAGTGAGTGTAGGTGAAATGCTGAAGCTAGAGTTTTTAGAGCCTATGGACATTACATCAAAAACTTTAGCTGAAGCAATGGGTGTGCATAGAAATACAGTTAGTAATTTGATTAATGGCGGTAGCTTAACGGCGCCACTTGCAATTAAGCTAGCTGCTGCGTTAGGGAATACCCCAGAGTTTTGGCTTAATATCCAGCACTCCGTAGATTTATGGGATACGAGAAACCGTTATCAAGAAGAGGCTAAATCTGTAAAACCCTTACTTTCTGCTCAAGAAACTTCACTACGTACATCACAAACTATTTAAAGAACTCATAACGTATATTGTTAATCCACAATCTTGATCATTACGGCACATTGATTTGCTAGTGAAGCTGAGAAAGACGAGTTAAAAGCTTTCGTACAGAAGTTTTTATAATTAGCTTTTCATCTGACAATAATTTGTGGCAAGTAATGCTCAGAGCCACGCTAACACATAGGTGTTAGCGTGCATCATTAATTTAGGAGCCAATTAGCTCACTCAACTAACTTAATTTAGGGTGGGTTGCACATCTAAGCCATAGCCAAAGATTACAGCTAATACTAATACAACCGATGCTGCGACCATTAGTTTAATTAGTAGTGGTAAGCAGAATCTAAACCAATGGCCGTAAGGCACACCAGCCATGCCTAAAATGCCCATAAGTACAGCATTGGTCGGAATGATCATATTTGAAAAGCCATCACCAAATTGATAAGCAAGTACGGCAACTTGTCTTGGTACACCCACTAAATCACCGAGTGGGGCCATGAGTGGCATGGTGACATAAGCTTGCCCTGAACCTGAAGGAATAAAGGTATTAAGCAGGGTTTGAATAACCAACATGCCAATTGCTGATATTTCTGCTGATACATAAGAAAGCGGTAACGACATGCCATGTACAAGGCTATGCAGGATTTGGCCGTCTTCTAAAATAAGGGCGATACCCCGTGCAACACCAATTAACACTGCGGTGGTAACAAGATCAGATACGCCTTCTATAAATTTGTTTGCTGCTTCATCAGCAGATAGTTTGCCTAAAATGGCTACAACCACACCCCAAGCAATAAAAACACCACCTAGCTCGTATAAGTACCAGCCCTTGGTTGCGATGCCCCATACTGCAATTGCTAGGGTAATAATAAAGCTACCTAAAACTAGTTTATGGCGCAGGGCAAGTGCTGGGTAACTTGTTGCTGTTTGATTTTCCAGTGGGCAAGGCACGCCAATCATCATTGATTTAGACGGATCGTGCGATACCTTTTTGGTGTATTGCCAAACATGATGAAAACCAATGAGTACAAATGGAATAAATATAGCTAAACGTAACCACAGACCAGAGTAAACAGGAATACCTGCAATTTGCTGTGCGATTAATACCGTAAATGGGTTAAATGCCGAAACACCATAACCAATACCATAACCTGCGACTATCATACCTACGGCGGTCATTGCATCTAGGCGCATTGCTTTACAAAGCGCGACGAGAATAATAACAAAAGGAATATATTCGCCGGCGGTACCAATACTGCTTGATGCTAAGGCAAAGCAAAACACCACCATAAAGATTAATCGTTGCGGTTTTTTACCGTGTCGCTCTAAAAGCCTACCAATGAGCGCATCAACAGTGCCTGTGGCACGTGCAACAGCTAATACACCGCCAACAATTAACACAAAGAAAATAACATCTTGAGCAGCAGCAAAAGCGCGAGGTATGGCTTGTAACAAATCCCATGGGGTTAAGTAATGGCGCTCAGCAACCGTTTGATAGGTGCCCGCAACAACCATTTCTCGGCCTGATTCACTTAATGTAGTAGTGAAAAAACCTTGTGGTACTAACCAAGTAGCAATAAGCGCAACAACCATCATGCCCAGCAGCAGTATCAGGGTATGTGGAACTTTAAAACGTAAACCCATTTATTCTCCGTAATTATGTTAGGTTAAATTCTTGAAATCATAACATGATAAAAGCGGATAGGTTGTCTCTAAAATGTCCACACTGTTAAAGATTGTAATAATTCAGATACAAAAAAGGCCAGAAAACTGGCCTTATAAAGTTTATTTGAATTTTATTTAGCTAACCCAAATGGGTCATCGATGCTATGAGCAGGCTCGGTAAACCAACGCGGACCTTCGTCTGTCATATAAAAGTGATCTTCTAAGCGAATACCAAACTCATCAGGTACGACAATCATAGGTTCATTGCTAAAACACATACCTGTTGCGAGTGGAGTAGGGTTACCACCCACAAGGTATGGCCATTCATGAATATCTAAACCAATGCCATGGCCGGTTCTATGTGGGCAGCCTGGTGTTTGATACTCTGGTCCCATGCCATTTTCGGCAAGATACTGCCTTGCAGCATCATCTACTTTGCCACATGGCTCACCAATTTTTGCGGCAGCAAAAGCAGCAAGCTGGGCATTTTTCTCGTGTTGCCAAAACATGCGTTGACGTTCGGTTGCTTCACCAAATACATAAGTACGGGTAATGTCAGAGAGGTAATCATGCACTTTACAGCCAGTATCAATCAGTACCACATCACCTTTTTTAAGGGTTTGCGGGTTTTTAACGCCATGCGGGAAAGACGACGCAACACCAAATAGCACAATACAAAAATAGTTACCCGGTGCGCCGACTTTTTGGTGCGCTTTTTTAATAAAGGCTTCAACCTCAGTTGTGGTGATGCCTTCATAAAGCATACTTGCCGTTGCTTTGTGTACTTCTAAAGTCATGTCCATTGCACGTTGCATTAAGGCAAGTTCATTGGCTGATTTATGCATACGGCAGTGAGCTGTAACGCACTGTGCGTTAACAATGTTGTAATCGCCGTTAGCTTTATTAATGCCGTCGTAGATAAAAAACTGCGCGCTTTCATCAATACCAAGGGTGCCATTTTTGCTAATGCCCATTTCTGTAAGAACATCTACACACAATTGATAAGGGTTTTCGTGTTCTTGCCAACCACGAATTGGGCCATCAATCACCATAAAATCGTTTAAGCTGCCGATTTCAAAAAACGGCGCTATGTATTGCACATCACCTTTTGCAGGTAAAATAGCGCCAACTAAACGCTCGCTTGCGTACCAACGCATACCTGTAAAGTAGGCTAGGTTAGTGCCTGCATTTAAGTAAATTGCGTCAATATTGTTTGCTTGCATATACGCTTGTGCTTTTGCGATACGCACATGAAATTCGTCATTTTGAATAGGTGTTAAGTCTGTTGTCATATCTGACAAAGAGTCAAGCGCCTGTTCGGGCGTTTGTGTGCCAATACCATATGTTGTCATTGTGTACTCCTTGGTTTTTTCTGCATTGTGGCTTGAGTAAACAGTTGATGCAAACTCACTGCGACTAATCGCATAATATTCGTATTTATGGACATAACTGTTAGCATGCGCAAAAAATAAGGAGCGACAATGCAAGTTAATTACTTAAAAAGACAAGCTGAATTTAAAGCCTTGCTAGAGCAACAAGGTTACAGCGCCATGTTAGTACTTGGTCATGAAAATATTCGTTACTTAAGTGGTTTTAGCGGTAATGCTGCTTATGCATTAATTACTCAAGATGCGTGTGTGTTGATCACTGATTATCGTTACCATCAACGCGCAATTGCTGAAACAACAGGGTTCGAAATTGTTTGCCGAGACAGAGACAACGAAACTCTTGGCCATTGTATAAATAGGCACCTTAACCCAAACAGCCATTTCGCATTTGATGCAAGCTATGTCACGGTAGCAATTTGGCAAGGTGTGGCAGATGAGCTAAGCGGCCACACATTAACAGCGGTAAACGGCTTAATTGAAAAACTAAGGCGCGTTAAAGATAGCTGGGAAGTTGCACAAATTAAAGCTGCTGCGGCCATCGCTGATGAAGCATTAGCACAAACGCTGCCTTATTTTAAACCGGGTGTAACCGAGCGTGACCTTGCCTTAGAGCTTGAATTTAGAATGCAAAAGCTTGGTTCAGAAGGAATGTCGTTTGCCACCATCATGCTGTTTGCAGAGCGCTCAGCCTTGCCGCATGGTAACCCGTCAGATCAGGTTTTAAAGCAAGGTGACTTTGTAACCCTTGATTTTGGTGCGGTTGTAAATGGCTATCGCTCTGATATGACCCGCAGTTACATCATTGGCGAAGCGTCAGAAAAACAAACCCGTATTTATAATACTGTACTTGATGCACAAAATGCGGCACTTGAAATGGTTAAACCGGGTATTAACTGTTTAGATTTAAATGCTATATCAAACAAGGTGATTACTGAGGCGGGCTTTGGCGAATACGCCGGTAAAGGGCTTGGCCATGGTTTAGGGCTGTTTTTACATGAAGTGCCATTCATCAACACTCTGACAGACTACAACCTTGAAGTTGGTAATGTGATCACCATTGAGCCTGGCATTTATATACCAGGCTATGGTGGTGTACGCCTTGAAGATGACATAGTTGTCACCGAATCTGGTTTTGAGGTGTTAACCCATGCGCCTAAGCCATTTATAATCTAGTGCTAAATTAAAGGTTACTTTTTAGCATACGCTAAGCGGGCTAAACGTTCAGTTACATGGTAACTATCAAGCCCGCTTACTGCGACTGTATCAATGGCTTCAATATCAACAAAGCCATCTTCTTGCAAACACGCCTCATCTAAGTAAATATCGCTTATTTCACCTATGATCAGCTCAGTGCCATTAATGGCAAGGTGGTGGTGTTCTCTCAGCTCAAGCGCATATTTAAGCTTACTTTCTTTTACAAAAGGCGCTGTAAAGTCATTTAGGTATTCAGTACTGAGCCCTGTTGCATCAAATTCAGACTGGTCCTTGTCGTAGCGTGCTGATGTTTGATGTGCTTTGTTATAAATGTCTTTGTTTACGTGGTTAATCGTGTACTGTTTAGTGGCTAATAAGTTCTCTAGGGTATGGCGAGGCACTGAATGAGGGCGAATTATCATACCCACTAAAGGGGGATGTGCCCCAAGATGAAATACTGAACTTACAATCGCTAAGTTAGTTTGGCCGTTACTATCTTGTGTGCCGATTAAGTTGGCACTTTTAAATCCCGACAAACTATTAATTAAATGAGCGCGGTAGCGGCTTTCTAAATCAGCAATGGCCTGTTTTGTAAAATGCATAAATTTCCTGTTACCAGTCTATGGGTTTTCCTTGCCAGTCAAAGTAGGCAGGGTTGTGTGATTGTTGTAAATAGTCAGCATCACTTATCAATGAATACAGCTGCTCGGCTACAAACTCAGGGGTAAATAAATTTCCTTTGGGTACATTTGCCTGAAAGGGTTTTGATAAAGGCGTATCAGTGGTACCTGGGTGAAATAACAGGCAGTGGCACTTTTTATAGCGTCTGCTAAGTTCAATCGCTGCAGATTTAAATAACATATTTAATGCCGCCTTCGATGCCCGATAGCTATACCAACCGCCTAACTTGTTATCACTAATGCTACCAACACGTGCACTAAGAGCACACACCACAGTTGAAGCTTGTGGCTTTAAAAGTATTGAGAATAAAGTCACACAGCGAATTGGCAGTAGAGCATTTGTTGTCATGCTATTTATAAAGTGCTGCTCAGATATTTGCTCAAGTTTACGTTCAGGCGCATTATTTGGATCATGCAATAGGCCGTTAAATATCATCAACTGGGCTAAATCATAGTGGCCACCGGCAAGTTCTTTAGCAATGCCACTTAAGCTTTGCTCTGAATAATCAGTAATAAAATGCTGGTGACTTATCTCATTGCTTGATGACTCATTAAAACTTGCCTTAAATTCATCTCGACTGATGGTGACGATATGACCCGTGTTGATTTGTTTATGAAGAGTAGTGAAATAGGCATTTGCAATTTCACTGCGTGCACCACACAAAATATAGAGTTGCATTTTTGACCTGTTATAAAAATATTTGAAAAAAATTTCGCTCAAACTATCACCAACTAATAAAATGATAGTAGCTCTGTTTGTCTTGAGCTAACCCTACAAACATATAAAAAAGGCGGGTAAAGATTTGACCATGCAAACATTAAGGATGCCTTAATTTACGGGGATTTTACCTTTTAAATTGGTAAGTCCATTTTACCAATTGAGCTAGCTTTAACGCTTTGTAGCTGACTAAGCTGCGTATTTATTACACTTTTATGTTTATAGATTGGTTATTCTTTTTTACGAGTATGTTAGAAAATTCGATCTATTAAATTAACGCTGACAATGATATTAATAAAAGGGATCAGTATTTAGCTGCGCTCGTGCTTGGCTAAATACTGTGCAGTAAGTACTTTCAACTTAGTTAAAGAAAGGAGTATGAGAATGAGTGAACAATACGCTGCACTTCGCGGTAATGTTAGTATGCTTGGACAAATGCTGGGTCAAACCATTAAAGATGCACAAGGACAAGCCATTTTAGATAAGGTAGAAGAGATTCGCGCTTTATCTAAATCGTCACGTAGTGGTAACGAAGCCGACAGACAGGCGCTTATCGAAGTACTACACGCTCTCACAGATGAAGAACTATTACCGGTTGCACGCTCATTTAATCATTTTTTGAATCTTGCTAATGTTGCTGAACAATTTCATACCGTATCGCGCTTTAATGATGTTGGCTTTTGCCAACTAAACCCTCTCACTCAAACATTAAAAGCGTTAGCAACAGCTTCAAAGCAAGGTCAAGTTGATCCGAATCACTTGGCACAAACACTCTCAAAACTCCACATCAATTTAGTACTGACGGCTCACCCAACTGAGGTGACACGCCGTACAATGATCAATAAACACGTTGAATTAAGTGATTGCCTTGCCTCTTTAGAGCGTAAAGACAACTTACCAAGTGAACGTGCAGATTTATTAAACCGCATTGCCCAACTTATTAGCCAAGCGTGGCATACCGACGACATTCGTCGCTCACGCCCAACGCCAATTGACGAAGCTAAATGGGGTTTTGCGGTTATTGAGAATAGCTTATGGCATGCCGTACCACGTTTCTTACGGGAGTTTGGCGAAGACGTAAAATCAGAGCTTGATCTTGAGCTGCCTATTGATTTCAGCCCAATAGAATTTACTTCTTGGATGGGCGGTGACCGTGATGGTAACCCGTTCGTCACCGCTGAAGTCACACAGCAAGTACTTGATCATGGCCGCTGGATGGCACTCGATTTGTATTCCCGTGATATCGAAACGCTAAGCAATGAGCTATCAATGTCGGATGCAAGCGATGAGCTCATTGAGCTTGCAGGTCAAGACTTTGAACCTTATCGTGCGGTACTTAAAAAATTAAAGAATCAAATTGCCGAAACTGTGACCCATTTGGGCGCAAAAATTAAGAATAAGCGCACTGATTCTGAAGATTTAATTACCGATATCGCGCAAATTAAACACCCAATCGAAGTGTGCTATCGCTCGCTTATTAAGACCAACATGAAAGTAGTTGCCGATGGCTTGCTGCTTGATGTTCTGCGCCGCATTAATAGCTTTGGTCTACGCCTTGCAAAACTTGATGTCCGTCAGGATTCATCTCGTCATGGTGATGTTTTCTCTGAGTTAACACGTTATTTAGGTTTAGGTGATTACCATCAATGGCAAGAGGAAGACAAACAAGCGTTTTTACTTGCTGAGCTAAACTCTCGCCGCCCGCTCATTCCAAAACATTGGCAACCAAGCCCAGAAGTACAAGAGGTGCTAGATACATTTGATGTAATCGCAGCGCAAGATGCTCAAACATTTGGCTTGTATATTATTTCGATGGCACGAACTGCATCTGATGTACTGGCAGTACAGTTACTGCTTAAAGAAAGTGGTTGTAAGTTTAACTTACCGGTTGCGCCATTATTTGAAACGTTAGACGACTTAAATAATGGTAAAGAGGTTATCGAATGTTTACTTGATAACACTTGGTACCGTGGTCATATTCAAAACCAGCAAAATGTCATGATCGGCTACTCAGACTCAGCAAAAGATGCAGGCATGATGGCTGCTGGTTGGGCACAATATGAAGCTATGGATAAACTTGTTCAATTAGCCGAAAATCGCGGTATTGAGCTTATTTTATTCCACGGCCGTGGTGGTACTGTTGGTCGTGGTGGCGCGCCAGCTGCACAAGCACTTCGCTCACAGCCTCCAGGTTCATTAAAAGGTGGCCTACGTGTAACAGAGCAAGGTGAAATGATCCGCTTTAAGTTTGGTTTGCCTGCTGTTGCCCTGCAAAGCTTAAATATTTATGCTGGTGCAGTTCTAGAGAGTAACTTGCTACCACCGCCAGAGCCGAAGAGCGAATGGCGTGATGTTATGGAACTGATCAGTGCTGATTCGTGTGAGCATTACCGCCAAGTTGTGCGCCATGATGAAAACTTTGTACCTTACTTTAGAATGGCAACGCCAGAGCAAGAGCTATCTAAATTACCACTTGGTTCTCGCCCTGCGAAGCGCAACCCGAACGGTGGGGTAGAAAGTCTTCGTGCTATTCCATGGATCTTTGCATGGAGCCAAAACCGTTTAATGCTGCCAGCTTGGTTAGGTGCATTAACAGGTCTTAAAGCTGCTTTAGATAAGTATGGCATCGAGACACTTCACGAAATGAGCTTAAAATGGCCATTCTTCCGTGCTCGTTTAGAGATGCTAGAAATGGTATTTAGTAAAGCCGATTCATGGTTAAGTGCGCATTACGATGATGCATTAGTAACTGAGCAATATAAGCCATTAGGCGTAAAACTTCGTCAGGAATTGAGCGAGGCTATTGAGCTTGTGCAATCGCTTAGCCCACAAAAGAGCTTACTTGCAGACCAACCTTGGATCAAAGAGTCAATAGCGCTTCGCAACCCGTACACAGATCCACTTAACCTATTACAAGTTGAGTTACTGCGTCGTTCACGCGAAGCTGACGTGGGCTCTGAAGGCGATATTGATAATGCCTTGATGATCACTATGACAGGTATCGCTGCTGGTATGCGTAATACCGGTTAATAGCAAGTATCATCAACCAATCGAGCATCGATTGGTAGGCTAATAACAAATCGTGCGCCGTGTTCATAAGGCTCGGCGCATATTTCTCCTTTCAAATTAAATTTAACTGCATTAAAAACAACATTTAACCCAAGTCCTAGGTGTTTATCGCCCATATTAGTGGTATAGAAAGGAGTAAAGATATCATGCAAGATAGTTTCCTTAATACCTACCCCGTTGTCTTGATAAATAATTTCGACATGCTTAGGAAAACCTTTAATCTCGATCTCAATTAAACCGTGTAGCTTTATTGCAAAACCATGTTCGCAGGAATTAATGATTAAGGTTTTTAATATGTCACCAATAATTGCAGGGTAAGAAGTTATTACAACATTATCACCCTGAATATCGAATTTAATACACTTTCCTAAATAACTTGAGAAAGGCAGAACTCTGCGTGATATTTCTTCTGTTAGGTTAAACTGGACTAGCGGTTTATCTAAATCAATAGACACATTGAGTGCCTTAAATTCTTCGACAATACTGGCAAGTCGAGCGATGCTAGCCTGTATTAAATCTTTTGCATCGTTTGTATCGTTTAAAAAGCTATGAAGGTGCTTGCTAGATAGCTCTTGAGATTTAAACTTTTGGCAAATAAGTGTTAGTTGATCATCAATTAAAGAGCTAGCGGTTACAATGGTGCCAATGGGCGTATTTAATTGATGCGCCATACCAGATACTAATGCGGTTAAAGATGCTATTTTTTCGATTTCAATAAGTTGTGCTTGTGTGTTATGAAGTTTTGTTAATGTTTTAGATAGGGCATTCTTTTGTTGCTTCGTCCTCACTGTCATCAACGTTAATACGATTAAAATTGAGCATAACGTAAAAGCAATCGCCATAAAGATCACTTTATTTGCTTTATTGTTTGCAGCCTGAACTTGATTTGATTTAGTTAAAAGTTCTATTTCTGCTTCTTTAGTCGTTATATCTAATTCTGCCAACGCTTTGGCAAGATTAGTACTGGATTGTCTTCTCAGAATTTTGTCTTTAGTTTCATAGAGCTGTTTGTATGCATCAATTGCTGCATGGTAGTTTTTTTGTTGTAAATGCAAAGAGGCCGATAGTTCTTGTGTAGCTAGCAATAATTCATAGTCAGTGATTTTTTTATTTTTCAAATCAATTGACTGAATTTGTGCTAGAGCCTGAGCAGGTTTGCTTTGGGCTTCATATGTTTTAGCAAGTTCTAATACTACAGCAAGTTTATCGCTTTTAAGATTATCCTCATTTATTAAATTGAGTGCTTTTTTCAATACTGTTTCTGCTTTTTTAAATTGTGCTTGAGAGTTATAAATTTTTCCCTGAGTGGTTAGGTTAACTACCTGATGCAAAACAAAGTTGTTGTCTTTTTGAAAGTCATATATGTCAGTAAGTAGCTCTAATGCTTGCTCATACTCTTTTAAACCGAGCAAAGCTATTGCCTGATGATTGGTCGTAATTGATTCATTAAAGGTGTGTTTGTTTGTTTTACTATATTGTTTAAATCTTTTAAATATGTCTGCCGCATTATTATAGAAGTGTAATTTTAAGTAGATAACAGCGATGTTGTTTTCAGTTTGCATTACAAGGTTATTATGTCTCATCTTTGCAAAAGGGAGGGCTAATTTGTATTGATTAAGTGCTTCTTGATATAACCCTAAATGAGAATAGATATTTCCCGAAATATTAAAGTAGCCATACATCAAGCTCTTATCTTTCGATTTGGCAACCATACTCTCGAACTCTACAAGCGTCGTCATCGCTTCATCTAGTTTATTATTACCAGATAAAAACCACGCTTTATAGTTGGTCATAATGATCTTCTGTTCAAGATTCAACTCAGTATTAGCTAGTATCTTACTTACTTCTTCTAAACCTAGTTGTCTTGAGTTTGCGTAAGTGTTTTTAACTTGGTTGCGTAGTTTTTCAAATTCTATCGCTGTAATTGCAGTTGCTTGCAAAGGAACTGACAATAACATGCCTGCGATAATTTGAACCATGAATCTCATGATTTTTCCCTATCCTTGAAACATGTATCAACAGATAATACGTGTTTACACTACTGCTTTAAGATGATGTTCATTGTAAGTTTTCATTCATTTTAAGGGCATCTGAAAAGGCTTAAATTAAAGGCAGAATTCTCGTGCATGTTTAAAAAAAGCATTAAAGGTTAATTTAAGGTAACGTCAAAAATGTATTTTTCTAGTTATAAATTCTTATATTTAGTGCTGGTCATACCTATTTAATTGCTAGCTATTGACTCGGTTAGGGTTATAAATAAAATATGCTGGCTTTCAACTCTGAGAGCTAGAGTTAACCCCTAACCACTCACGCAGTTTAAGAGTATTTTATGTCAAACGTGTCTACTTGCATTACCTATGATGCATCTACGTCGTTAGTTATGATGACGTTAAGAGGGACGGCAAGCGCACAGGATGTGATTAACTTTTACCAGATCGCTCATCAGTATTCAGTATTATATGGATCAGAGAAAATTCTTGTTGATGTATCTGAATTAACGCATAATTTTGCTCCTGCAGATTTATTCACAATTATGCCGATCATTGCGACTTCACTTCAGCAAGCTGTATTAGCGATTGTTGTAAGCTTTGATGGCTTTATGCATGATTTATTTGTGCAAAAAGCAAAGCGTTATAATTTACAAGCCGAAAATTTTGAGTGTTATCAAATGGCGAAAAATTGGCTAGTAAGACAGTAAAAGGTTACTAGAATATCAACCATTACTTGTATACCTGAGTATACAAATTATCGTGTTTATGTAACACTTTTTGCATTATTAATAACATTCTGCAACGTCTATAACTAGTAATTCTAAACGTAACCTTTTAAACTGTTTAGCCAATTAATAATTATAATTTGTTATGACAGCAACTAGGATAGATGCAAGCAAACTAGCTCAAAATACAGAGTCGTTTAGCTTCAATGAACAACAAAAAAATTCTCTTTTTGCCCGGCTAAAAAAGCAACGAGGCATCTTATCTCAATCAGACATTTCTTCTCTTTGTCAGCAGTTTAAAGTTAGCCAAATTGAGTTACTAAAAGCCTGTGTACCCGTCGCAAGTTTATTTTCTGTGGCGCCTATTTCTAAATTCTACGTGGGCGCTATTGCAGTTGGGTTAAATGAGCAAGGCGAAACAAATTTCTATTTTGGCGCTAATGTTGAGTTTTCTCATCAAGCCTTGAGTTTAGTGGTACATGCTGAGCAATCAGCGATTAATAATGCATGGCTTAATGGCGCGCAAGCAGTACAAAGAATTGCAATCAGTGACGCTCCTTGTGGCTATTGCCGTCAATTTATGAATGAATTGAGTACTGCAGACTCACTTGAGATTTTATTGCCAGAGCGTGACTTTAACCTTCATGAGTTATTGCCTTATTCATTTGGTCCGAAAGATTTAGGTAATGATGCGTGTTTATTCTCGCATAAGCAAAGTGATCAACAATTTTCCGACCTTACCATTGATGACGCAAAACTTATTCAATTAGCACTCAATGCATATGTGCCATACACAGGTAATTTTAGTGCTGTTAAATTAAGTACATTTACCGAAGGGGATTTTTACGGAAGTTATGCCGAAAATGCTGCTTATAGCCCAAGCCTTTCGCCATTGCAAAGTGCATTGAGTCAGTTTTATCTTGCGGGCTTAACTTTTGATGATAAGACAGTTAAGTCGATAACCTTGTTAGAAACACAAGGGGCCGAAAATCAATATGAGGTGGCTAAATCTGTGCTGGCAAGCTTTGCAAACCCACCAGCATTTGAGCACTGTGTTGCGAAATTAAGTAACGCTTAATTAAGTAACAGTTTTGCAGCTTCAATGACGACGGCGACTGATTTTTTCTCAATCTCGCCGTGGTCAACATTCGGAATCTCTTGTTTAGTACGATTTACTAAAACACCTGCAACACATGCTGCGCGTAAGCCAAGGGCAGCACACATAGTAAATAGTGTTGCTGATTCCATCTCGTAGTTCATCACACCTAGTTTTTGCCACTCTTCACAGCTGCCTTGGAATGAGCGCGGAACATAACCTGAATAGGTATCGTAACGCTCTTGACCTGGGTAGAATGTGTCACTTGATGCAGTAATACCAATATGGAAATTAATTCCTAATTTATCACATGCATTGACCATTGCTTGTGTAGCAAAAAAGTCAGACACAGCAGGGTAGCTTAGTGGTGCAAAATGCTGACTTGCGCCATCTAATCGAACAGATGCTTGGCTAATTAAAATGTCGCCTTCATTGATGTGGGGCTGAATAGCACCGGTCGTGCCAATTCGCAAAAAGGTATCAATACCAAGTTGGGCAAGCTCTTCAACAGCAATTGAAGTAGATGGGCCGCCAATACCGGTTGAACAAACGACAACGCTGTGGCCGTTTAGCTCACCACGGTAAACATGAAATTCACGAGTCTTCGCTAAGCATTCAGGGTTATCAAGAAGCGTAGAAATGCGTGCTGAGCGGTCAGGATCGCCTGGTACGATAGCAAGAGTTGCCCCTTTTAAGTCGTCACGTGTGATCCCTAAGTGAAATACCTTTTCCATTATTAAACCTTATTTTTGTCTAAAGCGTAATACTTTAATCATACGTGTTTAAAGTACAGGACAGATGTCCGATTAGCTTAACAATGTTGCAAGAATTGCACAGTTAACCTAAACCTAAAGATGTCACCTTTAATGAGGATACATTATGCCAGCATCATCTTCTATGAACAAAAATCACGAATTTGCTCGTTGTTTAGAGAGCTCTCAAATATCTGCATCTGCACCGTTTCATTGGTTAGCACTTGCATTTAAGGATATCGCTAATGCGCCAATACTGAGCCTTGTCTACGGATTAGTATTTACCTTGATACCAGCGACAATTATGTATTTTGTATATCAGTTTGATACGCACTTAGTTATTTTGCCTGCTGTGGTTGGCTTCGCATTAATAGGACCTGCCTTTGCTGCTGGCCTTTATGATGTGGCGTGGGAGCTTGAAAAAGGCCATAAACCTACTCTAATGCATAGCCTTAAATCGATGTTTAGAAACCCTGCAGGTGAATGGGGCTTTGCGGTGTTATTAATGGTGATTATGATTGTTTGGATGCGTTTAGCTGCGCTCATCCATGCCCTATATCCGAATGTTGTCAATCCAAGTTTTGAGCAATTATCGGCGTTTTTAACGCTCGGGAGTATTGTTGGGGGTATTTTACTTGTCACTGTATTTGCTATCTCTGCGTTTACCCCGCAAATTATGATGGAGCGCCGAGTTGATATCATGACTGCGGTAATTTCTTCGATGAACGCGGTTAAAACCAATTTTGCTGCCATGGTTGTTTGGGCTGGGATAATACTCTGTTTAGTGTTTGTAGGTTTTATTACAGGCACTGCTGGGTTTATTGTGATTATGCCTTTATTAAGCTACGCCAGTTGGCATGCATACATTGCGGTTATCAAAACCAAAAAGCCAAGAGGCTACGAATAATGAGTATTCACTTCGTTTGAATATAAATCTATAGCGGCAATCGCCTAGGTTGCCGCAAAATTTGACTTTCTTTTCGCGCATGTTATACCTGCCAAAGTACAGCGTTCTAATTTGAGTAGAGCAGTTTAAATTCATCTGCATTGAAAATATAACCATTTAATATCAGTGAGTTATAGGTTTAGTTGAGCAAGTGATTGTTGAGTCTTAAAAATCTTAACTATACACAAACCTGATTGCGCAAGTTTTTTAATTACGCATGAATATGCAGATAATAATCAGCGGAGTAGAGATGAGTAACACACAAAAAGCATTCCACGAAAAACTAAGTCAGTGTCTTTGTCCTCCTGGCGATGGTGTATTTACAGTAAATACAGCAAAAGAGCGTAAAGATGCGCTGCGTACTAAATTATACGGTCAAACAGACAATGTTGATGTGCTTTGGAAAGAGTCACTTGAAACACTGGCAGAGTCTGAGCACAAAGCCGTTATTTTAGGTATTAGCTCTGACTGCGGCGGTGGTATATTACGTGGTGCTAACTGGGGACCTCTTTTTTTACGCTCTACCTTGATTGATCAACAACCGCAAGCACGCGTTTTTGATTTGGGTGATGTGCGTGTGATCCCACATTTACTGCATGATAAATACCTTAACGATGCGACCATCACAAACTGCCAAAAAGCGTTATATGCTGATGAAAACAGTGAATACCATGTATCACCTTTGTCTATCACTGAAGATGTCTGTGACGGCTTTTATGCGAACTACCCTGATAAGGGTATTTTTGGTATCGGTGGCGACCACTCAATTAGCTACCCGCTAACTAAAGCTTACTTAAAAGCAAAACGTGATGCTGGTAAACGCACTGCAATCATTCACTTTGATGCTCATACAGATTTATTAGTAGAGCGTCTTGGTATTGATTTATGCTTTGGTTCTTGGTGTACACATATTCTTGAGTACTTACCAGCGCCACGTAACCTAATTCAATTTGGTATCCGCTCTAGTGGTAAGCCTAAGCAACATTGGGAAGACACGTTTGGTGTTAAACAACATTGGGCCCACGAAATCATCGAACGTGGCTCTAAGGCAGTTGCTGAAGAAGTGATTGCACAGCTTAAAGCAGATAATGTTGATGAGCTTTATGTGAGCTTTGATATTGATGCGCTTGATGAAAGCTTTGCTTCAGCGACAGGAACACCAGAAGCCGGTGGCTTAACACCTCAGCATGCATTAGACATTCTTGTTGCATTGGCTGACGAGTTCCCAATTACAGGTGCTGATATGATGGAAATTGCGCCATTCACCGACAGCTCACTAATCGGCCAAACAAGTTCTGAAACGACACTCAGAGAAGGTGCTAAAATCTCTGCATTTTTGATTGGTGCAATGAATATGTAATTCATTTTGCAAGATTAGCGGAAACTTAGTTTCCGCTAATTGTTTATTTCTATTTTACATTTCAAATTTCATCACCTCGCGCTATATTTGTATAAAAAATAATTATAATTTCCGGTATAGCGATTATGCATAAGCTCTTTAACTTACTTTGTTTACTAGTGTCTCTACCTGTATTCTCTGCAATTACAGTGGTCACTGAAAATTTACCGCAGTTACAGTATCAAGATGAGAATGGTGAGTTAGTGGGGACTGTAGTTGATAAAGTACTAACATCGCTCAAGCAAAGTAACATCAACTATGAAATTTCTGTGAATCCTTGGTCTGTTTCTTACAATGCGGCTCTTAGAGATGAAAATACATGTATATTCTCAATAGCTAGATTACCTGCTAGGGAGCGTGATTTTATCTGGTTGTCAAAACTTGGACGTTTCTCTGCTTCATTTTATTCGTTTAATTTTCAGCAAATTTCAATTAGTAATTTACAACAAGCTAAGCAATACCGTATTGCGGTGCTAAAAGATAATTACTCTCATATTTTCTTAAAAGAACATGGCTTTGATGAAACAAATCAGCTGATATTACTTGATAGTTTTGACAATATTTATGATGTGTTAAAAAGTCGTCGAACGAGCATAGATTTAGTCGTTTTAAGTGATCAACAATTTAATTTTGAATTACAAAAAGACTCTACACTCAACTCACTAAAACCAGTGTTTAGTATTCCTGTTGTTAATCCTGACTTATATTTTGCTTGTAATAAAAATATGAACACTGCATTGCTTGAGAAGTTAAGTAAAGCCTTTGCTGATTACGATTAAAAATAGCACTTGTTGATTGTAATAAAGCGGCTATAATCAGCTGCTTTTTGTCCATTCTCGCCAAACTCTAGCTAGCAAAACGAGCAAAAAGTTGTTTGCATTCAACACTCTGAATGCGTTTAAATGTTAGGAGTTACAATGAGTGACTTACTCATTATTATTATTTTAATTCTGATCAGTGCGTTGTTTGCTATGAGCGAAATTGCAATAGCAGCTTCACGCAAGATTAAATTACGAGTAATGGTGGACGAGGGGAGTTCTAAAGCCCAAGCGGTGCTGGCGTTGCAAGAGCAACCTGGTGCTTTCTTTGCCATGATACAAATTGCCCTAAATGCAATTGCCATTTTGGGTGGTATTGTTGGTGAGCAAGCATTATCGCCTTATATCGAACAAATCTTAGGTATGATTTATCAAGGACCTTTACTAAGTCAAATCAGCTTTTTGATTTCGTTTTTGAGTATTACTTCTTTGTTTATTCTATTTGCTGACTTATTACCTAAACGGTTAGCGATGATTATGCCGGAAGCTGTTGCAGTTAATGTGGTTTCTATAATGCGCTGGGTAACTTTTGCGCTAACACCCTTTGTCGTTTTCTTTAATGGAATTACCAACCTGATTTTGCGCGCGTTTAAAGTACCCGCTGAACGAGAAGACATTGTTACGACAGAAGACATTGTGGCGATGATGGATGCAGGGGCAGAGTACGGTAGCTTACAGCAACAAGAATATGAGTTAATTGGCAATGTATTCGATTTAGAAGCGCGTTTTTTATCGAGTGTAATGACCCCACGTGATCAAATTGTCTATTTTGATGTTAAAGCAGATGCTCAAGAAGTGGCGACCAAAATTATCGAACATCCACATAACCACTTTTTAGTCTGTGATGGTAATTTAGATAAATTAATAGGTTCAGTTGAATCAAAAGATATTTTGCGCAAAGTACTAAAAGGGCAAAGCGCCGAAATTGATAATGAATTGATAAGCCAAGATATTTTTTATCTTCCAGAAACATTGAGTTTGTCTGAAGCCTTAAATACCTTCAAAAAAGCGGCTGAACCATTTGCCGTTGTGGTTAACGAGTATGCACTCATGGTAGGTATTGTCACTGTCAAAGATTTAATGAAAGGCTTTATGGGGGATTTAATTAGCCATCAAGGCGAAGAGTTAATTATTCAACGTGATAATTCATCTTGGCTGGTTGATGGTTTAACACCTGTGGTTGAGCTTGCTAAGGTACTTGAAATTGAAGAGTTCCCTGAGCAATCTCATTACGAAACAGTCGCAGGGTTTTTGATCTACACCATGAAACGCCTGCCTAAACGCGCTGAGTTTATCAATTTTGGTGGCTATAAGTTTGAAGTTGTCGATGTTGAAGGAGTGAAAGTCGAGCAACTACTCGTTACTCGCATTTCGGATACTGTTTAGGCCGCCGATGCGGCCTTACTCAAAGGCGCCTTTCACAAGGGCGTTACCTTTGCTTACCATATGAACACCCTTTGACCAGCATTCTGTTGGCGCAAGCGTTGTTTTATTAAGTAGCACAAGATCGGCATCTGCATTTTGTTTAATGACACCTTTATTGATACCCAGTATCTGTGCAGGGTTTGATGTAATCGCCATTAAAGCGTGTTCAATCGAAACATTATATTTTTGCACTGCTTCTACAAACGAACCATGCAATGTAGACTCTTTACCTACTTCAAGGCCAAGCAGATTATAGCTTTTGTCAAAAATAGGGAGACTTGCATGGCCATCAGAGCTCATAGTGAGCTTTGTTGGGTCGACCTTATTCTCTAGGCAATAAGCGAGTGCGTGTGCGGCAGAGTATTCACCATGAGCAAGGTCATACTCGGTTGTACTTGTTGTAAAATCGATAGTGCCACCGGCTTTACAAAACTCTACCCCAGCATTAAGTAAGTCGATATTTCGATTCATATGAGTTGGGTAAAATTGTGCCAGTGAAATATCGGTTAGCTTATCAACCTCATGTAATAACGATAAATGTGTATCAACAGGGCCAACATGAATGCTGACTGTGCCTTTTTTACCACTTAACATGCCTGCCACTTTTGCCTCAGCGGCAAGCTCTGCCAGCTGTTGTACCGTGGGTTGGCTACTACGATGATCAGATATAGCAACTTCACCCACACCAATAAACTCATCAATGTACATTAAATCGCTGGTGACTGAGCCAGTCAGTGTTTTCGCAGGTAAATGATATGAGCCCGAATGACAAAACACGTTGAGCCCAAGCTCTTTCAGCTCTTTTGCTTTAGCAATCAGGTTACTATGAGTTCGGCTACTTGAGTCAGTGCCAAGGGCTGCAATAACGGTTGTTGTGCCATGCAATGTTGCATCAGTCAGGTTCATTTCTGGTGTTCTGCTTGCAAAGCCAGCTTCGCCGCCTCCGCCAGTTATATGAACGAGTGAATCTACAAACCCTGGGGCTAAAATACAATGAGTGCCATCGACCGTGGTAACCCCCTGATAAGTATCGATGGTGATTTCAGGCTGTATATCAACTATTTTTCCGCCAGCAATAAGAACATCTTGAGTGCCTAAAGGTGAGGGGGCGAAAACGTCTGCGCCTTTTATAAGTGTTAACATAATTAAATCTTTTACTGATAGTTAATAAAGTGTGCGAGAAAAATAAAGCAGCTAGCAAGGCCAAACAAAGCTAAAGTGAAGCGCCAAATAAAACGTGCCCATTCACTCCAATCTAATTTAACAATACCTA
This sequence comes from Pseudoalteromonas sp. PA2MD11, assembly GCF_017808125.1. Taxonomy (NCBI): domain Bacteria; kingdom Pseudomonadati; phylum Pseudomonadota; class Gammaproteobacteria; order Alteromonadales; family Pseudoalteromonadaceae; genus Pseudoalteromonas; species Pseudoalteromonas sp. PA2MD11. The sequence goes on from NZ_JADKNF010000010.1 coordinate 20,985, forward strand.
AACAGCCAATGAGACTAGCAGAAGTCGGAATAAAAATATTGGTTAAACCATCACCCAACTGAAATGCTAACACCACAATTTGACGTGATATATTTAATAAATCACCGAGCGGTGACATTAGCGGCATCGTTATGGCTGCTTGTCCAGAGCCTGACGAAACAAAGAAGTTAAATACACTTTGAAATAATAGCATGCCCCAAGCCGCAATATAGTCGGGTACAACTGAAATGCTGGTGGCACTGTAGTACAGCAAGGTATTTAGAGTTGAAGGCGAGGTTAAGTCACTACCGCCAAGTATTAAAATAACGCCTTTTGCCAGAGCAACTAAAAGCGCTGCAGGTAGGAGCTCTTGAGCACCTTCTTTAAATGCGTTTGCGCTTTCATTGGCAGTTTGTTTTTTAAATAGGCTGGCGACTCCTGCGCAAGCAATACCTAGGCAAAAGAATTGCGCTGCTAATTCAGGAATATAATACTGCCTAGCCATCACGCCCCAAATAACCCAAACAATGCCAGCAATAAAAGTAAGTAAGATTAGTTTATCTGCGTTATCTAAATTTATTGCACTGTCTTGGTTAGATTGTTGTTTAGTGGCTCTGATAGAGTTGGCATAGCGAATAGTGAATACAAGGCCAAATGAAGTAAACACAAGCCAAGCAAACATTCTGAACCCTGCGCCAGAAAAAACGGGAATTTCAGCTATAGACTGAGCTATGGCAATGCTAAACGGGTTCATCCATGAGGTGGCAAAGCCAATTTGTGTAGAAACATAGGTTGTTAATACCGTTACTTTTGCGTCATAGCCAAGTTGTTTCATAATCGGGAATAACACAATACAAAAGGCAATGGCTTCCTCACCCATGCCGAAAACCGCACCACCTAAAGAGAAAAGCACGAACAAGAGAGGAATGAATACCCACTCAATATGTTGTGTTTTATTGATCAGTGCCATGATGCCGTTATTTACCGCACCGGTTTTTAAGATAATCCCAAACGCACCGCCAGTGATTAAAATAAACGCCATCACACCAATCGCTGCGCCATACTTATCACCTGACACTAATCCTTCAAATAAGACATTAGCGAGGCCAATTTCACCACCTTCTGCAAATAATGCTGGCGGGGTATGATCTGAGGCTGTTTGATATTGTGATAATTCAACACTATGGCTATCTTTTTCGGCATTAAATACACCGGGGGTAATAAATAGGCTGGCAAAATAGGCGATAACTGCGACGCACAACAAAATGATGCTCGCATCTGGCATCGCAAACTGTTTGTTTTTCATAAAGTCACTTAAAGGTCATTCGACGTTTATAAGATAAGCAAGGTATTGTAGCCCTTGCTAAGAAAGATTAATACTGAGAGTCGTCAGTTTAAGATAACGTAAGCTCAAAAGTGTGGGCGGCTATTAAGCCGCCCATACTTTGCTAAAATCGATAGCTCAAACTTAACGTATAGCGACTGCCATAAGCATTATGGTTAATAGAATCAAAACCTCGACTTGAACCATATAGTTTTGGCGGTTCTTTATTGAAGATATTATCGATACGAGCACGGATTGATAATGAATCATTGATAAAATACCCGGCAGATAAATCCCATACTAGCCAGTCATCAACATCACGCTTTAACTCATCATTAAGCTCGCCAAGTTCTTCTAGCTCATCTATTTCACGGCCACGAAGCCCTTCAATATCATCCTCATAGCTACTGGTATAATTGGCGCCTAGGTTTAAATAATAACTCTCGGCATCCCAATCGATAGAGAATCTGCCAACATTTTCAGGGTAGCGATAAGTGCCGATGAGTTTTTCTACAGCATCTGAACCTGGTTTATTTCTCTCAAACTCTAAATAGTGTGTACCATCAAGGGCAAACGTTAAATCACCTTCAGCTAAGCGAAAACGATGATCAAATTTAAAGTCGATTCCCGCTAAGGTTTGTGTGCCGGTATTTTCAAGAGGAATAACATGGTCTCTAAATAGTGGCAGGAATAGCTCATCTTCTCGCGGGTCAAACTCACTAATATAGTTTGTTAGGATCTCTGAAAGATTAGCGCCATCACTTTCGATATTAAGGCCTGCATTATCGGTTACTTCACACAGCTGCTGCTCGTAGGAAATACCTTGTTGTCCTTGTGGTACTAAGCCACAGTGACGAAGAGAAGCATCCGTAATTGCTCTATCTAGCACGGCAGTCATATTGGTATCGATGACCTGTTCATGATCAAAATGCCAATAATCGACTGTTAGATTGGTATTTACAGATGGACTCCATGCAAAGCCAATGCTGAGCGCTTCAGACTCCTCGGCTTTGAGTGCTTGATTACCAAGTTCTAGGCTGTTAACACTGACTTCTGTACCATCACCTATACAGTATAAATCTGCAACAGCCTGATTTGCGCCGCAATCAAAGCTTGATTGTGTGGTACGTAATTTTACGCCAGCTTGAGTTAATGAAGGTGCTCTGAACGACGTTGACCAAGAGCTTCTAATGATCAGAGAATCTGAAGGGCGGTAGCTTAAACCCACTTTAGGGTTAAATGTTCCACCAAAGTCATCGTAATGGTCATAACGACCAGCAACTTGCAGTTCTAGCTGCTCAGTAACTGGCATATTCAACTCTACAAATGCAGCGTACTGTGTGCGGTCTGCTTCTGATAAGCTAGAACCAAAACCAAGTACATCAACTAAGTAGCCATTTTCAGCACGCGCTTGAGAGTCTAAAGACGGAATATCTTTTAACTCTTCTCGGCGAGCCTCAACACCAAATGCAGCATAAATGGGTAACTCATTAAATGTAAATAAGTCGCCATTAAAGTTTAAATCCCATCCGTAAACTGTACTTTCACCACTTCTACTAGGGTTTGCTTTTGCAAGCTCAAGCACCGCATCATTATTAGCATCACCCTGTAAAAAAGGGTTGTAGAATGGCATTAACTGACCTTGCGCACAATTGAGCTGTGTTCCATCGTATGTAGCCGTTGAACCGTCAGAGCATAATTCACCAGTGATTGCAGCATGAAATTGGTAGCGGTTGTAAATACCATCAATCGCTTCTTGCTCTGACTTAGAACGAGAAAATGTTACACCTGACTCCCAACTCCAATCACCAATGTAACCAGCTAGGCTACTGACTAAGCGAAAGTTTTTAGTTTCAACTTCAACAGTACGCGGTGAATTAAAACGTGCATCAAATGCAAAGCCATAAACATCTCGACCTGCTTGAGTGGTAAATGGATCAATATAAAGCTGGTCCATTAAGTCATTACTGCCATCAGCGTTATCATAAATGAATAGCGCATCTTCTATGATAAACGGACCATCATCATCGTTTATTTGATTGATTGGTGCAGGTGATGAATAGGCTTTTGATTTAGTTTGGCTATAGAAGAAATCGGTATGCCAATCTAAATCACCTAAGGTGCTGTTAAACATAAAGCCAGTTGAAAGGCTTTCAAATGGGGTTTCTAGGTAATCATCTTGGTTAGCATAGTAAGCACAAATTTGCTCACCATACTCAGTCGTGACAAGCTCTGTTTTACAGTTTGGCGCTGGTAGTTCATTGCCATCTCGGCTGCTGTAATAATAAATGTTTGGTGAGTTCTCAAGTTTCGGTAAATATGAGTAACCATTCACTAGATTAGGTGTTGCGGTATAACTTCTGTCGGTCGCTTTAAAGGCATTGCGGTCGTAAATATCAGCAAATACCGTTAAGTTACTTTCACCGATATTGGTTCCGTAGACTAAGTTAAGCTGCTTCTTAGCTTCGTCATGACTGTCAAAACTATTGGTGTAAGAAGTATTTACTTCAGCTCCTTGATAGTCATCTTTAAGAATATAGTTAATAACACCAGCGACAGCATCAGCACCATAAATTGCTGATGCGCCAGTGGCTAAAATATCAATGCGCTCGATTGCAGCAAGTGGAATTGAGTTCACATCGACAAAGTTTTCAGTGCCTGCTGCGAACGAGCTTGGTGCAACACGGCGGCCATTAATCAGCGTTAATGTTGCAGAAGGACCCATACCTCTAAGGCTCGCAGCGGATTGACCCGCTGGCGTTGAGGTTGATGTACCACCACTTTCAGATGTTGAAAAGGTACCGGATCCGCCTTTAAAAACGGATAAATCTTTTAATAATTCATGAATAGTGTTCGCTCCTGAGCGCTTGATTGCATCTTGGTCAAGCACTGTAAGCGGGATGGTTCCTTCTAGATCAACCCCTTTAATTCGTGATCCTGTTACTTCTACTCGTTCAATTTTTTCTGATTGTTGGTCGTTTTGAGCATACACAGCTTGTACTGGGCACAGCACAGCACTGATTGCTACAGCAATTGATAACTGACGAAACATATTGATTTACCTTTGCCTTAAAAAACACACGGCAAAACCGTGACGTTTTGAATAATTGTTATAATTTTTTAGACAGGGCAGTGAATTATAGACACAACTAGCCCCTCACAGGAAGTGAGGTGTGGCTACTCGTCAAACCACTCCGAAAGGTAGTGTGGAGAGTAGAAATATGTGCAAAGCGATAATGCGTTTTTCAACATAATTCCAATCCGTAAGGTCTTTTGACAAAGCTAGCGATACAGTGCTAGCTTACTCGCGTTTTTAAATGTTCCTTTTTTTTATAGCAAGCAACAAAAAGCTGCGCAAGCAATTTTCTAATATTTTTTTACAAGAGTGTAACAATATGAACATCCTTAAGGAGCAAAAGGCTAAATATCAAACTTCAGCTTTATCGTTGGTATTTAGTTTGTTTTTCGCATCATTTGGCAGCAAAGTTTATGCAAATGATCAACAGCAAACGTTAGTTTTAATTGGCGGTTCTTTGACCACCTGCTCAAGTATGAGCCCTAAAAATTGTCTTTCGAATAAACAGATTAGTGGTAAACAGACTAATCAATATCGATTAAATAATGATGCTTTATCTGCAATAAAGACAAATTGGCCAACCAAGAATAAAAAAAATCGTCAGCAAACGCTAAAGGTGTTAGCACAGATTGCACGTCTAAAGTCAGGTGTGATCACCAAAAGTGATATTTTATGGGCATGGCGTGATTTAGATAACAAGTTACTAAACGAGCTTACTGATTCAGAATACAACTTTGTCATAGACTCACTTGAAGTCGCTGTATTAAATACAGATTCAACCCGTCAAAAAGAGCAGGTTAGTACAAGAGATAATGACGAAAGTGCAGCCAATGATATTTTAGACTTTGTTACTGCTTCATTAAAAACAACCACCGAATCACCAACAATTTTAGCGGTTACAGCATCAAGCAGAGATCCATATGAATCAGCTGACTTTTATGAAGGGTTATTAAACTTTACTGGTGTAGAATCAAGCTGGTTACCTCTTACTCCTGCCTTAGCAAAAGCGATTACCAGTAAGCAATGTGACAGTTTGGATTCTTTACGTACAGAGTCTATGGGCGTTTTTAATCGTGAGACTATTTACCCTGATCGAATCAAGGCCGAAAAAGCGCTTTGTGATAAAGGGGTCGATCATTTAGTTAAGCTGATTAAAAACGCGACGGGTATTATGTTTAACGGTGGCGATCAGAGTTTAACCAGAAAAGTACTGTTTGATGATAACGCTAAGCAATATCCTTGGACTCAGGCAATTTTACAAAGACCATTACTTGTTGGCACAAGCGCAGGTACAGCGGTGCAAAGTGGTGGTAAAAATGCATATGGCACAGTGCCGATGATTTCAAATGGTACAAGTTTAGCGGCAATGAGAGAAGGCTCGTTTGCGGTATCACCGCCAAGTGAGCGCTGTGAAAATGAATGCGGTGATAAGCTTTCGGCTGATAGTCTTACCTATGAAAAACAAGGTGGGCTTGGCAGCTTTACTTATGGTGTTCTTGATACACACTTTAGCGAGCGCAACAGAACAATGCGTTTGGCAAGATTACTGGCAGATACCGGGCAACAGCATGGTTTTGGCATTGATGAGACCACCGCCCTTGTATCAATTCGAGCTGGTGAAACTGCACTAATGACGGTGATTGGTAAAGGCGGTGTCGTGCATGTTAAATCAGATGCTAAAAACAGCGGCGCAATCAGTTATTGGCCTGCTGGTGCAGTTATTGATGTAACAAAGGATGGTTTTACTCTAGCTAAACGAACTGTTGATAATGCACTCCCTAGTATTAAAATTCCGCCACTGCCGATGCAGCGTTTTGGCACTATATTTTCAGATGCTAAATTACGTTCGCTTGTACAAGCTATGTGCTTAACACAAGAGCAACAAGCAGTCGCTCAGCATGATGAGTTTTTATTGGATTTAAATGCCACTGACAATACTCATTATTACCGTGTAAACACCAGTAGTACAGGCTGTGCGGTAGAAAACCTAGCCTTTAAAGTTAAGACATTTTAAGGGTGTAAGGTACTGAAAAAGTAGTGGATTATTTGTTCATTATTAGTTAGCGTAAGACTAATAATGAACAAACCATGGAATGGGGTTATGAAATATAACGTACTACTTTTATTTATTTTTGGCTGTTTATTTGCCTATTTATCTATACCAGTCATAGGTTATGGTTCAGCTATTGCGATTCCAACCGAAGTACTTTCAGCCCTTTATGACTTGTCACCTAACTTTGCTTTATCAATGGTTGATATCGTTACTTTAGGCCTTCCTTTGTTAGCGTTACTTTTAGTATTTTTACTCATTAGTAAGTCCCTGTACCTTAGAGATAAAGCGTATTCATACTTTATATTGCTGACACCATTTTTAGCGCTGCATTTATATTTTGCTGTTAACAGCTTTTCTGCAAATATTGATAACACCACTTTACTGACTAGTCTGCCTAAGTATCTATTACTAGTGCTTTTTGTTGCGCTTTTTTCTACTCATAAGAAACCGAACTTTAGTTGATGTAAGTCATACGAGAAAGTTCAACATATAAGCTAATCTGTAATTAATCAGTGAACGAAGTTGATAACACAATGAAAAAATTACTGCTATTAACAAGTGGGGGTGATTGCCCTGGGCTTAATGGGGTGATCAGAGCGGTGGTTAAAGCAGCCGAGCATGATGGCAATTGGCAGGTGTATGGTAGCCGAAGAGCTTACTGTGGTGTGCTTGAAAAACCAAATGATATTATACACTTAACTAGTGAAGTGGTGGCGGGTATTCATGTTCGTGGTGGAACAATTCTCGAAACTGTTAATAAAGGGAATCCAACCGCTTTTCCTGCTGAAATAGCAGGCGAACAAGTGTTTATTGACCGCTCTGATGAGTTAATCAGTATTATTAAGCAACTTGGGTTTGATGCCGTTATAAATATTGGTGGTGATGGTTCGCATAGGGTATCTCAGCATTTATTTGAGCATGGCTTAAATATCGTAGGCGTACCAAAAACCATTGATAATGATTTATATGGCACTGATTACACAATTGGTTTTCAGACTGCTGTCGACACCGCCACCGAAGCAATTGATCGATTAATACCAACAGCGCAAAGTCATAACCGAGTGATTGTGACTGAGGTAATGGGACGCGATGCCGGTTGGATTTGTTTGCACTCTGCTATTGCAGCTGGCGCAGAAGTCGCGCTTATTCCAGAAATTCCTTACGATATTGAAGCGATTAAAGCCAAACTAACATCACGTTTTGATAAAGGCCACGGATTTGCCAATATTGTCATTTCAGAAGGAGCTAAACCTGTTGCTGGTGGTGTTGTTAGTAAACAATCAAATGAACTCGGTTACGAAAACCCTGTACTAGGTGGTATTGCTGAGCAGCTTGCTTCACAAATACGTGTAGCGCTTGACCTTGATGTAAGAGTAACCGTATTAGGGCATATTCAACGTGGTGGCACACCTAATGCGTTTGATAGGGTGCTTGCAGCAGAGTTTGGGGTGCAAGCATTTGAGCTAGTAAAGCAAGGCCAATTTGGTTTTATCCCTGTCAGTAAAGACGGTGAAATTAAACCAATCAGTTTAAAAGAAGCTACTTCTGAATATCGTGTCATCCCTCTAGAACATCCTTTAATAACAAGTGCCCGCGCTATGGGCATGTGTTTAGGCGAATAATCTGCGAATTGATATAACTTCAATTCGCATAACTAATAGTTTTAAAACAACTTTCTCAGTTACGTTCGCAATAATTCAATTAGCAATTTATTTATTGCACAAAATTCATGCGTTAAAGCAAGCATTTTATTTAATGTAAAGTTCTTTAAAGATGGTTGATCTGTGCCTTTTTTGGTTTAGAATGATCGTTCACTCTAAACTAAGGAACTACACATGCAGCGCTCTCGCATTCCATTTTTTGCACTGTCAGCTTTGGCTGGTGCTGTTTTATTATCAGGCTGCGGCCAATCAGAATCGGCTCAAGGGCAAACGCAGGCAGCTCAAGCTGTTCCTGTTGGCGTTATTGAGATGCAAAGTAAACCACTTACACTAACTAAAGAGTTACCAGGTCGTGTGGCTGCTTCACGTATTGCGCAAATTCGTCCGCAGGTTAACGGTATTATTCAGTCTCGTATGTTTGTTGAAGGTGCTGAGGTTGAAAAAGGCCAAGCTTTATATCAGATTGACCCATCTACATTTGAAGCTGAAGTAGCAACTAGTAAAGCTGCTATTACTAAAGCTCAAGCCAGTATTGCTAATGCCAAGGCAAAAGCAGAGCGCTATAAAGAGCTATTAAGTATCAAAGCTGTAAGCCAACAAGATTACGACGAAGCTGATGCAGCATACAAAGGTGCAAAAGCTGATTTACTAACGGCTCAAGCGCAGCTTAAAACCGCTGAAATCAATTTAAACTACAGCAAAGTATTAGCGCCAATTAGTGGCCAAATTGGTAAATCAGATGTCACTGCCGGTGCCCTTGTGAGTGCTAATCAAGCAACAGCATTAGCAACCATTACTCAATTAGACCCAATCTATGTTGATTTAACTCAGTCAAGCAGTGAACTAACACGTTTGAAAAAAGCCATTGCTGCGGGTGAGCTTGATAAAGATGCCGCTTTACATTCAAAAGTTGAATTAAAGATGGAAGACGGCAGTACTTATCAACATAAAGGTACATTGCAATTTTCTGAAGTGACTGTTGATCCAAGCACAGGCTCAGTAACCTTGCGTGCTGAATTTCCTAACCCTGAAAAATTACTGTTGCCTGGTATGTATGTTCGTGCAGTGATTGTTGAAGGTGTGAAAAGTGATGCGATTTTAGCACCACAGCGTGGCGTAAGCAGAAACACCAAAGGTGAGCCTACAGCCATGGTTGTAAGCAAAAACAATACCGTAGAAGCACGCGTACTTAAAACTGATCGTACTGTCGGCTCAAATTGGTTAGTGACAGATGGCCTAAACAGTGGCGATAAGTTAATTGTTGAAGGTTTACAGAAAATCCGCCCAGGTGCACCAGTCAATGCAATGCCTGCAGAATCAGCAGCAAACAGCCAGTAACGGAGAAACTTAATGTCACGATTTTTTATTGATCGGCCCATATTTGCATGGGTACTTGCTATCGTTGTGATGCTGGCAGGTATCTTAGCAATTAGAAGTTTGCCGGTTGCGCAGTATCCATCAATTGCACCACCTGCAATTAGTATTCAAGCCACATACCCTGGTGCGTCGGCCCGTACTTTAGAAGATACGGTTACACAGGTTATTGAACAAAAAATGAAAGGGCTAGATGGCTTGCTCTACATGTCTTCAACCTCTGAGTCTAACGGCTCAGCGACATTAACTTTAACTTTTAGTGCAGATACAGACCCAGATATCGCACAGGTTCAAGTACAAAACAAATTGTCGCTTGCAACACCGTTATTACCAGAAGAAGTACAGCGTCAAGGTGTCTCGGTTGCAAAATCTGCTCGTAACTTCTTAATGGTTGTAGGCTTTGTATCTGAAGACGGCAGTATGAACAACATCGATATCGGTGATTATGTTTCATCAAACGTGCTTGATATTATTTCGCGCGTAAACGGTGTAGGTGAAGTACAGCTGTTTGGTTCTCAATATGCAATGCGTATTTGGTTAGACCCAGCTAAGTTACTTAAATACTCGTTAACTCCTGCTGATATTAGTGCTGCAATCAGTGCTCAAAATGCGCAGGTTTCAGCAGGTCAATTAGGTGCGTTGCCAGCGGTAAGTGGCCAGCAATTAAATGCAACGGTGACTGCACAAAGCCGCTTACAAACACCTGAGCAATTTAGAAATATTTTTGTAAAAACAAATGCTGATGGTTCAGTTGTTCGTTTAAGTGACGTTGCTGATGTTGAATTAGGTGGTGAAAATTACGGTGTTGTTGCGCGTTTTAACGGCAAACCGGCATCAGGTTTAGGTGTTAAGCTTGCCAGTGGTGCTAATGCACTTGATACAGCAGATGGCGTAAAAGCCGCTCTTGCTGAACTTGAGCCTTTCTTCCCTGAAGGTTTAACAACGGTTGTTCCTTACGATACGACGCCATTCGTATCACTTTCAATTGAGAAAGTTGTAAGCACTCTAATTGAAGCTGTTGTGCTGGTGTTCTTGGTCATGTACTTATTCTTACAGAACTTCAGAGCAACACTTATTCCTACTATTGCAGTACCTGTTGTATTACTCGGTACATTTGCCATTTTACAAGTGTTTGGTTTCTCAATTAATACCCTAACCATGTTTGCGATGGTACTTGCCATCGGTCTACTGGTAGATGATGCCATCGTCGTCGTTGAAAACGTTGAACGTGTAATGACTGAAGAGAATTTATCTCCTCTTGAAGCAACACGTAAATCAATGGATGAAATCAAAGGTGCCCTTGTTGGTATTGCGATGGTGCTCTCGGCAGTATTCGTGCCTATGGCGTTCTTCCCAGGCTCAACAGGGGTTATTTATCGCCAGTTCTCAATTACCTTGGTAACTGCGATGAGTTTATCAGTGCTTGTCGCATTGATTTTAACGCCAGCTTTATGTGCGACAATGCTAAAACCAAGTCATGTACATAACGATAAATCTTTATTTGGTCGTTTCTTCCTTGGCTTTAACCGTGGTTTTGAAAGAACGAACTCGGGTACACAAGGTTTTGTGTCTCGCATGATCAAGCACAGTAAACGCTATTTACTTATTTACGGTTTAATAGTGGGTGGCATGGTGTTTATTTTCTCACAATTACCATCGGCATTCTTACCAGATGAAGACCAAGGTATTTTGTTTAACCAAGTAAGCCTACCTGCCGGTGCAACAACCGAGCAAACTTTAAAAGTTGTTGAAAAGATGGAACATCACTTCTTAGAAGAACAATCAGAAGCGGTTAAGTCTATCTTTACGGTAACAGGTTTCAGTTTTGCAGGTTCTGGTCAAAACGCGGCAATCGGCTTTGTGGGTTTAAAACACTGGGATGAACGTCAGCGTCCTGATTTAACCGTCGGTGCGGTTGCGGGTAAAGCCATGGGATACTTCTCAACGATTAAAGAAGCGTTCGTATTTGCTTTCCCACCTCCTGCTGTTGTTGAGCTTGGTACTGCAAACGGTTTCACCTTGTTCTTACAAGATAGGGTTGGTCTAGGTCACGAAAAACTACTTGAAGCACGCAACATGTTTTTAGGTATGGCTGCACAAAACCCGGTGTTATCAGGTGTGCGCCCGAATGGTCAAGAAGATAAGCCAGAGCTTGAGCTTGATATTGATTTAGCAAAAGCCGAAGCATTAGGCCTAACGCAAGCAGATATCAATAATACGTTATCAACGGCTTGGGGTAGTAGCTATGTGAATGACTTTATTGACCGTGGTCGTGTGAAAAAAGTGTACTTACAAGGTACGCCTGAATCACGCATGGTGCCAGAAGACCTAGATGAGTGGTATGTACGTAACAATAATGGTGACATGGTGCCATTTACTGCCTTTGCTCATTCTTATTGGACTTATGGCTCACCTCGTCTTGAGCGTTATAACGGTTTTTCAGCGATGGAAATCCAAGGTGCGGCTGCACCGGGCTACAGTACTGGTCAAGCGATGGCTGAAGTTGAAAAAATGGTTAAGAAGTTACCACCTGGTGTATCGTTCGAATGGACAGGTATTTCATATGAAGAACGTTTAAGTGGTGGTCAAGCGCCATTACTGTATGCACTTTCATTGTTGGTTGTATTCCTATGTTTAGCGGCGTTATATGAGAGCTGGTCAGTTCCTGCAGCGGTAATGCTTATTGTACCGCTTGGGGTCTTTGGTGCGTCGATTGCGTCATTTGTATTTAATTTATCAAACGATATTTATCTCCAAGTGGGTCTATTAACCACCATAGGTCTGGCATCAAAAAATGCCATCTTAATTGTAGAGTTTGCAATTCATAAAATGGATGAAGGTATGAAACTTGTCGATGCCGCGGTAGCAGCTATTCGCCTTCGTTTACGTCCAATCTTTATGACATCAATGGCATTTGTGTGTGGTGTACTACCACTGGCAATTGCATCAAGTGCAGGCTCAGGTGCACAAAACGCACTAGGTATTGCTGTTATTGGCGGTACGCTTGCGTCATCGACCATTGTGGTAATCTTTGTGCCGCTGTTCTTTGTACTGGTGCGCCGAGTATTCCCAGGCAAAACAAAATCAACTAATGAGGAGCAGGCATAATGAAAGCTAAACTTATCTCAGTGTCTGTTGCTGCACTTATGTTATCTGCCTGTAATATGGCGCCAGATATGGAGCAACGTGAATTACCCGTTGCTCAAAACTATGATATTCAAGGTACAGCGGGCGATATAAATGCGCTCAATTGGCAGTCATTTTTCAGTAATGCGCAACTTCAACAACTAATTGCGCTAACGCTTGAAAACAACAAAGATATTAAAACTGCTGCACTGAATGTGCAGCAGGTTAGAGCAATGTATCAGATTGAAGATTCTGCACTTTACCCAAGCATTGATCTCAATGCATCGGGAACTCGTCAGCGTCTTCCGGCAGATTTATCTGGTACTGGTCAAGCAACTATCTCTGAAAACTATTCAGCAACTGTAGGCCTAACCGCTTATGAGATTGATCTTTGGGGCAAAGTCCGCAACCAATCAGAGCAAGCTTTGCAAAACCTGTATGCTGCTGAGTACAGTTTAACCAGTGTTCGCATTAGTTTGATTTCAGAATTAGTGAATGCATGGCTTAACTATGCGACTGACAAAGAGCTATTGGCTTTAGCATACGAGACTTTAAAGTCTCAGCAGGAGTCTTTAGAGCTAACCCGTAAAACATTTGCTCTAGGTGCTGCCTCTCAGTTAACGCTATCGCAACTTGAAAGTACAGTAGCAACCGCTAAGGTCGATATTGCAAGCTATCAGCGTTTATTAAAGCGCGATAAAAATGCCCTCGATTTTCTAGTAGGTAAAACCGTCACTGCAGATTTATTACCAAGTGAAAGTATAGATGATGTACTTAGTTTGCCTGATTTGCCAGTAGGGTTACCGTCTGAGCTATTGACTCAGCGACCTGATATCAAAGCTGCAGAGCATGATTTACTGGCAGCCAATGCAAATATTGGTGTGGCAAAAGCGGCATTCTATCCAAGTATCAGTTTAACCGCGAATGCGGGGACAGCTTCTTCTGACTTGAGTAATCTTTTTGATTCAGGTTCAGGTACTTGGAGTTTTGTACCTTCGGTAAACTTGCCTATTTTTAATATGGGTCGTAATCAAGCTAATCTTGATGTTGCAAAAGCACAGCAAGAAATGGCAATAACCAGTTACGAACAAACCATTCAACAGGCATTTAAAGAAGTATCTGATGCCCTTGCTGACCGTGAAGGTTATATGCACCAGCTAGATGCCCTTAATGATTTGTACCAAAGTAATGAGCTATCTTTTACTTTATCGGATGCGCGTTTTCAAAAAGGCGCAGACAGTTACTTGCAAGTATTGGATGCACAACGAAATTGGTACAGTGCAGGACAACAGTTAATTTTGGGTAAGCAAGCGTATTTGGCGAGCCAAATTAATTTGTATAAAGCACTGGGCGGCGGCTGGAATGCACAAAATGCTGTGCAATAAATAAGCGAAAGCATAATTTATTTAAGGTTTTGCAGGTTCTTAGTTGTTTTGACTCTCCTCTAAGATTAAGATCCTGTAAACCTTGTTTAAATTAAAGTTAACCATAGTCAGTAAAGCTTGGAGACACCATGACGCAAAAAACAAAAAGACACAATGACCCTGCGCTTGCCGAGGCAAGACGTAATCAAGTGCTTTGTGCCGCGGCAGATTGTTTTCGACGTAAAGGCTATCATGGCGCGGGAATGGCCGAAATTTCTAAAACCGCGGGTATGAGTGCTGGCCATATCTATAATTACTTCGCCAGTAAAGAAGCAATTATAGAATCGATTGTTGAGCGTGATATGGAAGAAATGTTCTCAATCTTTAAAGAGTTTGCTGATAAACCCGGCGATCGTGTTACTGTTCTGCTAGATGGTCTAGGCAGAGGCGTTGAACGCCATACCGATTTGAATCAAGGTGCGCTTGATTTAGAAATGCTTGCCGAAGCTGCTCGTAATGAAAAAGTGGCTAACCTACTGCGTGAGTCAGATAGCCACGCCCGTGATTCAATGCGCGAATTATTAGTGGGTGAAAGAGGGCCGTTACAAGGAACGGCACTTGAAGAAGTGAATGCTCGTATTGAAGTGATGTTTTCTGTGATGGGGGGGCTTTTACTACGCAAAATGCTGAACCCAGATCTAGATATTAATGAATTACTTAAAGCACTTCGCCCAACAATGAAAACCTTGTTACTACCTTTTGAATAAAGCGCATCTACTAGCGCTTACTAAAGCTTTAGATAGTTACGAACTAAATTTCATGGCAATAAATCGATTTACAAAACGAAATTTTGCCTTAGTAGCATAGGGTTTTCATACCTATCAATCGACGTACTAATTAGGTAAATTGGTATCAAATGATTGATTATTTTCACTTAACGTGAACACTCTACTAAAGTTTGCAATGTCAGCAATTGCCTTGTGATTAGCATCAACTTCAAACAACGCACTGTAGTTTATGGTGAATGCTTGTGTTGTAGGGCATGTTATTTGAACAGGCACGACAATATATGATTCATTAAAATGTGAGTCGATTTTTAAATCCCCCTTATTATGCAGCTTACAGCCTATGTCATTCTGATTCACAACCAAATGTTTAGCTAAGTATTTTAAAATACTCTCTTTTTGGCTCTTGATCTCTTGCCATGTAATTACATCATTTGTGTTAATGTCAAAAGGTATAACATGTTCTAAGTCAATAACAGCAACTTGCCATTGCCCTTTTAACACTAACTGCTCGTTTTCGGTTTTTGTTAAGTTAAGATACGCTGTACTTAATTGATGGGCGTTTATTTTAAAGCTACATGCTATTAAAAATAAAAGAGCCGCTGCTAAGATTTTCATGATAATTCCTTAATTGCTAGTGTTAGTGAGTGCTAAAAGTTTTTTATCACTGTCTAATTTAGCTTGTTGCCAGTTCATTTCTGCCCAGTATTTAGCTTTTACATTATTTTTATCTAATGTTAAGTAATACAAAGCTAAATCACTGGCATGATAGGTGTCTTGACGCCGTTCTCTTAGTATCACTCGCTTTCTCATTTTTTCTTGCCATTTATCTGATTGGTTCTCAATTTTTTCAGCTTGCGCTAGGCGTAATAATATAGCGTCTTCCAAATTAGTATTTTCAGCAGTTAAACGTGCTAACGTTGATAATACTAGCTGGTGGTTTTTCTTTGCCATCTGAGCGTCAGCCCATAGAACAACTAAACTGACAGGGGCTGTTTTTAGGTCAAGGTTACTGAGGTAAGTTATCGTTTGTTCTGGATTGCCTAACCTATAGGCCATCTCGGCGAGCACATGACGCGTGTTTCTAGTCATTGACGATTCTTTTACAATGGTTTGTAAAGCTTGATAACTTTGCTCAAGTTCACCTGTTTGACTCTTAACATCGAGAGAGCAGGTAGAAATAGTTTCCAGTCCAACTAAACCAAATAATGATAAACACTGTGCAAGTGCTTGTTCAAATCGACCTTTAACCATCAGTAAATTTGCTTTTAATAAAATAGCATTCGTATGATCAGGTTTGCGTGAGATAACTTCTGTCAGAATATTAATTGCTGTTTCAAACTCATGTTCTCTTTGTAGTAAGCGAGCATAAAAATAATGTATATCGGGATCTTCGGTTAGAGTAATTTGTTTTTCTAAATAGCTTTTTAACATACCTTGATTTGTTTCTGTTTGACCAACAAATTGGCTTTTATTAAATAAGGCGGTTAGTTGTTCTTTAGTGAATTCAGTTTCTTTCGGTTTGCTTGATAAGGCTATAACATCTTTATCATTGGGTATATATGGGTCCGCATGAGTGTAAGTGCTAAAAACGAAAGCTATGTATAAAAGATATTTCATGATTGCTCCAGAAATAGCCATCCGTGGCCAAGCTAAAAACTAATTCCCGTTTAATAGATCATCAAAATTTGCCTCAGAACCTGTATTAATAAATTCTCGACCATTCAATCGAAGAGGGTCTGCATTTACATCTTGAATAAATGCGGCGCGACCAAGCGTTGCAAAGTCAACTTGTAAGGTCTCTATCGTGATACTTACTGTTGCTGTTACCTGACTATTCACACCATCACTGACTGCAAATTGAAAACTATCAGAACCGACAGTCTCTAAGTTTGGCGTATAAATATAGCTACCATCCGTATTTACATTTACAGTACCTAAACTTGGCTCACTCACTAAACTAAACGTTAACGTATCGCCATCAGGGTCTGAGCCTTCGAGCATGTCGTTAATAACGGTTTCAGTCTGAGTGGTTACCATTGCATCTTCTGCGCTAGGTGCTGAATTAACGACTTCAGTATCCATATTTTTCTTACTATCACTATCGTTACAAGCGACTAGTAAGCCAGACAATACAATGAGTGTGATACTTGAGAGTTGTAATTTACACATAATGACTCTCCTGTTTATTTAGAACCAGCAATTGGAGTAGCAAGGTATGGGAAACTGCTATCCATCATGCTTGCATCAAGAGGCGCACCATCTGTGAAAGGTACATTACCAACACTTGCATCATCTGATGTACACAAACCAAGATCTGTGTCTGTGCCATTAACTGGGATCGGATAACATAAGCGGCCCATTACAACACGTAATGCGATATCAACTACATCATCACCAGGGCGACGGCCATTCGGAAAGCCAGCTAAATCATCACCTGCGACACCAAATGCTGATTGCTCATTTTGAGGTGTTGCGGCAATTGCTGTGTTTAAGCGCAGCATTTCAGATGGCGTTACTGTAGCAAGTTGATTTACACCAGGGAAACCCGTTAAAAATGCGGTGACTAAATCATTTCGTGGGAAGTTAGTCGGTGCCAATGTTTCAATATCTGTGCCCAACGTCGTATTAACAGCGTCTTTAAAGAGAATATTTAATAATTCAGGTAAAGAAGGGTGGGTAACATAGTCGGCAAATTGACCATCATCGGCAGGTGCTGAAGTAGAAAATGTGTCTTTATCTTTAAGGCCAATTACTAATTCGTTCACTAATGGGTTACCAAGACGCGAAACCTGCGTTAAAGCTCCGCCATTTACCGAAGTTTTTGCAAATGCTGCATTAGGATTTAAAATGCGTGCTTGGGGCAAACTTGCGGTTGTCCAGCTACCAATTGTGCCATTCCCTTCACCTATTACACATTCTTTTGGTACTTCTACAGCAATTGCAGTGACATTCTTCATAGCTAAGTCATCATTATCAGCTGTTTGTGTAATCCCGCCAGGGAATCCACCACCATCGCCTGCACCTGGCGCACTATCACCTTCAACAGGGACGTAATTAACTAAATCAAATGTTTTGCCTAGATTCACAACAAATGGGTCTTTTCTTTGACCTACAAACACTTTGCCCATGCCATCACACCCAGGCAATGCGACACTATAAACAAATTGATTTGCGTACTCTTGGTATGAAGCCATTGAAGAGAATGTCTTATTACCAATGTAATCGAGAGGTTTATAAAAATCGTTGCTGCTATTGGTGGTGTTTGTCAGCATGCTTTTTGTACCGGAACGTTGTGGGCCAGAAATTACACTCACAGTATATGACTCACTGAAATTAACGGCTGCATTATTGCCTGCTGAAACGCCACCAACATTTTTTAGAGGAACTGCGACTGTTCTTTGATTACCCTCGGGACCGACGGTAAGAGCAACTCCCATATTGTTGTTCGGTAACATACTTTTAAAATTAAATGCGAATGTCATATCTTCAACAGCATCACCATCGTTATCAATATGGATGCTATAAGTCGCGTCTGGATCCATCGCAAAGTAGTTTGGTCCGCCATAGGCATCTTGCAAAGGAATATAATTGGCAATAAAGGTTACGTAGTCACTCCGACCTTCTTCGTAACTATTAAAAGCATAAAAGTCAGTCGAATCTAACGTTGGAAAGCGCGTAATATTAGGGGCTTCTCGGTGGCTAGATGCTTCAGAAATAGAAGTGAATAAGGTACTACATACTACAATAGTGATTAGAGATGGTATTACTTTGTTCATGACTTTTTCCTTAGTTGTAAAATAAGTCATTGCTAGTAACGAATTGGTAATCTTATTGGATGCAAAAAAGTTAAAGTTTTTTAGAAAAAAGTAAAAAGCCGTGTTTAAACACGGCTTTTAATTTACAAAATAATGAGTTCTGTAGTGAAAAGTACCTCGGTTGGAGAGCCATTTGGCGAGCCTCCTAGAGGTTCTAAACTGATAGCGAGTAGCGAGATTTCTGTCGCATCAAACTCTATGTGTTTTGATAACTCAAGTGTTCCCGATTTTGGTAGTAAACCTAAAGAAACCGGCGCATCTTTACCTTTTAAGATCATCCATAGCTCATAATCTTTATCAGTGCGCGGAACAAGTGCTGTTGCAGCTCGAATCGATAAGTTTTCATCTTTTACATCAATAAACCAAAGGGGTTGTTCAGCCTCATTTTTAAAAAGGGCTATTTGTTCTGATTTAACTTTCGTTATTTCCTGAGGTTGCCAAATAATTAAAGCTAACACTATACATGCAGCCGTAGCGATGAGTGACCAAGCTTGTAATATCGATGATTTAGATTTATTTGGCTTGTTCGTTATAGGTATTACCTGAGGATCGATCCTGCTAACAATTTTCTGCCAAACATGTTCATCTGGAGGCACAGATTCTATTGAACTTGCAAGGTTGTTCAAGTGTTGTTCCCACATCCAAGTTGCTTCACGTGCCCGCGTTGAAGTTAGCATTAACCGAGTGAATCTATCTCTTGCTGAACCACGTAATGTCCCCAGTACATATTCAGCCGCTAACATATCAATGAGTGTTTGATTTTCATAATTCATAGCGTTAAGCACCTTTGTAGTTGCTGTAAACCACGTCGGATCCAGCTTTTGACTGTTCCAAGCGGTGTCGCGATGTGGTCAACTAATTCGTGATGAGTCAAACCTCTATAGTATGCTAAATGAATAGCCTGTCTTTGCTGAGGATCAAGCTGTTCGATACAATCTACCAATTTGCTGTTGTCTTCATAATTAACATCAATAGGTAAATCATCTAAATGATCATTTTCATCAACAAGAGTTTGTTCCTTACGCACTTTGTGATGGCGAATCATATCTAGGCTTCGATATCTAACTATGCTGATCATCCAAGACATAACAGCGCCTTTAGATGATTGATATTCACTTGCGTTATGCCAAACTTTAACAAAAGCATCTTGTAAAGCTTCCTCGGCGTGCGCACGATTGCCAAGCATCTTAAGACTTATTGCGAAAAGTGTTGCGCTGGTCTTCTGATATAAGTGACCAAAAGCAATTTTATCGCCTTTAGCTGTAGCACTTAATAGGGTTAATAATTCATCGTTTTCCATAGATTTCCTTTGTTATTATTAATAACGATTAGCTGACAGTTTTAGATGCAATTCATTTATGTTTTTACAAAAAGAATGGTTTAATTTTGTAAAAGTAATTCTTTTCCATTAGTTAGCGTAGCAGGGTTGCAAGACAAGGCAAACTTGCATGTGAATATTATGTAAATTTGTGTAAGTTATTCATAAAGTAGTGAAAAAATGTCCTAAACTAAATTGGTAAGCTTTTTAATAATTGCTAAGTTGCTGATTTTTCATAGTCTATAAAGCTATTTAAATGGCTTTATATGGAGTGAAATTTGCAAGGTATTGTGCAATTAGAATAACAAGGAGTGATTATGTGGGCAGCATTTAGTTACTTAGCATTAGCGATTGTATTTATAATTGCGGCTATTCGCGTAGAAACTGTGTACTTTGCACTGTTTTTTTATTGGACTGCACTGTCGTTACTATTAGTCAGTGGCGCATATTTTTTTAATATCGCGCGTATTTTTAGAAAACGCGAAAATGGCGTTATTCCTATCTATATTCGTTGGGCTTTTATCCCCTTTTTATTGGGTGCACAGCTTTACAATGCTTGGTCGAGAAAACACGACAAAGTGCCGCCATTACAACAAATTAATGAGCATTTATTTTTAGCTTGTCGTTTATTTCCTTCCGATATAGATACCATGAAAGAAATGGGCATTACAGCTATTTTAGACGTAACGTGTGAGTTTGATGGCCTTGAATGGTCTTCTACCCAAGAGAATATTCGTTATTTAAATATCCCTGTTCTTGATCATAGCGTGCCAACACGCGCCCAATTGCACCAAGCAATTAATTGGATTGACCATCAAGTAAAAGCTGATAGACGTGTGATAGTGCATTGCGCTTTAGGACGAGGCCGTTCAGTATTTGTGATGGCAGCTTACTTACTTAGCCAAAATAAAGATGCCGATGTACACCAAGTACTCGCACAAATTAAAGAGACACGAGAAACTGCAAATTTAAACAAGCGCCAGCTGCGTCATCTTGTGCGCCGCCACCGCAGAGGTGACTTATTAATCAAAAATAAAGCTATACTAATTGCTAATCCTGTTTCTGGCACAAAACTGTGGGAAGCCAAACGTAAGCAAATTACCGCTCGTTTGTCTGAGTATTATGATTTAACTGTTTATACAACATCGGAACAGGTAAATGGTACTGAGTTAGCTAAAGAAGCACTTGAATTAAACCCTGATGTTGTCATCGCCTGTGGTGGCGATGGTACAGTAACAGAGGTGGCAAGTGTACTTGTTAATACAGACTGTAAATTGGGTATTATTCCTTTAGGTACTGCCAATGCCCTCGCTCATGTGTTGATGGGTATAAAATCGAAGCTTATTCCGGTAGAGCAGGCGTGTGAGTTGATAATTGAAGGGCAGGCGAGTCGAATAGATACCGCTGTGTGTAATGGTGAGCGTATGTTATTACTTGCAGGGATTGGTTTTGAACAAAAGATGATTGAAAAAGCCCATCGTGATGCAAAAAATGAGTCTGGGCAGTTAGCTTATTTACAAGGATTTTGGCAAGCATTAGGTGAGCATGAAGCGCAAGACTATGTTGTCTCTCTTGATAATAACGACGAGCAAACAATCAATACCACCAGTTTAATCATCGCCAACGCCGCGCCATTCACTACTTTACTTGCTCAATCTGCAGGTCAGCCAGATCACCAAGATGGTTTACTGGATGTTAACTGGCTAACACCGAGTGCCGATTCTAAAGCGAGTACTTTAAGTATTGCGGAGTTAGTATTCTCGAGTATTACGCAAACTAGTTTTGCTATTAACAGTCACCACACAAATGCTAAACGAGTGACTGTACAAGCAGCAAAAGGGTTGAGCTATGTTATTGATGGTGAGGTGAAAACCGCAGATAAACTAGAGGTAGAGATATCACCGAAATCGCTTTCGGTGATTGTAGCTGCTGAAGAATAAGTAGTTACTTTTTGATGCTTTTCCATTGGAAAGTGCCATCATCAGCTTGGTCATTCTTGATAAAGGTATCAATATATAACTGCTCTACTTTTTCTCGTGCCCAAGGGGTCTTTCGTAAAAATTTAAGACTCGACTTTACACTTGGGTCATTCTGAAAGCAGCGTACATCTACGTGCGCTGCCATACCTTCCCAACCAAGTTTTTCTTCAAGTTTAGTAACGATGTCGGCTAATTTAACGCCATGTAACGGATTATTTGGTTGATTGTCCATGATAAATCTTAGGTTATTTGCAACCGCGCAATAGTACCCTATCTGTGCGTTTTAATCTAATTGACGTGAATCGTTTTCGTTTGTTTAGGGTAAATAATCTCGCCATTAGCATTTAGTCTGAGCCACGCCAAATCACTGTTTGAAAAATTAGGCTGTTTGGCGCTGCAAATTAAGGTCATCTCGCCAACGACAATATAGGCACCTTCGGTATAGCGTTTATTTTCATACCAACACACTTTTTGGTTGTTTAATGCCTCTTGACCATCAAGCACGATTAATGGTTTTTCCTTAGCGTGCGCTTGATTTAGAAACCCTAAAGTAAACAAAGTACTTAACAGTAAAATTATCTTTAACAAAATACGCCTCCCGTTGGGCAGATTTGTATAACTACACTAAGCTTATGACAAGGAATAAATAATAAAAAGGTGAACACATGCAATTTGATAAAAATATGATCGATGAACTAACCCTGCTTGCAAAATTTCCTCGTAACTCTCAAATGCAGGGAATTAAAATACACTCCGATGCCGAAAACTCAATTAAAGATGCAGCAAAACGGCTTTATGATAAAGGTATTACTGACAGTCCTGATGGGGGCTACTTAACGGACTTAGGGCTCGATTTAATCAACCATGTGAGTGTGATTAACTCAGCGCTAAGATAACAAATATAAAAGGCCCGAAGTGTTCGGGCCTTTTTAACAACAAATTCTAAAGCTTAAATTGCATCTGGCTGATTTTGTGGTGCAGCATCTATAAAGGCATCAAGCTTATTACATTGCTCATAAACAGCAGCAATTTTAGGGTATTTGGTCATATCAACCTTAAAGCGTAAGGCATTAAATACTTGCGGCACTAAGCACACATCTGCAAGCGTTGGTTTGTCGCCCACACAAAACGTGTTCGCTTTATCAAGTAGCTTTTCGATACTCTCAAAGCCAACTTCTACCCAATGCTTATACCAGGTTGTTTTTGCTTCTTCATCAACACCCAGATCGTTAGCCAAGTATTTTAATACGCGCAAATTATCGATAGGGTGGATATCGCACGCTACGGCATAACATAAATTACGGATCTGAGCTTTTTGCCATGCATCACCCGTTAAAAGAGGCGTTTCTGGATGAGTTTCTTCTAGCCACTCTAAAATAGCCAGCGATTGCGCAAGTACACCTTGATCAGTTTCAAGTGCTGGCAATAACCCTTGTGGGTTTTTAGCTAGGTACTCGTCACTTTGTTGTTCTGATTTTAATAAATTAACTGTCACCAACTCGTGATCAATGTTCTTTAAATTAAGCGCAATGCGTACTCGATATGCAGCTGATGAACGAAAATAGCTATAAAGTTTCATTATACGTCCTGTTTACCTGTGAAATGTTTTTTAATAGTGCGCCAACAGTCAGTGTAATTAGGCTGACGCTCTTTACCTTCAAGGGCATATTTAGTTGGTGAAATAACGTAACGCGATTCGAACATAAATGCCAAGGTGTTTTCGTAGCGTTGTGGTTCAAGTTCAGCATTTGATGCTTTTTCAAATACATCGGCTTCTGGACCATGTGGCGACATACAATTATGTAAGCTAGAACCACCTGGTACAAAGCCATGCTCTTTAGCATCGTAGACACCTTCGATTAGGCCCATAAACTCACTCATGATATTACGGTGGTAATAAGGTGGACGGAATGTGTTTTCAGCCACCATCCAGCGTGGAGGGAAGATAGCAAAATCGATATTAGCGACACCTTCTGTACCCGATGGTGATGTTAATACAGTAAAGATTGATGGGTCTGGGTGATCGTAACTTACTGTATTCATAACATTGAATCTAGCAAGGTCATACTTGTAAGGTGCACTGTTACCCGTCCAAGCAACCACATCTAATGGCGAGTGGCCAATATCACAACGGAACATATTGCCATTGAATTTAGCAACGAGTTCAAAATCACCTTCAATATCTTCGAAAGCGGCTACAGGGTAGTGGAAGTCACGGTCATTAGCATAACCATTGGCTCCGACAGGGCCGCGCTCTGGTAAAATATAGGCATGGCCATAGTTTTCACAGATATAGCCACGGGCTGTATCAGTAAGCAAATCAACTGCGAACTTAATGCCACGAGGAATTACTGCAATTTCGCCTGCACGAACGGTGAGTATCCCGCACTCGGTTCTAAGTAATAGCTCACCTTGTTGCGGCACGAATAACATTTCACCGTCAGCATTATAAAAGTAACGGTGTTGCATTGATTTATTAGCGACATAAATATGTATACCAATACCTGTTTGTGAATTGGCACTGCCGTTGGCAGCCATAGTGACTAAACCATCTATAAAATCAGTTGGCTGTGCTGGAATTTCAATTGGATCCCAACGTAGCATTGTCGGTGGTGTTGGCACTTCTGTAATAGGAGCGGTGCGAATAAGGCCATTATCGATTGGTGTGTAATCACCTTGTATTACTGACGGGCGAATGCGGTAAAACCAAGTACGACGGTTATCAGCACGGGGCGCTGTAAATGCAGTTGTGCTGAACTGTTCAGCATATAAATCATATTTAACTTTTTGCGGACTGAATTGACCGATAGGTAATGCACCGGGTAATGCTTCGGTTTCAAATTCATTACCAAAGCCTGTCATATATTGTAATTCGTTATTCATCACTAGACTCCTGAAAGGTTTTAGGTAAGATACTCTCATGTGAGACTAAATTCAAACAACACTAAGTTTGCTTGTGTAAATATTTTTTGACAGTAGTGCAGCTATGACGATAGATAATAAAACAACGCTCGATTTACAACAGTTTTTACCTTATTCACTAACCAATATTGCAATGCAAATGAGTGAACAGTTTAGTGAGCTATATCAACAGCAGTTCGACTTAACCGTGCCACAATGGCGGATAATTGCGAATTTAGCGCAGTATGGTGAGTGCACTGCCAAAGAATTATGTGATATGGCACAAATGGATAAATCAACGGTGTCTCGAGCAGTAAAGTCGCTATTGACCAGAAACCTCATAATGGCCAAAGAAAACCCTAAGGACAAACGCGCAAGTTTGTTATCACTTTCCGTTGAGGGGAACCGTCTGCATGAACAAATTGTGCCATTAGCAAATGAGTGGCAAGCAGGTTTAGTGAGTGACTTAGATAGCCAAGAACTTAAACAATTTATAAGCACTCTTAGTAAGCTTTCCAATCACTTAAATAAAAATGTTTAAATCTGTAATCAAGGCTTTATAGCAATTGATTTAGACAATCGATACATATATGATAATGGCTATCATTTACAATTAGAAACTTGGATGTCCCCCCTATGAAATTAGCGTTAAACACCGTTAAAACACTAGGTCTTAGCCTAGTATTAGCATCTACTTTTATTGCCCAACCTGTATTGGCAAATGGCCCAATTGGTGAGCACGTTAATCATCTAAAAGAAAATTTAAAAGATTACTCAGAAGACGTTGAGTGGATGGTCGGTAAAGTTGACACCATGGTTACCGATTATGAAACAAAAGGCGCAAAAGCAGTTAAAAGCGATGATTTAATTGAATACTGGGAATCAGTAAAGTTTCACAGTGCGATTGAAACGAATTATGTGCCGGTTTATGCATCAATCTGGCAAGGCATTTATGGTATCAAAATGGCTATTGATGACAAAAAACCAGCAAGCGAAGTACGTGAGCACCAAAAGGCCCTAAATGCTGCCTTGTGGCAGGGTCTTGGAGCTGTTAAACTTGCTGCCGACTTCCAGCAAAAAGGCTTATTAAAAGCTGTAAAAGCAACTGCTTCTGAAACAATGACGCAAAGCGCTACTATCGATGAGATCAAACATAAATTAGACCGTGTTGTTGCAAAATACGCAGAACGTTTAAGCGATGAAGCAACGCAAATTGTACACGATACTTACCTTCACTTATTTGAAGGTGTTGAAGGTACACTTATCGAAAAAGATGCGAAGTTAGTAGAAGTACTCGAAAAAGATTTTAACGTAACCCTGCCTAAAGCTATTTCTGATAAAGGGTCTGTTGACCAAGTCCGTGCAGTGGTTGTTGATATGCAAGAAAAACTAGATCGCGCTAAGGTGTTACTAGAAGAAGCCGAAAAAGCACGTAAGGATGTATTTTAGTGAAGCGTAGGACCTTTATTCAAGGCCTGGCTGCGTTTGGGGTAGTAGGCGCAATGCCGCTACCTCTTTCTCGTGCCTTTGCAGCAACAGCTGCAAGCCCAATTTCAGTGAAAGACTTACCAGCCCTAGAGGGTGACCTAACTTTATATTTAGGCCGTGGTGAAGGTGGTTTGTACGAAAACGTACTGCAATCAATCCAAAAGAAAAACCCAAAACTTAATTTATCTATTCGCCGTGGCCCAACTGCTGCACTTGCCAACATGATTGTGGCAGAAGCGAAAGCGGGTGTTAAACGTGCTGATTTATTTTGGGCTGTTGACTCTGGTGCAATTGGTCTAGTCACCGACGCAGGTTTAGCTAAAGCCTTACCATCTGACTTAGAGGCGCAGTTACAACCGCAGTTTCGTTATCCGGGCTGGGCACCAGTGACAGGTCGTATTCGTACATTGCCTTATAACACTAAGCGTTTAAGCAAAGATCAGATCCCAGATAGCATAATGGCCATTGCTGATAGCGATTTATCTATTGGTTGGGCACCGGCTTATGCTTCTTTCCAATCATTTGTCACGGCAATGCGTATTCTTGAAGGTGAAGATAAAACCGCTAAATGGCTTAAGAAAGTTCAAAAACGTTCGAAAACCTATGCAGGCGAGCTTGGCGTAGTGATGGCTGTTGAGCGTGGTGAAGTGGATATTGGTTTTGCAAACCATTATTACACGTTACGTCTTAAGTCAGGTAAACCTGATGCTAATCTTGATCTAGCATTCACCAATCAAGATGCCGGTTGTTTAGTTAATGCATCAGGTGTGTTATCACTGACAGACAACCCAAATGCAATGAACTTTATGCGCTACTTACTAAGTTCTGAAGTACAAAGTTACTTAGCACGTGAAGCCTACGAAATTCCATTGATCCAAGGTATTGACCAACCAGCTGGGTTACCAGCATTAACGGATGTGTCACCACCGAAAATCGATTTAACTCAATTGGCAGATTTAAGGCCAACACTCGACCTTATGCGCAGTAGCGGTATTTTATAATGCGCATACCTGCTTCTTATCCCATGGCGCTGCTTGCAGCGCTTTTGGCGTTAGTGCCAGTTTATATTCTGATCACCTTAGCCAGTGATGCGACGGCTGTTTTTGATAGTCATAATTTAAAAATTCTAGGTAACACCTTATCACTTATGGTGTTAACTGTTTTAGGCTCTATTTTAATTGGCGTGCCTCTGGCGTTTATCAGTGCCTATGTTCAACTTCCTTTTAAAAAGCTTTGGCTTGTTTTGTTTGCAGCGCCACTTGCTATTCCAAGTTATATTGGCGCGTTTACTTTATATGCAGCATTTGGCCCCGGTGGTGAAATTAATCAGCTGCTAGGCTTTGAAACCCCGCCTATGTATGGCTTAACGGGTGCAGCCATTGTAATGACGCTATACACATTCCCGTTTGTGATGCTAACTACGCGTTCGTCTTTACTTAGTCTCGATGCTAGCATGGTAAACGCAGCTCGCACTTTAGGCATGTCGATGCCGATGAGTGTGTTTAAAGTCATATTACCGCGCGTAATAAACGGTATTGCGGCGGGCTCATTGCTGGTTGCGCTTTATACCTTATCAGATTTTGGTACACCGGCGATGATGCGCCTAGATACCTTTACTCGGGTAATCTATGTTGAATATAACGCCTTTGGATTAAGTCGTGCAGCGATGTTGTCGCTTCAATTAATGGTAATAGTAGGCTTTTTACTGTTCATCGAATCACAAATTAAAACGGCTTCAGAGCGTCACGGTAGACCGCTGATGTTATTCCCATCTAACGGGCAAAAGTTAGCCATGCTGGTGACTTTTCTACCTGTTTTATTATTGGCTATTTGTTTGCCGTTAGCCATTTTTACCCTTTGGCTTGCCCGTGATGGTGTTGCTGATTTTGATTTCAGCATTGCGTGGAACTCAGCTTATGCATCTGGCATTGCGGCTATTGTCGCTGTTGTGGTTGCTGTGCCTGTAGCGCATGCTGCCTTAAGCGGTAAAGTAGGGCGCATTATGGAACGGGTTACTTATTTCGGATTTGGTATTCCAGGTATCGTAATGGGTACTGCACTTGTTTATGGTGGCCTGCAATTACCGCTTTTATACCAAACTCTGGCATTATTAGTGATTGCCTATGTGCTGCGCTTCTTACCGTTGGCAGTTGGCTCTGTGCGAACCAGCACAGAACACTTAGATTCGAGTTTAATTAAATCAGCACGCGTATTAGGCGCAAGCCCTCGTGAAGCATTTATGCGTATTACCTTGCCTTTAACACTGCGCGGTATCATTGCTGGTGCAGCCTTGGTATTTTTAGAATCAATGCGGGAGCTTGAAGCAACATTGTTACTCGGCCCAACAGGATTTGAAACCCTATCAACCTATTTGTGGCGAGTTTATGAAGCCGGTTATTTCGGTCGCGCTGCCATTCCTGGGCTCTTGTTAGTAGTGATATCAGCATGTGGCTTAGCTATAATGCTTTCAGGTGAAAAGCGCAGTCAATTAGAACATTAAGGATCAGTTTAATGCTATCAGTTAGTAAGCTGTCTATCGATTATGGTAGCAATCGTGTGGTAAGTGAACTTAACTTATCACTTGGGGAAAGTGAGATCCTCATGCTAGTTGGTCCAACTGGCTGTGGTAAAAGTACAATTTTACAAGCGTTAGCAGGGCTTATTCCTATCAGCGAAGGCGAAATTAACTTAGGCTCATGGCGGGCAACACCCAAATTAAAAGTACCACCAGAAAAGCGTAAAGTAGGGATGGTATTTCAAGACTTTGCGTTATTTCCGCACTTAACGGTACAGCAAAATATTTGCTTTAGATTAACCGATACCTCTAAAGCAGATCACTGGATTAAGTTACTGGGTCTTGAAGCATTTCGTGATAAAAAGCCCGCTACTTTATCGGGTGGTCAAAAGCAGCGTGTAGCACTTGCGCGTACTCTAGCTCACGAACCTGACTTCGTATTGCTTGACGAGCCGTTATCAAACCTTGATGCAGCTTTGAAAGATACCCTTCGTTGGGATATTCGTAATGCTCTAAAAGATGCGGGTGTACCTGCTATTTGGGTAACCCATGACCAAGAAGAAGCCTTATCTGTCGGTGACCGTGTTGGTGTACTGAAAGAAGGGATTATTCAGCAAATCGATACCCCTGAACGCTGCTTTAGCTTACCAAGCAATCGCTTTGTTGCGCGTTTCTTAGGTGAAGCAAGTTTCATTGCCGGTAACTGTGAAGGTGATATCGCCACCACTGATTTAGGTAATGCCCCAGCTATTAAGGTTGATCATGATACAGCGAAGGTTGATGTATTACTTCGCCCTGATGATATTCACCTTATTCAAAATGCTGATACCAGTAATGGAAAAGTGACTTGGGTACGTTACGAAGGTGGCAGCCGTTTATGCGCTGTTAAACTGGCATGTGATACTGTGGTGACAAGCCGTGTTAGCCATGAAGTGATGGTACGCCCAGGTGATGTAGTACATGTATCTATTAACACAACACACCCACTTGCGGTTTACGCAGCTTAAATAAACATAACTGTGCAGGTCTCATTGGCCTGCATTTTTATATCAATGTAGGTCGGGCTTTAGCCCGTCATCATTCAGTGTTTAAACATTTGTCGCCATAAATGACGACCTACATAACAATCTTAGATCCAGTTAAACATCAGCCCTCAGAC
The DNA here is from genome assembly GCF_017808125.1 of Pseudoalteromonas sp. PA2MD11. Classification (NCBI taxonomy): domain Bacteria; kingdom Pseudomonadati; phylum Pseudomonadota; class Gammaproteobacteria; order Alteromonadales; family Pseudoalteromonadaceae; genus Pseudoalteromonas; species Pseudoalteromonas sp. PA2MD11. The sequence goes on from NZ_JADKNF010000010.1 coordinate 50,905, forward strand.
GCGATATAAAATCTGCTACATATAAATGCATTAATTTGTTACTTCAAGCTTTAATCTTGGTACTGGCTTATTTTACTCTTATATCTCGTATCTCATTTCTACAACCATTCCCGGCTAAAGCCAGTCCTACGAAAAGATTTATCAGGTATTAGGTTCTAGGTTTTATGTAGAAGGGCGCGATGTAAAATCGCTGCTACCTTGCAACTTTCTAACTTTACTTTTGGAGCTTTACTCTTGCTAACTTTCCCCCAAACGTAAAAAGCCCGCCAGTAGGGGCGGGCTTTTGCTTCATAACAAGGTTAACTCGTTATTAGAATGTGTAACGTACACCTACACGCATTTCCCAAACTGATGCGCTGCTTTGTGTTGCAGTTTTACCATTGTTAGGGTTGAAGTCTGAGTATACGTAACGACCTTGGTCATCGATTGATGTTTTGATCATACGGTTACCAACGAAGCTACCTTTTTTAAGTACACCCCAGTCATCGTTTAACATGTTAGTTAGGTTATCGATAACGAAGAAGACTTCACCTTTGTGACCAGGCATGAATCCAGGTAACTCTTGCGTCATCTTGAAGTTAACTTTAGTGAACCAATCTGCATTTTGGCTGTTACGGCCAACGATTTCGCCGCGTTCAAGGCCTTGAGCTGAAATCCACTGGTTAAACTCAGTTACTTCTTCAGGTGTCATGTCGTAAACAACATTAGGATCATCAACCTCAGGGATATACATTAACTGACGGCTACGGTTTGAATTGCTATCTCCCCAAACACTGTCGCTACCATTATATGTATAGCTGTAAGGTAGGCCTTTGTATGTTTCGCTAAATAGGTTGAAACGTGTGTTATAACCATCAAACAATTCAGTTGTGTAACCTAATGTCATAGTAAAGCGATGAGGGATCTCGTAATCAGATGTGTGTGCACCTGGGTTTGTCGGATCGTAGGTCGCCATGTTACCGTAGTTTGAGCTCGCTACCGAGCTAGTCATTGGGTTAACGTCTGTTGAGTCAGTGTAAGCATAAGCAAGTTGTACGCTAATACCATTATCAAAGCGTTTGCTCATCGCAGCAGAGATAACATGAGATTCACCGTTGCTACCATCAACGTTGGTAAGTAGTAAATCACCATCACGACCTTCGATAGACTCAAGAATTGGACGCCCATCAAATGTAGTATTACCAGAATCGCGAAGTGCGATGTCTTGAACAATTGCTGCGTCTTTACGCTTGCTTAGTAAGTAATCTAAAGAGAATACATACTCATCTTCAGTTGTGTATGTTGCACCAATTGAGTATTTCCACTCAGATGGCATTTCAAAGTTAGGATCAACAGCATTTACTGAAGAGTCACCTGCACCAATGGTTGTTTGCGCAACTTCATCATACATTTCTTGTGGTACTTCAAAACCTGGTGTACCACCGTTAACGTTTGGTGTATTAAATAAATCTACACCAAAACGTCTAGTACCAATATTTGTAATACCGTCGTTTGAGTATGAGTTAGATAGCCAAACATTCGGGTTACCACCAGAGAATAGGCCAAAACCGGCGCGTACTTCTAATGCATCTGTTGCGTACCATTCAAAGCCAACACGCGGTTGTAGTAGGTCAATGCCATCAAATGTTGCTTGGTTGCTGAACTTGTAACGGTTTGTAAAGTTTTCATTGTAGTTAGGTTTGTCGTCGCTTGTGTATTTGTCGTAACGTAGACCAAACGTTAATGTTGCATCTAAATCTGTGAAACTATACTCATCTTGCACATAGAATGTATGTTGAGCATAGGCAAAGTTTGCCGCTGCATCAGTAGGATTATTTGTGCCTGCTGCGTTGTTGTAGAAAATAGCTGAAGCTAAACCATTTTCAAAATCATCAATAGAATCAAAACGCCACTCACCTTGGGTGTGTTGTACGAATTGGTTGAAAACTTCGATTTCTTCATACTCGTAACCACCTGTGATCGTGTGCTGATCAAGGTAGTATGTTGCAGCAAATTTAGCTGTCGTCGTTTCGTAATCAAGGTCGTTTGATTGACGAGAGTCATCTGGACCGATATATACTGTACCACCATCTGTTGCATCAATTTGCATTTCACCAAAGCTACTTGCTGCATCAAGTGATTGTACAGTTTTATCAACTTCTGATTTACCTAAACGAATTTCAGTTGATAAGTTATCAGTCCAATCTGAGTAAAGTGAACCGATGATTGATGTATATTCTGCACTTTCTTCAAAGAAGTGACTATCTAAGGATAAGCGTGTACTACCAGTGTCAGACTGCTTAAAACTATTACCGTCGTTATAGTTATAAATTAGGTTGGCACGGTGCTCATCGTTGATATTCCAGTCTAACTTAATTAAGATTTTTTCATCTTCAACGGGTTGGCTTGATGGTGTAGTACCAGCGTTATAACCGTATACGTCTTGAGAAATTTGTTGGATACGTGCTAAGTCTGAAGTAGATACACTTCCTGTATCTAATGCGCCATAATTATATTGTTCTACGCCTTCAAGTTTCTCATACGAAGTAAATAAGAAAAGGTTATCTTTAATTAGAGGTAACCCAACATTGAAGCCATAACGCTTTTCGGTGTAATCACCAGGATCCGCATCTTTTCCTTCAATTTTGTCGCCTTTCATTGAATCATTTGTGTAATCAAAGAACACACCACCGTGTACTTCATTACCACCAGATTTAGAAACCGCATTGATGTTACAAGATGTAAAACCACCGTATTGAACATCAAACGGCGCTAGCTCAACTGCAACCTGCTCAATAGAATCGAAAGAGAAAGGAGTACGAATTGTAGGGTAACCATTTGAGCTTAAACCGAAGTTATCGTTCATACGAACGCCGTCAAGCGTTAAGCTGTTAAAGCGAGGGTTACCACCACCACAGTTGATTGAACCGCGGCTATCATCGATTGTTACACGTGGGTCGATACGAACGATATCTTTTAAATCACGGTTGATAGCTGGTTGGTTTTCTAAATCTTCAAGAGTGAACGTTGCAGCAGGACCTGTACCACCAGACATACGGCTGATAGGGCGACCAGTAACTACGATTTGTTCTACATCAGATTGTCTCTCTAACGTAACATTAACTGGGTAGTCAGCACCCACTTGTAGGTTAATGTTATTGAATGTTTGATCTGCGAATACGTCAGAATCTACAACAACGCGGTAAGGACCACCTACACGTAGGCCTTTTGCTGTGAAGTAACCCGCATCGTTCGTTTCAGTTTCTTTAGTTGAACCTGAAGGTAAGTGAACGATAGTGATCTTAGTGCCAGCAGCAGGGTTGCCGCTAGGACCTTTGATTTGACCCTTGATAGCAGATGTTGTTTCATTTGCTAACGCTGCACCACTCACACCAACACATGCTGCAATAGCAAGTGATAGAGCTGTTTTGCGGAGTTGGATTTTCATTATGTTATTTCCCGTGTTAGAGGTTATGTTTCATTTATAGTTTGCTGTCAGTTGGCATCTTAAGTGCCTTTACTAACGGTTTTGCTGATTTATCAAATAACGTATTTAATAAACCAGCCAATCTTATCCCGCCTTGCTGTAGGCGATTTTTCACAATTGGTAAGTTTTTGTAGATATAACTATAACTTACGTTTGTTTCATTTTCGTTATACAGTGAATTTGCAATATTATTTGATTCGACTAACCAATCGCTAGGTGAACTGGCAAGATAGTCCGTGATTAACGCTTGATTTGTTGTATTTATAAATTGCGCAAACTCAGTATAGGACAAATTTTCATTTTCAATGAGTTTTGTGTCCCATAGGCTATGTAAATTGGTATCTTGACCGAAGAATGTGACAGAAATATTGTTGCCACCACGATCTTCACCGCGTCCGGCATGAAAAGGTTGGTGGCTGTCACCAACTAGATGAACTAAAAAACGCAGTGCGAACTGTTTTTCAGCTAGTGAGGCTTTCTGGTTTTGTAAAACTGAGATTGAGTATTCCATGCCTTCAAGGATATCTGACACGGTTTCTTTATTATGATGGGCATCTGAATCGTAATGGGGTTTAGCATCGCCTTCTTTAAAGTTAATGTAATGCCAGCGCGAAGATTTCTTTTGCCAGAAATTTTCTGGAGCAGAACGCATTTCATCAGCCCACGTTGCAACTTGTGGTAGTGAGTCACCATCGAGTAGAGGAACTAATGCTAGTTTAGTGGTGTCTGTAATATGCTTAGATGCAATTTCACCAACAATACGATGACCATTTTGCCCCCATGCATTTGCAGGGTTGCTTAACACTGCTGAAATAACTGGTGTTGATAACAGCAACATTTTTATTGTTTTTTGTAACATTGACTCAGTGTCCAAAATGAATGTGCAATGAAGCACGATTTCTTGTGGCATATTTTCCTGAATTTAAAATCAAATAGAAAGGACTCAATAAGATTCATAATTTCTTGTTCATATATGTTATTTATCAATAGTTTAAATTATTCAGGTAAAATTACTTGTTGTAATAAGTAAGAATAATTGTTCAAATAGAGACAACGGAGCGTTGTTGGCTATTAAAATTGAATTTAAGAACAATACTAATAAAAAAATCGTCGATTGTTACATTTTTGTTTCTATCAGTTATTTTGTTTTTTTATATCGGAATTTTGCAGGGTAAACCGGCTGTTTCTGATATCGATGCATTTATTGAAACGTCTTTTCAATGTGATACCAAATCAGAGGTTAACCTTAACGAGTTAGTGGTGTATTCATCGGGCAAAGTGTTGGCTGAGGATGTTGCTAAAACCTTATGCAATGATGACATCATAAGTAAACAATATGGCAAGGTAACCTCTTATTGGGGTTATAAAACCTCAGACACGATTGAGTTTTTAGGCAAAGGGATTGCTGATTTAATCCTTGCTAAAGAAAATTTAATTAACGCTTTTATGGCGGAGTCAACTTACAACTATCAAGCTGTTGTTGGATTTCCTGATTACACTGCCTATTTAATTTCGAGTAAAGAAAAACCTAGAATTGATAAGAGCTACTTTTTAGATAAACGCATTGGTTTACTTGATTACCCAACCAGTCGCTCAGGACATATTTTACCAAAGCAGCTATTTAAAAAATTAGATATCAACCTAGAAAACCTAGATATAACTTACGCTAGTTCCCATACTGAGTTAAGAGAGCTGCTTGCCAGCGGAAAGGTTGATTTAATTTCTTCTTATTGGCAAGACAGTGATCAGCAACGTTTTTCTAAAAATTATATTACGCCTATACGCGACAATATAAGTGGCAGTCGTTGGTATTTAAAAATGCAGGACGAGAACACCGACCTTTTATGTGCAGTTCAAGCGCAGTTAACCCTATTGGCACACAATCAAAATTCTCATTACTTTAATCATGTTGAGTCTTTTTGGGAATGTGACTCGACTCAGCAAACAATGAAAGTAGGGGATAGCAATGCTGCCAATTAGAATTAAGCTTGTTTATGGCGCAATATTTTTAAGCTGCTGCTTGGTATTATTTGCTACCTTCATTATTGCAAAAGCTTATAAGACAACAACTAATGATGCACTGACTTTAGCAAAAGTTGAAAACCGTATTGCTCTTGATTTAAACCATTTAAATTTACCAGATGGTTTTTTGAAGCACTCCGGTAGTAGAGACATGGTACTCAATTATATCACGCGTCTTAATGCTCAATTAGCAGACTCAGGCGTGATGGTTTACTCTATTGAAGGTATTTCGGAATATCCTGCTCGTGCTGATTTAATTACTAAGCAATTACATGCACCTCAAAAATCATTAACGGTTAGCTTTGTTATCGCATCTTCTTTATTAGATAAAAACGATATAGCTGTGTTCATTCTGGTCTGCTTATTTGCATCTACATTTACCTACTTATTATTTATCAGTGAACGAACCAAGATTCAAATAGCTAAAAACGAACCTGAAGTTGCAGTTCAGATAGAAGAGAAACCTAAATTGATAGTCGATCTTCAAAATAAAACCTTGGCTGCTAGTTGCGATGTTGATAAAACAGTGGCACTTGCGAATAAACCATTGTGTTTTTATCTTGCTTTAGTTGAGTTTTGTATTGAACAACCAGACGTAGTGCTTAATCAAAATAAAGATGTACCAGAAGAATTACTGACTTTAGCGAACAAGTATTTTTACCGGTTAGTTGAGCTTGGTCACACAATACGTAAACGACCAAACTTTACTAATAGCTTAGAAAAAACTTTAAGCGAAATTCGGGCAGCCCTTGATGAAGTTTGGCAAGACCAGCTTGAGATAAAAGAAACCTATTATCCGCCTAAAGCCCATGGTGAAGGTTCACGCTCTCGATTACATCATTACGGATTGAAGTCGATTGAGATCACCGATATTGAAGTCATAGGGAAATAATCTAGTTTTAAAGTAAAAAGGGAAGTCACTGACTTCCCTTTATCTAATTAGATATTGATGATTAGGTATCTAAAACTGCTTAGGAGTGTAATCAGCCGCTTTAACAGGGCTATTTTGCTCAAAGAAACGTTTTAATGCCTGTGCATCGGTATCATCTGTACTTACAAAGCCTTTTTTATTGGTAAGCGTAGGGTAGCCATCACCACCAGAGGCGTTGTAGCTATTAATACTCATTCGATATGTTTTAGTCATATCAAGTGGTTTACCAGCAATTTTAACATCAGATAAAGTGTCGTTATCGCGTTTGAAGCTTAGCTTATAGTATTGTAAGTAGGCACCAGAATCAGGTGGGAAAGAAGTAACAACCTGTAAGTAGTCTAATAGCTCTTGGCCTGTCATATCAATATAGGTGATACGGTTTTTAAAAGGATGAACTTTTAAAATATCTTTATAACTGACATCGCCAGCTTGAATGCTATCACGAATACCGCCACCGCTTATCAAACCAAAATCAGCACCCACTGACTGCATTTGTGCAGCAATAATAACGCGTGCTAAGTTTACTTGCTCATAGCGTACTTTATTGCGGTCACCTTCAAGTTTTGCATCCACGTTACCTATTTTACCAGCAATTTGTGCTGCACCTTTTTTCTGATAAACCGCGAGCATGTCTTGTAAGTTTTTGTTTGGCTCGATGTACTCAGCCGCTAGCTGTTTATTGCCATTTTCATCATCGATATAAAGATTGACCGGAATAAGTGAGTAATTGAGCAGAGTTAATTCATCGTTTTCTAATTTGAATTCAGCTTTTCCCACATATTTACCCCACTCATGGGCTTGCATGATCCAAGTACCGTTTTGTTGGTCAGGCTTACACGCTTTACCTGGCATAAAGCTTTCGTCAGCAACATTGGCTTCTTTCATACACACCGGCTCTTGTGAATGACCGCCGACAATAATATCTAGCATTCCTTTTGGTAAGTTACGCGCCATAGTCACATCACCGGGTGCATTAATACCAAAGTTAGCATCAACATAGTGACCCATGTGCGTTACAGCAATAGTGATATCAGGCTTGTACTGTTTTTCAATTTTTGGGGCTAACTTTGCAGTCACTTCTGTAGGGTCTTTAAATTCTAGGCCACCGATATACTGCGGGTTACCTATTTTTGCTGTATCTGTTGTGGTTAAACCAATGACAGCAATTTTGAGTCCGTTTTTTTCAAAGATTTTGTATGCTTGATAACGAGTTTCACCGGTCGTTTTATCTATGATATTGGCTGATAAAAAAGGGAAGTTAGACCATTTTTGCTGTTTATCGAGTACAGCCAGCGGGTTATCAAACTCATGGTTACCAATTGCCATGGCATCGTAACCAATTACAGACATACCTTTAAAATCCGGTTCTGCGTGTTGTAGATCTGATTCAGGAATACCTGTATTGATATCGCCACCAGACAGCAGTAAAACTGCATGTCCTTGTGCTTTAGCATCGGCTCTTAATTGATCAATTAAAGTCTTGCGAGCAGCCATACCATATTCACCATGTTCGTTATGCCAAAAACGACCGTGATTATCATTAGTATGGAGCAGAGTGAAATATTGGGCTGAATCTGTATTGTTAGAAGAGGAGCTACACGCGGTTAGGGTAACCAGTAGCGATGTTAGTAAAAAAAAACGCATAATTGTTTGCCTGAATAGAGCAGTAGGTTAATTATGCGCTTAGTTTAAACGACTTAAGTTTAAATTAAATGTCTTTTATAAACTTTTGTCGCTATTTTCTGTATTTAGTTGTCCTGTTGCGGCAAGTTGTCTTCGTTGTAGTTCTTGTTCTGCATAATGAGACTTTTGATGATTATTGCCGACCATCCAATTTAAAAAACTAGCGGGTAACTTACTATAAGGCTCACCTTGGTGTAGGCCAAAATCGCATATTGCGTTCTCTTCATTCGCCATGGTTCATTCCTGTATGTTCATTGTTGTCGTGCAGATACTAACAAACTGAGCCTATTTGATAAGACGATTTTGATTTAATCTTTAAACTTTTTATAACCATAATGAATACACGGTGTAAATTAATGTAACTGAGATGTAATTGATTTGACGCGTTTTGTGTAACTGTTTTGTTTGCTATTTAAGCACCTGTCTATTTTGTTTAAGCTTCTTGCAGTTTTATAATAAAAATTATCAGGAAAGATAAACAATGAAAAAACATCTACTTGCAACAGCTTTATTGGCTAGCAGTTTTACAGCGAATGCAACTATTGTCGAAATGCAAACGGATCTGGGCAGCATTACGGTTCATCTTTATGATCAACAGACACCTGTTACCGTTGAAAACTTTTTAAATTATGTTGCAGATGGTAGCTACGATGGCACCGTTATCCATCGTTCTGTTGATAACTTTATTTTACAAGGTGGAGGTTTTAAATTTGGTACTGACTTTGATGCGATAGACACCGCAGACGCTATTACTAATGAACCAGAGTTGTCTAATGTGAAAGGTACCATTGCAATGGCTAAGCTTGGTGGCAATGCTAACAGTGCAACCAGTCAGTGGTTTTTTAATTTAAAAGATAACAGCGCAAATCTTGACTTACAAAATGGTGGCTTTACCGTTTTTGGCGAGGTAACTGTCCAGAGTATGGCTGTGATAGAGCAAATCACAGAATTAGTACATTGTGGAGAGATCCCAGTAGTAAACTTAAATGAAGAGCAGTGCCCAGATACAACATCAGGTTTTAGTGGTGAAAACTTATTTTACATTAACAGTGTAACTGTGATTGACGATGACCCTAATTCATCTGCTTCTTTATCACCAAAAGAAAACACGCTGATTGATGAAGATGACGCTTCAGACAACGGCGGTAGTAGTTCAGGTGGTAGTCTTGCATGGATGCTATCTTTATTAGCCCTAGCAGGCTTTGCTCGTCGTAAATGATTCCAACCAACAAAGTAACGCCTTGATATTAAGCTCCTGTGAAACGCTGAATTCTGCATCTTGAGGTGGCTTGGGTATATATAAGGCGCTTAAAAGCGCCTTATTTCTTTGTATTGATGATTATTAGAAGATTCTAACTAAAATCAGCACCCACATTATTAGCATAATAAAGCTACTGACAACAAAACTATAATAGCGCGCCTTCAAGGTATTTGAAGTTAAGTGTATTACGCTATGAACAATTCTTAATGCAACATAAACCCAAGCAAGGGCAACAAAAACAGTACCTACAGCATTGACTTGCAGAGCTGTTAAACAGGCAATAAAAAACAGCACAGGCATTTCGAATTGATTGATAAAGTTACGATCTGCTACGCGAACATTATCCCCAGCTTTTTCAAGTTCCATTGTTAAGAAGTCTTTCATCTCAATGGTTTTTTGCTTTGCCGCACGAAAACGGCGCTTACCCATAATGTACATGACAGTAAAAGTCAGAAAGACTTGAGTGAACATTGCTACAATTAGCCACTTTTCCATAGCTCATCCTTTGTTATAGTTATTGCTATTAATCTTAACCGTAAGTACTGCATTTTCACAATGTGTTACAAAGTTTTGCTGTAACTTAACTGAAAAGCATTGAATTGCGGCGCTTGAAAACACATGATAAATAAAAATTTATTCAATTTCTAATGGATACAAAATAATGAAAAAAATAATGGGACTCAGTGCAATCGCTTTTGCAGTGTTAGCAGGTTGTTCTTCTACTTCTACCACAACGCCTTCTGCAGCTAATACTAACCTTATTCCTGACTCGTTAGTTATCAGCCCAAACGACACCCGTGAGTACAAAACATTAAAACTTGATAACGAAATTGATGTAATTTTAATTTCAGATCCAAGTGCTGAAAAATCAGCTGCTGCATTGAGTGTTGGTGTTGGTTTATTGCATGACCCTATGTCGCAACAAGGTATGGCGCACTATTTAGAGCATATGCTGTTCCTTGGTACGGACCGTTACCCAGACACCAAAGGTTACAGTGATTTTATGACTAAAAATGGCGGTGCTCATAACGCTTACACTTGGTTAGATATCACAAACTACATGTTCAAAGTGAACAATGATGCCTACGATGAAGCACTTGACCGTTTTGCGGATTTCTTTAAATCACCAAAGCTCTACCCTGAGTACACAGACAAAGAAAAAAATGCGGTAAACGCAGAGTGGTCAATGCGTCGTGAAATGGACTTTTTTGGCCAATTTAAATTGGCACGTCAAATGATGGGCTCACATCCTGCTAACCGCTTCTTGATTGGTAACTTAGAAACACTAGGTGATAAAGAAGGCAGCAATCTTCATAAAGAAACCGTTGCTTTTTATAACAAATACTATTCATCGAACATCATGAAAGTGGCGATGATCTCAAATCGTCCACTTGCTGAGATGGAAGCAAAAGCAAAACAGTACTTTGCTGATATTGAAAATAAAAATATCGAAAAGCCAACGGTGACTGATAAGTTAGACTTCTCTGAAGCTGGCGGTAAACGTGTTTATTACGCACCGAACGAAGACGTAAAACAACTGCAATTAGAATTCACTATTGCTGATAACAGTTCACAATTTGCAGTTAAACCAAACCGTTTTGTTTCTTACCTTTTAAGTAACGAAATGCAAGGCAGCCCAGCACAAATACTACGTGATAAAGGTTGGGTATCAGGTTTATCTTCTTCTGCTTCACCAACGCAATATGGGAACTACGGCAGCTTAACAGTTGATATTGAATTGACTGATGCCGGCATGCAAAACCGCGAAGAAATTGTTGCCATGGTTATGCAATATATTGCACTTACCAAAGAGCAGGGTGTTAATAGCAAATACTTTAATGAAATTCGTACATCGTTAAACAATTCGTTTCAATTCCTAGAAAAAGGGGATGAGTTTGGTTATGTAAGTAACTTAACTGATAGCATGCAAAAGTTCCCTGTGAACAACGCAATTAACGCTCCTTATTATTATGCAAAGTTTGATGCAGATGCGGTGCAAAATGTCCTTTCGCAATTAAACGAAGATACTTTACGTATTTGGTATATTTCAAAACAAGAAGAGACAGATTCACAGCTCCATTTTTACGATGGTAAATATCGTATTGAAGACATCAGCGAAGCAGAAGTTGCAAGCTGGAATAAACCAAGCGAATACGCTTTAGCATTGCCAACAGTTAACCGCTTATTACCTGAAAGCTTTGCAATTAAAACAGCTGAGTTTAAACAACAAGCGCACCCTGAACTCGTATTTGATAAGCAAGGCGTTAAAGTTTGGCGTCAAGCAAGTCAGCAGTTTGCTGAGCAGCCTAAAGGTCTTGTTGAAGTTTATATTAATACGCCAGATGCCCTTGTGAATGTTAAATCACAAGTTCTTTACTCAATTTGGGCTGATCTTTATAACTTACAACAAAGTAAATTAAGCACAGAAGCCGCTGTTGCAGGTATGAGTTTAGGGCTACAGTCAAGTAATGGCCTTGTGTTATCGCTTAGTGGTTTCACTGATAAACAAGATGTCCTTTTAGCTCAGGCGCTTGAAAATCTAGACTTAGAGGTGTCTGAAGAAGGTTTTGCCCAAGCAATCGATCGTTTTAAGCGTGATTTACTAAATCAGCAAAAACAGTTCCCGTTCTATCAAGCATTCGGTGAGTACTCTAAGCTTACTCGTAGTGGTAAATTTGATACCGAAACCTTGATTGCTGCGGCAGATGCGCTTACCCTAGCTGATTTTACGGCTATTAAGCAATCAACACTTGCTGCCAATGACTTACGCGTATTCACATTTGGTAACTATAACCAAAATGATGTTGACGCTATTGCGAGTAAACTAACCGCTATTTTACCAAAGGGTCATAAAGCGACCGAGTTTGCTAGAAGTAAAGCCTGGTTGCCTCAGCCTGGTGAGCGTATCGTTTTACAAAAAGATATTGATGTAGCTGATGTAGCAATCATTGACATGGTTGTTCACCCAACCCCTGGCTATAAACAAAAAGCACAGGCACAAATTTTACAAAGCCACTTTAGAACCGTAGCGTTTGATAAGTTACGTACTGAAGAGCAATTAGCTTATGCGGTTGGTGCGTTAGCGCGTCCAATCGAAGATTATTCTGCATTAGGTCTTTACATTCAAACACCGGTTAAAGGCCCTAAAGAGATGCAGGCGCGCTTTGATGAGTTTAAAAAGCAATACGCAGTTGAGCTTGATAACATGACAGAAGAAACATTTGCACAACTTAAAAATGCAACGCTTGTGTCTTTAAAAGAGCAACCTAAGAATTTAAGTGATGAAATGTCGCCACTTATTACAGACTGGTATCGTGAGAACTTTAAGTTTGACTCTAAAGAAAAGCTTATCGCTGAAGTTGAAAAAGTAACCTTGGCTGATCTGAAAGATTATTACAAGAAAACGATGCTCAATAGTGAAGCTGCGCGTTTAAATATTCAAATGCGTGGTAGTAAGTTTGCAGACAAGCCATTTGCAGATCTGAAAAGCCAAACAAAAGTCGAAAACTTAGAGAGTTTTTACAAAGGCATTAAATTCCAAAACTAATTTATTAGCTTATAAACAAAAGCCCAAGCAATTGCTTGGGCTTTTTGATTTATGCGATAAGCAAAAACCCTATAAATGCAGCGCTTGCTGCAAGTAAGGTATAAGGCAGTTGCGTGATAGCATGGCTGACTAAATCACACCCTGAGCCTTGCGCGGCAAGTACCGTGGAATCAGAATAGAAGCACGCCTGACTACCAAATGACGACGCTGACAACAAAGCACCAATCACTAAAGGAATATTGGCATCAATTGCGTAAGCCAGAGGCATTACAATAGGGATAGTTACTGCGAAAATCCCCCAGCTTGAACCTGTTGCAAAAGCAAGGACTGCCATTGCCAAAAACACCACTGCAGGTAAGTACTGGGCCGTCATATAAGGGCTCAAGGTATTAATGACATATTGCGGAAGCATTAATTGGTCACACACATCTTTAAATATAAATGCTGCAACCACAGTCCCAATAGCGGGGATCATACTTTTAAAACCATCAAGCATACGCTCAACGAGTTCTGACAATGTCATCAACTTTTGTAACATATAAAAAGGCAAAACAACGGCAAAGGTTGCAAGCAATCCTTTGTATACGTCAATGTCAAAGTAAACAGTAAACGCGACAAGTAAAACTATCGGCACTAAAAAGTTATACAGTTTGCCGTTTGAAGCGGCTGTTTCAAAGTTTTCTTCCGCTGCTTTTACTGCGTATTCATCCGCTGTTTGAACATCTGTGTACTGGCTATTTGATATTTCGATTTGATTATTCATGGCACGTAGTTGTGCTTTTTTCATCGGACCAAAAGCAGGAATGACATTTAAGCTAACTAGTAATACAACAATGACTGCAAACCAAGCATATAACATGTAAGGGATTGCTTGAATGTAGACGGCAATACCTTGACCTTCTGGTGCAACATTATTATCAACTAACAAGCCACCAAAAAAAACGGCCCATGTAGAGAGTGGTACAAGCACACAAATAGGCGCAGCCGTTGAGTCAACAACATAAGCGAGCATTTCGCGGCTAATTTTAAACTTATCGGTGATACGCTTCATAGTTTCACCGACGGTTAGTGCATTTAGGTAATCATCGATAAAAATAATTACACCTAGCACAAAGGTCATTACTAACGATGAACGCTGGCCTTTGGCAAATTTTAACGCTAATTCGGCGAATGCACTTGCACCCCCGGTTCTCACTAATAAAGCGATTAATGCACCAAATCCACCACAGACTAGAATTAGCCAGGCAATGGTTTCGTCTTGCATTACTTTTAATGAAATATCAGCAAAATTGGCTAACACAGCGGTCGGACCTAGCATGGCTAAACCAAATAAAGCACCAATCAGTAAAGATAAAATAGGGCGGCGTAAAAATACGGCCAAAACCACCACCAATACTGGCGGCAGTAAACTTAACGCAGAAGGTTCTTGCATTATAATTTTCACACAGTTAAGCAATACGAGATTGCTTACAGAAATCAAGAGTCTATTGACTCAATTAACTGCTTTACGCGAACACACTTTTATGGACCCTTTAGGGAAAGTGCCTGCGTTGGCTGGCGCCAGACAGTATAGAGGATATACTGCTTTTGTTTTGCCCAAAACATCGCAAGAAAAATAATCCTGAATATTAATTTAGTCAATAACAATTTTTATTGTGATAGTTATTAATTTACACTCACCAACAACGTCACTTTTGTAACTTAATTGAGTAAAAGGTTTATGGCATTTTCAGATACTTACAGACTCAGTAGTCATGCAGTTATCACCAACAACCAAGGTCAGGTGTTATTACTAAAAGCTGATTACGGTCAAAAAAGTTGGGGGCTACCTGGTGGGGCTTTAGATAAAGGTGAAACCATTCATCAAGCGTTACTTCGCGAATGCCAAGAAGAACTTAATTGTGACGTAGATATCGCTTATTTAAGTGGCGTTTATTATCACACAGCGTTTAACTCTCATGCGTTTATTTTTCGTGCTCATATGGCTGAGGACGCTGAGATAATGTTGAGCGATCAGCACACAGAGTATGGCTATTTTGATATTGATGAGTTATCTAAAGTACAAAAAGAGCGGGTTCTTGATTGCCTTAATTTTACCAATGATGTCGTGAGTAAGGTTTTTTAATAAATGTTAGATATATATTTGCGCGCTGGGCAGCCAGATGATTCGAGCTTTATCGTTGAGCTTTTAAACCAAGCAACATTTTTAGAGCACATAGGTAATAAAAACATTAATACGCCCGCACAAGCAGAGCATTATATTCAACAAACGTTTATAAATAGCCACCATCAATTTGGCTTTGGCAGTTATATTGTTTGTTTAGCTGATGATACACCGGTTGGTATGATAGGGCTCTTTCAGCGTGATGCGTTAGCTATCCCCGATTTAGGGTTTGCCTTGTTAGCTAACTATGAAGGCAATGGTATTATTACATCTGCTGCTAGGTTATTGATGGCCAAAAAACACGTATTAGAGCTTGGTGTACTTGCAGCAATAACCTCGCCAACAAATATTGGCTCACAAAAGGTGTTACAGAAACTTGGCTTTGAGCTTATAGGCGATGTCATCATTAACGATGACAATCAGCCTCTAAAACTCTTTTTAAAGAGTAAGCTTTGATACTTTGTTTGCAACTTGTTTGTTTACCTTTAACCATGTTGACTCAAGTGTCGCGACAAGCCCTTCGTAATCACTTGCTTGTAATGGTGTAAGCTCATTGAAGTAATTAACCGCTTTTAACTTTCGGCCCGATTTAGGGCTTGTATAGTATAAACGCCAAAGCCCTGCAATGTTGGCATTACCTTGCTCATCGCCATTAAAGTGATGTAGCTCATATTCTAATTCATAATAGCTTTGTTGATCTAAATCGGTGATCACTGGCAAGCCTTTTATTACCATCCAATTATCAAGTTCGGTGTATAACTGTTGATGGGCACTCGCTGTTAACATTAAATCGGGTGATTCACTCCATAAATGGTAGTTAGCAGCATTGACTCGATTATTTTCGAGTACCATAGCAATACCGCGATTATTAAGCGCACCACGTAATTGTACTGTGTTGATCCTTAGCTGAGCTTGCGTATTTTCAGCTAACCGCTGCATATTCACGATTGGCTGCGAGAATTGATAATACTCAATAGTTGAGAATGACGTTTGACTGCAGGCCGAAAGTAACAGCACTGCTGCGATTGAAACACAGCGTTTATAATTCATTATTGTTTCCTCGGCGTTGGATCTGCGGGTAGTTCTTTATCAAATATCAACATATTAGGTTGCTGGTTCAAGCCACGTGTAAGTGGTTGTAGCTCTTCACTTAAACGTTTAAATTCGGACAAGGTAGTTTGTAACTGCTGATGGAAAGCCGAACCTTGTTCGTAACTTGCCATGGTTTTTTCAAATTGTTTCATTGTTTTATCGAACTGTTGCATGCTTTTAGTCATTTCTGCAAAGTTGCGATTTATATCACCGGGTAAATCTTGGGTATCTTGTTTATTGATCAATTCTCGCATGTCATGAGCAAGTTCTTGGTACTCAGAAAACGTAGTTTGCATTTGTGCCAAGCTGTCTTCTATCTTAAGGTTGTTCACTTTATTTAACACATCGGATACTTGGTCAGCTATTACCGTAATACCACTCGATACACTTGGGAATACGGTATAATCGGCTATAGTCTTTAATTCGGCAGGTTCCGCGTTATCATAAATGTCTAAGTCAACGTATACGGCGCCGGTAAGTAAGTTACCTGGCTTTAAAGAGGCTCTAAGGCCATTTTTAATCCAGCTATCTAAGCTTGAATGCCAAAACTCGCGTGCAGCTGTACTGTCGTGGTAAAGACGACCATATTCAATTTTAATAAGGGCAGGTACTGCGGTATTGTCAGTTCTAAAGTGTGCAGGCTTGCCGTCGATCATGACACTTGCTGGTGCTTCAACCACACTACCAATACGCATACCACGGTATTCAACAGGTGCCCCAGCTCTTAACCCACGAATTGATTGCTCAAAATCGATTAAGTAATAATCAAAGTCATAAAAGCGCTCTTCTAACGCGGCTTTATAACTATTACTTAATGAAAAACTGTGTCCATTAGTGGCGACTTCTCCAGGAGATTGCTGCTCAGGTATACCTACAGAAATTCCACCTTTGAGTAACTTACTTAATGAACCTGTATTTACATTAATTCCATCAGCTGATAGGTCTATTTCGATACCTGAGTTCACCCAAAATATAGAATTTAAGGTAATTAAATTTTGATAAGGCTCATTAATGAAAATGCCATATTTCATGGCCTGATTTTTCCAGTCAAAGGTTGCAGTTTCTATTTGGCCAATTTTGTAATCTTTGAAATAAATACCCGTACTTACATCAAGTACTTCAGCGTTATAGCTAAGCAGTGTGAAACGACCACCTTTAACATCATTGCCAATTAATGCGGGTTCATCCTGAAGTTCAAACTTATCCGCTAGCTTCTTGCTTTCACCCGGTGCAAATTCTAAGTATACGCCTGAGAGCAGAGTGCTCATTCCAGTAATACCTGTATCATCAATTCGTGGTTTAACGACCCAAATTTTTGCATCGTCAGTTAATAGGTCATCATAGTGTTTATCGATTTGAGCTCTTGCAATTACACTATTTTGCTGATCTGACAGACGTACATGATTAATTTGGCCGATTTTTACACTACGTACTTTTATTTCAGTTTTGCCAGCAACGATACCTTCCGCATGAGGCATTTTTATAAAGATAGTGGTGCCTTTATTTGCCTGATACTGGTATAACATCCATGCGCCTATTAGTAGGGCTATTAACGGAATTATCCATATAGCTGAAATATTTGGCGCTGATTTTATTTTAGCGTTTTCGCTCATGCCAGAGTCTCTTGTTTTACTTTCTTTAAATTAGTAGGGCTGTCCCACAGTAAGCGTGGATCAAATGCATGGGCTGCCAACATTTGGCAAATTACCATAGTGGT
Organism: Pseudoalteromonas sp. PA2MD11; assembly: GCF_017808125.1. Taxonomy (NCBI): domain Bacteria; kingdom Pseudomonadati; phylum Pseudomonadota; class Gammaproteobacteria; order Alteromonadales; family Pseudoalteromonadaceae; genus Pseudoalteromonas; species Pseudoalteromonas sp. PA2MD11. The sequence continues at coordinate 68,788 of NZ_JADKNF010000010.1, forward strand.
AAAAAATATTGTGCCTATGCCTGGTGTCACAGACATTAAATTTCCTAGTTGTACTAAGGCTACTAGAATCGCGACAACAAATACATCAATCATTGACCATTTGCCTATAAATTCAGTTAATTGGTAGATACGTGTATAGCCTTTTGTTTGTCTATTTGCAGGCTTCATCACCATATAGCATAAAAAACTTAAGATTAGCGCTTTGGCAAGGGGAACAACCACACTGGCCAAAAATATGATCATGGCTATTGGATAAGAACCACTATTCCACAAAATCATCACACCACCAATAATCGTAGAGGGCATTTCATCACCGAGGCTGGTGGTATACATAATTGGGTAGACGTTGGCTGGGATGTAACAAGCGACAGATGTGATCAACCAAGCAAACGCTTTTTGTACACTATAAGGATTGCGGGTAAAGGTTTTTGTGTCACATCGCGAGCAAATTTCAGTATTACATAATTGGCCACAAACATGACAAGCACGCAGTCCTTGATCGATAGCTCGTGTGTTTGCAATTGTTTGATCTATATATGCGGGCTCTCTTAATTGCTTCCAAAGATAGTGTTTATTTAACTTCGCCATGGTTGCTACATATAGAACCACAAATGCCACATAGGACCAAAAGCTTACACCAAATTCAATGTCTGCCATTGACATTATTTTGACCATGCTGACCATCACCCCGATTAAGAAAATTTCGGACATGATCCAAGGCTCTAAAGCAAAGGTGGTTTTTAACAATCTTTTGCCCCACAAATATGGTAGTACTTTTAATACACCTAAATGTAGCGGAATAATCAATAGTAATAACAACATAGGTAAGCCTATGATGCTTATGTCAATAAATAGACCCAAAAAATCGTTATCGTAATTGAATAAAATACGCGCAGCATCAGGAAGCGTAATGGTTTGTGTAATACCGCTACTCGTGAAAGATAAAAAAGGATAAAACATACTGCTTAAAAGCATGACTATTGCGCTTAAGCTCAATGCGACCACTGTACTGTCTTGGCAAGCTTGTGATGTTGATAACTTAGTATTGCAATGTGGGCAAAGCGCTACTTGTTTTGCATTTAAATGTGGGATCTCAACGACCAGATCACAACTAGGGCAGGCTGTTTGCAAACTTAGGGTCTCATAAACAAGAACTTAGTTAAGTTTGCACCAAATACTGCATAAATACAAATGCAGCATTGTTTAATATAAGCTAATATTTGTACAAAGCGATTACGCTTTTTAATACATTTAATTCATTATGGTGATTAGTGAAGCAATTATTTACCCTTTTAATGTTGTTTATTAGTGTTAAAGGTGAGTGTTTATCTGAGCCAAATATACAACAACCTATTGTGGTTGCTGCAAGCGCCTCTTTACCTCCTTATGTTATCGAAGATACCAATAGCGGTATTCAACTTGAAATTTTAAAAGCAGCTTTTAAGTCACAAGGCATCTCTAATATTCATATCCATTACATGTCTAATAAACGTGCAGAGCAACAGCTTATGCAGGGAGAGGTTGATATTGCATTAAACTTTCCTCCAGTTCTCACTCCACATGTTTATAAAAGTGATGAACTACTGCGCTATCAAAATGTTGCGGTCAGCCTTGCTAATAGAGATTTAAAAATTAGCACTATCTATGATTTAGCAGGTAAAAGTGTACTTGCCTTTCAAAACGCAACTAATTTTATTGAAGCACCTTTTAAGTCGGTTACCAATATTTTACGTTCTTACGAAGAAGTGGTTAACCAAGAAGCGCAGGTCGATCACCTTATGAAAGGCTGGGTTGATGTTATTATTCTAGAGCGCCGGGTGTTTTTATATTATTTAGAAAAATATAAACAAAGCGCTGAGGTAAAACCTTTTATTGTGCATGCAATCTTTAAAGAAGCACCAAGACCTGCGTTTTTTTACAGTAAAACGTTAAAAAACACGTTTAATTTGGGTCTTGGTGAGATCATAGAATCAGGCGAATACCAAGCAATTATTCGCCTTGATGGTACTGAGTACGCGCAGCTTTCAGAGCCAGAGTTACGCGAATAACGCAACAGTTTGGCGGCTCAATGCAATTAGCTTACCGTCTTCACTCCAAATACAGCCATCTTCAAGACCATAGCCATCTTTACTATGATGGGTAACAGCCTCGTAGCCAATCCAAGCATCATGGGCAATTGCAGGTTCTTCTACAAATTCTATGTACCACGACATACTACTTGCTGGTGCAGGTTGCTTGTACATTTGTAATAGAGTCGGTGGCCATGCATCTGTTAGGGCTATGATATGGGCTTCAGTCATTTGCTCTGGTACATGTTTGAATTTCATCCAACCACCTAAATGTGAGGTGTCTGCTCCAGAGAAAGGCATATTGCCGTCTTGTAAACACAGTGCAACGTGCTGGAAAAATGCCGGCATCACGCCTTCTTTATAAGGTAGGGTAAAACGTTCATCAACCGGTTTTAGCTGCATGGTTTTAGTGACATCTACACGTACACTTGATTGGCGCTCAGCCCCAAAACAGGCTTGTGTAATCACACAAACATCGCCATTTTGAATTACTTTTGCGAGTACTTGTGCACTGTTTTTTCCCTCACGTAAGACTTCAACGTCGATTGTAAAATCACAGTCAGCGATTAATGGCCCAACAAAGTTAGTGCTTAAAGATAATAAACGGCGAGAGTTATCGATATGCTGACGAATAGCTTGATACAGTAAAGCGGCTGATAATCCACCAAACGCTGTGCGTCCTTGGCACCAGTTTTCTGGAAACTGCATTGTTTTTGTTTTGTCTTTGCCAAGTTCAGCTGCCATGGCGAGTAATTGATCAAAATGCATAATTTTCCTTAACGTTTATTGTTATGGTTTAGGTTATAGCACAGCCAAAGTCATCAGACCAGTTTGTTTGTTCCGCAATAGGCGTACAAATACAGTGCTTTTTGAGGAAAAAACAGGCATTTCAAAAAAAATTTCAAAAAAAAGTAAAATTTTTCATTTTTATAGTTGAATTCAGTTTCCTGCATCCCTATTTACTAGTCATCGAACGTATTAACGAATTTTGAAGTTGGAGAAGATTCATGGGTAGAATTATTGGAATCGATTTAGGTACTACTAACTCTTGTGTAGCAGTACTAGACGGTGATAAAGCACGCGTTATTGAAAACGCGGAAGGCGATCGCACAACACCATCGATCATTGCATACACGCAAGACGGTGAAACATTAGTTGGTCAACCTGCAAAACGCCAAGCAGTAACTAACCCAACTAACACATTATTTGCAATCAAGCGTTTAATTGGTCGTCGTTTTGAAGACGAAGAAGTACAACGTGATATCGGTATCATGCCTTTTAAAATTGTAAAAGCTGATAACGGTGATGCATGGGTTGAAGCGCGTGGCGAGAAACGTGCTGCACCACAAATTTCAGCAGAAGTGCTGAAAAAAATGAAGAAAACAGCAGAAGACTTCCTTGGTGAAGCGGTTACTGAAGCAGTAATCACAGTACCTGCATACTTCAATGACTCACAACGTCAAGCGACTAAAGATGCTGGTCGTATTGCTGGTCTTGAAGTTAAACGTATCATCAATGAGCCAACTGCCGCTGCACTTGCATACGGCATGGACAAAAATAAAGGTGAAAACGTTGTTGCAGTATACGACTTAGGTGGTGGTACTTTCGATATCTCTATCATCGAAATCGACGAAGTTGAAGGCGAGCACACGTTTGAAGTGTTAGCAACTAACGGTGACACTCACTTAGGTGGTGAAGATTTCGATAACCGTGTTATCAACTACTTAGTTGAAGAGTTTAAGAAAGATCAAGGTATCGACCTTAAAAACGACCCGCTTGCAATGCAACGTGTTAAAGAAGCTGCTGAAAAAGCGAAAATTGAACTTTCTTCTGCACAACAAACAGAAGTTAACTTACCGTACGTGACTGCTGACGCAACAGGTCCTAAGCACATGAACGTGAAAGTTACTCGTGCAAAACTTGAGTCACTTGTTGAAGACTTAGTAACTAAGTCAATTGAGCCACTTAAGCGTGCACTAGCTGATGCTGATTTATCAGTAAGCGACGTAAATGACATCATCCTTGTTGGTGGTCAAACACGTATGCCTCTAGTTCAAAAAACAGTTGCAGAGTTCTTTGGTAAAGAGCCACGTAAAGATGTTAACCCTGATGAAGCAGTTGCAGTAGGTGCAGCGATTCAAGGTGGTGTATTAGCTGGTGACGTTAAAGACGTACTTCTACTTGATGTATCTCCGTTATCACTAGGTATCGAGACTATGGGTCAAGTAATGACTGCGCTAATCGAGAAAAACACGACGATTCCTACTAAGAAATCACAAGTTTTCTCAACAGCCGAAGACAACCAATCAGCGGTAACGATTCACGTATTACAAGGTGAGCGTAAGCGTGCAAGCGATAATAAATCACTAGGTCAATTTAACCTAGAAGGTATTCGCCCAGCACAACGTGGTACGCCACAAATCGAAGTAACATTCGACGTAGATGCGGACGGTATCTTACATGTATCTGCTAAAGATAAAGATACTGGTAAAGAACAGAAGATCACAATCCAAGCTTCTTCAGGTCTAAGCGACGATGAAGTAGAAAAAATGGTTCGTGATGCTGAAGCGCACGCTGAAGAAGATAAGAAATTCGAAGAGCTAGTAGCAACTCGTAACCAAGCTGATGCAATGGTTCACGGTACACGCAAGCAAATCGAAGAAGCGGGTGATGCATTACCTGCAGAAGATAAAGAAGCAATCGAAGCTGCGCTTACTGAGCTAGAAGCGGCGATTAAAGGTGACAACAAAGAAGAGATTGAAGCGAAAACTCAAGCTCTTGCTGAGAAGTCACAAAAGCTAATGGAAATTGCACAAGCTAAAGCACAGCAACAACAAGGTGGTGCGGATGCAGGTGCACAACAATCTTCTGCAAAACAAGACGACGATGTTGTTGATGCAGAGTTCGAAGAAGTGAAAGACGACAAGTAATTGCTTGTTTCGCTTCTGCCTAACGCATTAATGGCTGCTTTGTTTAGCCAATTAAGTTAGGATGAAATGATTGAGGCGCGCCAGCGATTTCGCTTGACGCGCCTTTTGCATGTATATAAACGGTAAAGTCGTTTGACTTACCTTACGCAGTGTAACTGCAGTAAAAAGAGTAGTGTGATAGATATGTCAAAAAGCGATTATTATGAAGTTCTCGGCGTGAGCAAAGATGCCAGCGAACGAGACATAAAAAAAGCGTATAAGCGCTTAGCGATGAAATATCATCCAGACCGTACCGCAGGCGATAAAGAACTTGAGTCTAAATTCAAGGAAGTAAAAGAAGCCTACGAAGTACTAACTGATGACCAAAAACGTCAGATGTATGATCAATATGGTCACGCAGCCTTTGAACAAGGTGGTGGCGGTCATGGCGGTGGCTTCGGCGGCGGTCATGGTGATTTTGGTGATATTTTCGGTGATGTGTTTGGAGATATCTTTGGTGGTGGCGGTGGTCGTCGTCAATCGCGTCAACAACGTGGTTCGGACTTACGTTACAACATGGATTTAAGCCTTGAAGAGGCCGTTCGTGGTAAAGATGTCGAAATTAAAGTACCAACTTGGGTTAGCTGTAAGCCATGTGATGGTAGCGGTGCAAAAGCGGGTTCTAAACCAAAAACATGTACTACCTGTCATGGTGCAGGTCAAGTACAAATGCGCCAAGGTTTCTTCGCGGTTCAGCAAACATGCCCTACGTGTCAGGGCACAGGTCAAATTATTTCTGATCCATGTGACAGCTGTCATGGTCAAGGTCGCGTAGAAAAAACTAAGACCTTATCAGTGAAGATCCCAGCGGGTGTTGATACAGGTGACCGTATTCGTCTATCAGGCGAAGGTGAAGCGGGCATGCATGGTGCGCCAGCAGGTGATTTATACGTTCAGGTTTCTGTTCGTGAACACCCGATTTTCCAACGTGATGGTAATAACCTGTATTGTGAAGTGCCTATTAGCTTTACGACAGCAGCACTGGGTGGCGAAATTGAAGTGCCGACACTTGATGGTCGTGCAAAACTGAAGATCCCATCAGAAAGCCAAACGGGCAAGATGTTCCGTATGCGTGGTAAAGGTGTTAAGTCTGTACGTAGTGGCGCTCAAGGTGACTTGATCTGTAAAGTGGTTATTGAAACGCCAGTGAATCTAAATGAACGTCAACGTGAATTGCTTGAAGAGCTTGAGCAAAGCATGGGTAAAGATGGCTCTAAAAACCGTCCAAAAGAAAAAGGTTTCTTTGATGGTGTGAAGAAATTCTTCGATGACCTAACTAAGTAACTTCTAGTTAAGTAACTTGAGTTCGAGAATAAAAAGGCGCTGATAAGCGCCTTTTTTATGCCTTAATGATCTAAGAATAGGTAGTTTTGCCAACTTTTCATTCTGATCAATACTTTACGCATCACTGATACGTGTTCGAAGTGTTCTGAATAAACTGCAACTTCTGTGCTTGTTCCTTGTGGCAGGTGATATTCACTCATGTCATCGGTGATTTTTAAGGTGACAATTGCGCGCCCTTGACGAGCAAAAAACTCAGTGCCCATCAGTGTGCCTTGTGCTTGCACTTGCCCTTCACCAATCGCAGGTAATACATCGATTACTTCGCCTGCAAAGGTTTTGCCAGGAATAGCTTTAAAGATAAAGTCTGCTTTGTAGCCTGGTTCGAGTCTTAATAGTGAATTTTGTCTAAATGCAGCGACGTAAACGGTATCTTCTTTGTGCACAAAGGTCATTACTGGGCGTAATGGCATAGGGACTGCAATCATCCCAGGGCGTAATGTTAGTTGTGTTACATAGCCATCGGTAGGTGCATAAACGCTTGTGCTGTCTAAGTTAAATTGAGCTTGCTCTAAATTAGCGCGAGCTGCGGCAATTTTAGTTTGTTCGCCGTTTATTTCAGACTCAAATGCTAGTTTTTGACGTAACTCTTCGGCTTGTGCTGCTTCGTAGCTTGCCTTTGCTGCTAAATAGACCCCTAATTTATTATCAACTTGGCCTTTTGAGTAAGCACCGCTTTTTGCGCCTTTTTCATAACGTTCGTATTCTTTCTTGCTACGATCATATTCAGCTTTAGCCATTAGGGCACTGGCTTGTGCTGATTTATAGCTCGCTTCTAAACCGAGCACAGACTGTTTTGCATCCTGCAAAGCGGCAATCGCTTGATTTAGTTTGGCTCGATATAAGGTATCGTCTATGCGAAACAATAAGTCACCTTTTTTAACCGGCTGATTTGGCTTTACTGCAACCTCTTCAACGGTACCACGTACATTTGGCACAATGGGTGTTGTGACATAGGCACTGCTGGCCATATTTGAATGTGGGTGGTTATAGTTCATTAACAGGATCAAAGCGCCTATCAGCACCACACCACCAAGTACCGCGGTGGGTACTGTCCATTTATTAAGTGGGATTTTAAACACTTTAAAGATACCAATGCACAATGCGGTATAAGTGAGTATTAATAACAAATCCATAGTCTATTTCTCTTTATTATTCGATTGAGCATTTATTTGTGCTTGTAGTGCTGCCACTGTGGCTGTCAGGCTTGCTACTTTCTCAGCTAAGTCTTCCTGTTCCTTTTGAATTTGGTTAAACCCCCAGCCGCGGTCATCACGCCATAATGTGGCCCAAACCCATAAAAATGGCCACAGCACATGTAGGGTAAACAGGCTAACCCAGCCTGCATAATGGATGGCATCTTGGTGAGGGTGATTACGTTTTTTGGCAATTTCGTAGGGAATATCGTGAATGGCAATAACACCATAAAATATTACTACCGTTACAAACACTAGCATGACCAGCGCAAAGTAGTCTAAAAACATCTATCTTCCTTTGTTAAATTAATACCTAATTTATAATACGTTAAATTGACCCTATTCCTAATCGGCATTTTCAGATTTAATCTAATACAACATAATAGGCAGAATCATCAAGACATCTGCACAATGTTACATCATCAGAGAATACCGTTTTTTGAATCTTCCCTTTATTTAGACCAAGTGTTTGACATTTATTTTGGCAATCAATAAAGGAGTTCCACGCTAAGTATTCGTTGCAGATAAAATTAATCGTATACAACAGGGTGAGTATGATAAGTAACTGCTTAACCAGATATAGTCCATTAGCTCTAGACATGTTCATTACCTTGCGTAGTGTCTATACTTAAGTGTAGTTCATTTTACTTAAATTAGTACGATTGTAGGTTTTGATTAATTGCTTTTAGATTACCGTTCACGTTATGTTTTTTATCGTTCAGCATTCAGTATTTGGAAGAAGTAATGACACCGGCTATTAATTTATTACAAAAGAAAGGTATTAATTTTGATGTGCTCAGCTATCAACATGATCCTTCAAAGCAACAGTTTGGCCTTGAAGCGGTTGAGAAGCTAAAGCTCCCTGCTGAGCAAGTATTTAAAACTTTAGTACTTGAAGATACTGAGCATCAGCTTTTGGTTGCTATTGTGCCAGTTAGCCAGCAAGTTAACTTGAAAATGCTAGCAAAGGCGGCAAAGGTTAAAAAAGTGCAGATGGCTCCACAACAAAAAGTCGAAAACACGACAGGTTATATTTTAGGGGGGTGAGTCCGCTAGGTCAGAAAAAGCGATTAATGACGTTTGTTCATCAATCAGTATCTAATTATGAAAAAGTATATGTTTCCGCGGGTAAACGTGGATTAGAGATTTCTATAGACCCTAACGATTTATGTGTTTTGTTAGGTGCTAAGTTGGCTGATTTTTAATCATATAACGGTGTTTTTTCCTAATTTCGGAAATTACTTATTGTACTGAGGCTATTTATAGATAAGCTGTTCATGCGTTATTAATTCTAATAACGAATTATCTTAAAGGATTCAGGATATGAAAAAAATTATTGCTATTTCTGCACTTACTCTCCTCCCACTTTCTAATGCGATGGCTGATCAAGATATCGGCTGTGGTCTAGGTTCGCAACTTTTCGCAGGCCAAGAAGGTAAAGTTGTTAAAGTATTAGGTGCGACGACAAACGGTACATCTGGTAACCAAACTTTTGGTATCACATTTGGTACGTTAGGTTGTGATGGTACAGGTACTGTTACGGCGTCAACTAAAGTAGCAACATTTATTGATGGCAACATGGAACAACTTGCGCGCGATATGTCTCGTGGTGAAGGCGAATCACTAGATACACTTGCGGAAGTTTGGGGTGTTCAAGCTCAAGATAAAGCGGCGTTTAATAAATTAGTACAGGCTCAGTTTACTCACGTTTTCACTTCTGAAAATGTTACTTCTCAAACTGTACTAGAAAACCTTAATAACCTTGTAGCGAGTGACTCACAGCTATCTTCTTACACTTTATCTTAAGTGTTAATATTCTTATCTAAAGCCCGTTTAGGGCTTTTTTATTTTATGTTTAAATTTCTTATTGTTGCTTCGTTTGTTTTGAGTAGCTCGGCTTATTCTGCTACAACAATACACAATATCGCATCCCATCCATACTGGCTTAAATTAGGCCATTATCAGCAATCAATCTCGGGTTCATATGAAAGTGAGGTTGATAGCCATAACTTTTTTCTTTCGGTTAATGGAAAGTTTGATCCTCATGCTGAACTTTTAGCTACTATCGAAGCGTTTCAGAGTGAGAATAATGATGTTACTTGTCAGTTCCCTGCTCGTTATCAATGGTTAAAGCAAAGCTTTTATTCGGAGTGGCCTGAGTTAGCTTGCCCTGAAATTAAGACATGGCAAAAGCTTATAAACCCAAAGGGGATGACTTTAGTTTTTCCTACCGCTTTTATGAATGATCCAGCTTCTATGTTTGGTCATACCTTGTTACGAATTGATGCTAAAGATCAAACTCGCAGTAGAGAACTGATTGCTTTTGCAGTCAATTTTGCTGCTGAACCTGATGCAACTGATAATGCAGCTTTATATGCTCTTAAGGGGCTTATAGGTCAGTATCCTGGTAAGTTCACATTAATGCCATATTATCGCAAGGTTCGTGAATATAATGATTTGGAATCCCGTGATATGTGGGAATATAAATTAGCTTTGTCTGAATCTGAAATTCAACGTGTTTTACTACATTTATGGGAACTGCAATGGGCTACATTTGACTATTTTTTTATTGATGAAAATTGTTCTTATCAATTATTAGCGCTATTGCAAGTGGCACGTGATGATCTTAACTTAACTAATAATTTTTCTAGTCATGCTATTCCTTCTGATACTGTCAAAGCACTTGCTGAACACAAACTTTTATCTATGCCTCGATATCGTCCTGCATCTGGCACCATGCTAATTAACTACGAAAGCCAGTTGACTGATGAACAAATTGATATTGCACGTAAATTAAAAAATGGCGAACCACTCAGTGGGTTTTCTTTAACAGCGGAACAAGCTGTGCCCGTACTTGAAATGGCATACGAGTGGTTAAATTATCAATACTACGACCAAGGTTTAGAACGTGAAGCAATTGCGCCTAGATTAACGGCCTTACTGCACCAGCGTAGTAAATTACTTTTGCCTTCGCCCTTTGCAAGACCTGTAACACCCAGCATTAGCCCTGAAAAAGGTCATGATTCTAGTCGTTTTGGAATAGTATTTAATAATTTTAAGTATTCAGAAAATCGCTACGGTTTTAGTTATCGAATGGCGTACCATGACTTGTTAGATAACGCTGGTGGATTTATACCTGGCGCGCAAATTAGCTTTTTTGATATAGAGGGAGATCTAGACTCTGAGGGGAATGTCTATTTAGAGCATGTGTATTTTATTGATGCAATGTCGTTAGCTCCAGATAATCGTTTGTTTGACTCTTGGTCTTGGAACATGCGTGTTGGTTTTGACCGTAAACCTACTGACGATAAACGTAAGGGAAGAGCCTTCATACAAGGCGGTTATGGAAAATCATTCGGTGATGCATCAGGCTTTCAAAGTTACTTTCTTGCGTCTTCGTTATTACAAGCTGGAGAGCTTACTGATTCAGTCTCGCTTGGCCTTGGCACAGAATTTGGTTTAATTTGGCAAGCAAGTGATGCGCAAAAACTTGCACTAACAGCACAGGGATTTTGGCTTGCTAATGATTCGAGCACAAATCATCAAATTGAGCTTGCTGCTCATTGGCAAATTGCACTTGCTCAAAACTGGGGATTAAGAAGTTCATATGTTTATCAGAACCAACAAAGTACTGAGCAGCAGTTAAAACTACAGTTATTCCATTACTTTTAACAATGTATTTTCGGTAGGTTATGCCAGCGGGTTGTGTAATGAGGCGATAAGTACGCGCGTTTCATATGCCAACGGGTCGTAGGAGTTTCGCTGGCTATGGCAAGAGTACCCACGCCATAACGGGTGTTAATGCTATCAAGACACTGCATCAGTTTTGGGTTATCGATAGGCGCTTGAAATAAATCAGGCTGCTGAAACATGTGGCTCGATAACTCTAGGGCACCTACACCACATTTATAAAATCGTACCCCAGGTTTATAGAGATGATCAAATACCTCGCTGATAGCATTGGCAAACACACAACTATCGGCGGTGGCGACACTAAACTCATAAATATAGGACTTTTTATAATAGCCATCTTGATGAGGAGAGCTGGCCACAAACATTAATAAGCGTTGAGTGTGTGAGCCTTGCGCACGTAGTTTTCTTGCTACAATGACACAATGATTGATTAGTGCCGTTTTCAGCGCGGTGGCGTCAGTGATACGCTCCCCAAAACTGCGGGTCGAAAAAATTTCTTTTTTGTCTTGGCGTACTTCATCCCAGGCTAAGCAGCTTTTTCCGCGTAACTCGTTCACTGTGCGCTCTAATACAATACTAAACAGGCGTTTCATTTTTCGTGGATCTTGCTCGGCTAAATCAAAAGCCGTATTGATATTCATTGCTTTGAGTTTTTTAGCTAAGCGTCGACCAACGCCCCAAACATCTTGTACCTCCATGGCTTTTAAAATGGTTATCCGTGAAGCTTCTGAGTCAATCACTGCAACGCCATCAAAGCCGGGGAGTTTTTTAGCTGCATGATTGGCGGCTTTGGCAAGGGTGGCTGTTGGGCCAAATCCAACCCCAACAGGTAGCTTTGTTTCGCGCCATACGGTACGGCGAATATCATGGCCATAACGATGCCAGTCGTGAATAAGCTTATTGAAACCAGTAAAGTTTAAAAATGATTCATCAATAGAATATATGTGCTGATTATCGCAAAAGCGGCCAATCACGTTCATCATTCGCTCGCTTAAATCCGCATACAGCTCATAGTTAGATGAGCGGATCACCACTTGGTTATCTTCGAGTATTTTCTTTACTTGAAAATAAGGCTGAAATTTTGGAATAGCCAGCTTTCGTGCAATAGGGCACACGGCACAAATACAGCCATCGTTGTTGGTGAGCACCACAACCGGTTTACTACGAATAGCCGGATCAAATACTTTTTCGGCGCTGGCATAAAAGGCCACAGCATCAACTAAGGCGTACATGCTAATAGCTCTTTACTACTGCGATGTAAGCGAATTGAGCGAGTAACAACGCCTTCTAACTGAAATTCATCCGATTGGCGTAGTTGCACCGCGGGGTATTTAGGCGAGGCTGATAATAACTGAGCATTGTGTTTATCTAATAGCTTACAAACAAATAAACCATTTAGATTCGCGACAATGACATCGCCATTTTTAACATCTTCGGCGCGATCAACCAGTAATAAGTCACCATCAAAAATCCCCACACCTTGCATTGATTCGCCAGAGGCAATACCAATAAATGTTGCATCAGGGTGTTTAATCAATAGCTGATCTAATGATAAGCCTAGCTCTTTGTATTGTGCTGCCGGTGATTCAAAACCACATACGCCAGCTTCGATATAAATAGGAATAACACGCATAACAAAACCACTATACTGTACGTTTGTACAGTATAGTGGTTTGTGGTTATCTTGCCAATAAGATCACAGCGTGTTGTGATTGATATTTTCGATCATGGTTGTGGCAATAGCGATGAAATCACGTACTTGTTGATCAGTTAAACCGTGGCAAAGTTTGGCATCAACCTCTTGCTCTGCAACTTCTAAACGCGAGAACAGGGCGTTACCTTGATCAGTAAAGGATAAAATTAAACAGCGCTTATCGTTTTCGTCGGCACATTTAGAAACCAGTTCAAGCTTTATAAGCTCTTTTACTAAGCGTGCTATTTGTGCTTTATCACGCCCTGTTTTGGTAACAATATCATTAGCGGTACAGTGCTGTGTTTCGGCAATGATATGTAAACAGCGTACATGCAGCGCATTAAGACCAAGCTCGTTGGCGTTAATGGCTTCGCGTACAGTGACACGGTAACTTTGTGCCAGTGTAAATAAAGCAGAAGAAAGCGAGGTTTGTGGCATGGTTCACCTAAGTTCAGTTAGTTGACAAAGTCAATCAAAAGCGTATAGTTGACTATATCAACTATTTGGGCGTTGTGCAATTTAACCAGCTAGGAGAGAAAGATGGCTAGAAAAGTTCGTCGTGCAAACGTATTAAGTACTACACGTATTTCCCCGCATCTACAAAGAATTGTTGTTGGCTCAGAGGAGTTTGCCGATTTTCCACAAGATGCAAAAGGTGCGTACGTAAAGGTATTACTCCCGCATGCCGGTGAATCTAAGGTTGAACTTGATTTACACGCTGAGCATCCTGCATTAATGCGCTCTTACACTATTCGTGATATCAACCCCATTAACGGTGCAATTACCCTCGATTTTGTGGTTAACCAACATCAAGGTGTTGCAACCAACTGGGCACAAAATGCATGTGTAGGCGACGAGGTAGGTATAGCAGGTCCAGGCCCTAAAAAACTCACTGATTTTACGCAAACACATTATTTAATGCTGGCAGATTTAACCTCTGTAAATGCAATCAATGGCTACTTACAAGCCCTGCCACAAGATGCCACTGTCGATGTTATTATTCATGTTGCTGATAAAACCGACATCATTGAGCTTGAGAAAATTAAGGCACACAGCCAACATAGTGTTGAATGGCTAGTTACAGATGAGCCAGAAACAGATCTACTCGACCAAGTAACACGCTTATGCGCAGGTTATAACGCGCAACCTATGGTGTTTATGGCGCTAGAAGCAAATTTGGTGAAGGCAATTCGCCGTTTAATTACAAGCAGTTTTGAAATTGATCGTGAACACATTGTTGCATCGGCCTATTGGAAGCGTGGTATTGATGCTGATGGCCTAAAGGTGGAAAAACAGCAACAAAGCCGTGCCTAATTAGCATTTGAAAAAAAGCCATTCGCTCTCATTAACTAATTATAAAGAGTTAAACTTTGGAGAGCGAATGTCAGATCTTAGCAACACACCTTTTTCATTGCTTGAATTGAGCCCAATGAAAGAGCACGAAACCGTTTCGCAAACACTAGCAAATAGCGTTACCTATGCACAAACAGCCGACAAACTGGGTTTTAATCGGTTTTGGATGGCAGAGCATCATAATATGCGCGGTATCGTGTGTGCCGCAACTTCAGTACTGATAGGTCATATCGCAGGTAAAACTCAGAATATCCGCGTAGGTGCGGGTGGAGTGATGCTACCTAACCACCCACCGCTGGTGGTTGCTGAGCAATTTGGCACCCTAGAGAGTTTATACCCCGGTCGCATTGATTTAGGGCTAGGCCGAGCCCCAGGTAGTGACCCAATTACCAGCCGTGCTTTGCGCCGTGATGAACAACGCGCTGAGCACTTCAATGATGAAGTAACTGAGCTGCAAGCTTTACTTGGCCCATATAAAGGTGATTCTCCAGTACGCGCAATCCCAGGTGAAGATACTAATGTGCCAATCTGGTTACTGGGCTCAAGTCTTTATAGTGCTGGACTTGCGGCAAAAAAAGGTTTGCCATATGCATTTGCTGGGCATTTTGCGCCACGATTTGTTGAAGATGCCATTGCATTGTATCGCAGAGAATTTCAACCATCTGAGGTATTAGATAAGCCATACGTCATGCTTGGTTTACCCGTTGTTGCCGCTGACACCGACGAACAAGCACAGTTTTTAGCAACCACAGCGAAACAACGTATCTTAGCACTTATGCGCGGCAAGCCACTTTGGCTTAAAGAGCCAGTTGAAACAATGGAGGGGTTGTGGACAGCGCAAGAAAAAATGCAAGTAGAAAACTTTTTAGGTCTTTCAGTCGTTGGCGGTCAAGCGAGCGTTAAGCATAAGCTGAGTATGATTAAACAAACGCTACAGGTTGATGAGTTTATTTTTACAAATGACCTGTATGAATTGAGTGACAGACAACATGCGCTGGAAATATTAGCATACATCATGCGCTAATACGGTTTAGCAAATAGTGAATGCGTGTAATGAGTTTTTATGCGCATTGCTTAAGCCCTGACACTCATTTATCAAACGGTTTTATAGATTAATTCAATTTATATAATCCGTTTTAAGGATTGAATTTAACTTTATACAATACATTTATTAACCATTACCCTAGGAAGGTGCACCGTGAAATCTCAAACAATTGCCGCAGTAGAACCACAAACAAAAACAGCATTAATCGCTGAAGGTGGTGGGCAACGAGGGATTTTTACCGCAGGTGTACTCGATGCGTGGTTAGAAAATAATTACGATCCATTCGATTTATTCATTGGTACATCAGCAGGCTCACAAAACTTAACAAGTTATTTAGCGCGTCAAAAAGGCTATGCAAAACGTTTGATCAGAGGACTTTCGCGGCATAAACGTTTTTTCCAACTTGGCCGCGGGCTGTTTGGTAAAAGCATTGTTGACCTTGATTGGTATTTTGATAAAACCAAAGAAGTAAACCGTGCCTTAGATTTTAAAACAGCAACGCAAAGCCTAGGCAAACGCGAACTGTTGATCACAACCACTAACGCAGCTGATCGTAAACCCTATTACTTGAGCCCGAATGGTGAAGATACGCAATGGTTGGCCTTGTTAAAAGCATCAAGCGCATTACCGTTTTTATATAAAGATGGCGTTAACTTAACGCCTTGGCTAACAACCAAGGCCGCAAATGATGCCATTATTCAAAGCTCTAATACTGATTTAGTCCATGATATGTATTTAGATGGGGGCTTAGCTGCACCTTTACCTGTGAAAGAGGCCTATAATCGTGGTGCTCGTGATATTGTGGTTATTCGTACTGTTGATGAAAACTTTCAAGTGCAATCTGAATGGGTAAATAAGTTAAAATCACTCGTTTGCGTATCGGGTTATTGCCCTAAAACCATTGATTACTTGGTTCAACACGAACAAGCTTATCAAGATGAATTAGATTTCATTGCAAACCCGCCAAGTGATGCCCGTATCACACAAATTTTTGCAGGTGATAAATTACGCAGTAAACTGCTGGGTAGTACAGATTCAGATCTCCGCTATGATCACAAATTAGGCTTAGCGGCAGGTCGTGCCTTTTTACAGCAACAACTGCTAAATTAGTTGGGAGCAGGCTCGGGTAATTAATCCCATTGCCTACTTGAGATATTTGTAAATAGAGTTAAAGTGGTTAGCTATTCACTTTTTGTGACTTTTTATCTATAAAAGCAATAAAGGCTTGCCATGTTTAACAGTGCTGTATCGACAATCAATGGTCTTCTTTGGGGAGAGGGCCAAATTCTTATCTATATTCTTCTGTTTGCTGGGTTCTGGTTTTCGGTAAGACTAAAAGCGATTCAATTGGTTAAGTTTCGCCATATGTTTAGCCTGTTAAAGTCGAGTAGCAGCACCGATAAAAACTCAATCAGTTCGTTTCAAGCTTTATGTACTGGTCTTTCAGCACGAGTAGGTACTGGTAACCTTGCAGGGGTTGCCGTTGCTATTTCGTTAGGAGGCAGTGGCGCAATATTTTGGATGTGGGTGATTGCCATTTTGGGCATGGCCACTGGTTTTGCCGAAAGCGTACTTGGGCAAGTCTATAAAGTTAGGGATGCCAATGGCGAGTTTAGAGGCGGGCCTGCTTATTATATTCAGCAAGGCTTAGGCAGTAGAGCGCTTGCAGTGTGTTTTGCTTTTTGCTTGTTTCTTGGTTATGGCTTTACGTTTAGTGCCATGCAAACGAATACCATTACCGATGCTCTCAATTACGCATTTGAAATTCCAACACTGTATTCAGGTATTGTGATCACAATACTGGCAGGCTCTATTATTTTAGGCGGCTTTAAAGCTATTGCCCGCTTTGCTGAACGTATTGTGCCAGTCATGGGCATTTTATTTGTACTTGCCGCTATCATAATTACTTTACTGAATATCGGTAAAGTACCTGCGATGATTGAAGATATTTTACTTTCAGCCTTTGGCTTACAAGAGGCAGGCGCAGGGGCTATGGGGGCAGCAATTAAAAATGGTATTCAGCGAGGGCTGTATTCAAATGAAGCCGGAGCGGGTAGTGTGCCTCATGCATCAGGCTGTGCATCGCCAGTACCAAATCACCCAGTCACTCAAGGCTATATTCAAATGCTTGGGGTTTTCTTCGATACTATTGTGCTGTGTAGTTGTACGGCGGTGATTATTTTATTAGCTGATATTGATATTAGCGGCGAAATGGAAGGAATACGCTTAACTCAAACAGCGATGACAGCGCATATGGCTGCTGGTGGCATTTACTTTGTAGCGGCTGCAATTTGTTTATTTGCGTTTACTTCTGTGGTTGCAAACTATGCCTATGCAGAAAGTAACCTACATTTATTTAAACTAGATAATAAACTCGGCCGTGGAATTTACACCTGTTTATATTTATCAATGATGATTTGGGGCGCATCGGCCACCATTAAACAAGTGTGGGATCTTGCAGACATTGCTTTAGGTTTAATGACAGTGGTGAACGTTATCGCTATCATACGCTTAACGCCAACCATCTTATCTGTGACAAAAGACTACCATAGTCAACGTGAAGTAGGGCTAGAGCCAAGTTTTGATTCTGAAAAAGTACAGGTTCAAGGTCAAACAGAGCAAGGTATATGGCGCAAATAAGCTAAAACAATAACGAGAAAAGTAACCATGATAGATATTTATGCAGGGCCTAGTGCTGCAAAAGTAATTCAAGAGCAAGGCCTGTCTGCCGATTTGTTTAATACCTTTTTAGGAGCAAGCGGCGGGCCCAAGTGGTTTACATTATTTGGTTTGGATAAATATCTATTTGGTGAATTTTTTAAAGACCGTACCACACCTTTAAACTTATTAGGGTCAAGTGCCGGTGCATTTAGATCTGCTTGTTTTGCACAAAATGACCCTGTTGCTGCAATATCTCGATTAGCAAAGTCTTACTCTGAAACACGCTATTCATCGAATAAAGCAAAACCAGAAGAAATAACAACAAAAGCACGAGAGTTATTAACCACTGTATTTGCTGAAAATGGTATTCACGAAATCATTAACAACCCGATTTTTAAAGCCCACTTTATAGTTGCAAAATCGAATGGCTTTACAGCATCAGAAAACAAAGTGATGCAGTTAATGGGGTTATCTAAAAGCTACTTAGTCAATCGAATGAATAGGCGTTTGTTAAGTAAGCAATATGAACGTTATGTATTTCAGCCTGCGGATAGTCAGTTATCTTTTTCCGATAATAATACTTTCAATACCCATACTATAGAGTTAAACGAAGATAATTTAGCAGATGCTTTGCTTGCTTCAGGCTCTATTCCATTAGTGATGCAAGGCATTAAAAATATAACAGGAACACCACCAGGTATGTATCGTGATGGCGGTATTATCGATTATCACTTTGACTTAAGTATTCATAATGACGGGCTCATATTATATCCGCATTTTAATAATAGCCCAAAGGCAGGTTGGTTTGATAAGAACCTAAAGCGCGGTATTACCCCGAGTAACTATGATAACGTAGTGATGATCACCCCATCAGCGGAATTTGTCGCTTCATTACCTTATGGAAAAATCCCCGATCGTAAAGACTTTACAGAACTTGATGCTGATATACGAATCAAATATTGGCAACAAGTATTCAAAGAAACCGAACGGCTAGCAGAGGCATTTGATACGGTATGTACTAATAAGCACACACCGAAAATAAACCTTATCAAATAATCGTGGTTTTGCTTTAACTACTTAAACTGGCTAATCAAAGATGTTTGTTCTGTCACTTTACTGAGTAATGCTTCACAAAGTTGCTGCGAAGTTTGGCCAAGCTCTTTACAGTCATGAGCAAAATCTTGAGCTGCTGTTATATTTCTTGCGATCGATTGACTTGCCGTTAGCTGTTCTTTTATTGCTTGGGCTACAACACTATTAAGCTCACTTAGCTTGATTGATTGCGCTTTAATATGGTCTAAACTATCGCCACTTTGATGGGCAAGCTTAACACTTTTGGCCGACAAATTTAGTCCGTCATTCATGGCAATTTGTGCTTGTTTCGAAGCGTGGGTGAGTTGATTTAATACATTGCTAATTTCTTCTGTTGATTGCTGAGTTCTAGACGCTAGAGCTCGTACTTCTCCTGCAACTACCGCAAACCCTCTGCCATGCTCACCTGCTCGGGCTGCTTCAATTGCCGCATTTAAAGCAAGTAAATTAGTTTGATCTGCGATGGCATTAATCTCAGAAAGAATTGCCACAATATCTTGATTTCCTTGGATTAAGTTTTCTACATAATTGCTTGCGGCATTGAGTTTTTCGTCAAGTTCACTAATTGAATTTATAGTTTGTCTAACAGCAAGTGAACCGTCTTCTGTTGCTTGATTCGTTAACTCAGCAGTTTGGCTTGATTTCATCGTGCTAGACGAAAGTTCATCAATAGAAGCGGTCATTTGTTCTGTTGCTACAACAATTTGCGAAACTTCGTCAGTTTGTTTATTTAAAAGCTCCGTAACATTATGGCCAGACTCGGCACAATGTTGGGCATTGTAATTAACACCCACACTAACATCATTCACACGGCCAACAACTGCTTTTAGTTTTGCTTTTTGCATCTCAAGTGCTAGATATGCAAAGCCAGATTGATCATTGGTACCAGAATACAGGTAAGCCATTAAGGGATTATCGTATACTTGTTTTGCTTTACTAATAAGTGCTAAATATTTTTGGCGCCAAAAATACATAAGCCCATTAGCTGATGCTAAAAATAGTACAAGTACACAATTAAAAATATTAAATCCAGCACTGAATAGGGCAGCCAGCGAGCCTAAAAAGCTAATTAGCAACAGGGCACTTATGTAAAGAGTGGCATCATACTTTACTGCTGTAGCATGAGACTTTTGGTTGTTGTTTATTTTTGCATATTCAGCAGTTGCTCTTTGTACAACTTCATCACTCTGTTTGGTTCTGACTGATTGGAATTCAATGATATTACCAGTTTTATCTTTAATAGGTGTTACAAAGGCATTCACCCAGTAGTAATCACCATTTTTACATCGATTTTTAACAGGTCCCATCCAAGATTGACCATTTTTAAGATGGCGCCATAAATCAGCAAAAGCAAGCTTTGGCATATCAGAATGACGAACGAGATTGTGAGGTTTATGCACCATTTCGTCGAGGGAATATCCGGCTATTTTACAAAATTCATCATTGGCATAAGTAATATTGCTATTTAAATCTGTAGTTGATAATAGGATAGATGATTCAGGAAATTTAACTTCATTGCTATTTATTAGTTGGCTATTCACAGTGCTGTTCACTTTTTTAGAATAATTATAATAGTAAAGTATTGTTTATTGCCGATATTATTATTGTGAAATAAACAAGGAAAGTCTTACTTAAATAAGTTTTGTTCTATATCAAGTTACACCTAAGTAATTGATATGGAATTAAGAAAATTCATATTTTTTCGTAAATGAGGAGGAAAACTTTAATTCTAAATAGAATTTAGAATTAAAGTTAAACTATAGAAATTAAAACCTAGGATCACCTTCACATAACTCACCATCATAATCACTATCTAAATCAGTATTTGGACAATGCCTATTAAAAAAATAGGCTTCTTCAATGGATGTCATTTGCTTACAGTATTGTCTGCCATCACATTCGAAATAACTTTCATTAGTAGAGAAGCGTTTTTGTTGTCTCTTATTAAAGCGTGCTTTTAAAGGTGTTATAACACGGCTATTGACTACCTCAGTAATAGATGTACCACCATTATTTGTAACGTAATATTCCCATCCCAAATACAAAAAAATTGTCAGCAAAATAAACTTTCTCATAGGACCTGCTAATATTTATAGTTATAAAGTTTGAAGAAAATGCATGAAATGTTAAACGAGTAACTCTTCTAGTATTAAAGTATGGATATGCTACTAAGATGAAAATGAAAAGTTAAGTTTAATTAATGGTTTATCCATGAAATCTGAATTTTCCTAGGAGGTGTAAGAGGAGATAACTTAAAAAACCCCGAACTACTTCTGATGTGGAACATAAAATGAAAAGATATAAAGTTATCAAAATTAGGTCGTTTATTTTGAATCAGCCATTGTGTAAGCAAAGCCAGAGCAGATATACGAGATAGGTTTAAATGCTAAGAATATAAAAAGCTTTAACATCTAAACAGTTAGAGTAATACATTAAAATAATTACGCATAACAAACTAATCTCTTGAGAACTATAAAAAATAAGTAGCTATTTGTTCAAAGAACTTATTAACTGAAAGAGCGATAAATGAGAACTCATAAAAATTGTAAAATAGATATAAACAAGTAAATTAACAACTAGAAACAAATAATACTTAATCACCCATAAATTACGTTATGTTAAATTACATAAAATAATGAAAAGTGGGAGTTAGGTTACTAACTAGCCCACTTTTAGAAGGGTTTAAAATAGCTTAATTTAGCTCAGAATCTACCCAAAACTTAGTGCCTTTAAGTACAGCTTGTAGTGCAAGACCATTTTCGGTTAAAGAGTAAACAGTTACTTGGTCGGCAATTGCTTCGGCAACTAAAGCGCCACCTTTATCTTCGTATTTTGCTGCTGCATCTGCATTTCCACCGAATGCCCAACCATGTTCAATAAAGCGATTTACAGCTGCTTGGTTATGAAAAACCATCACAACATTAAAGTCTTTAACACCTAAACCTAAGCCTAAACCTGCTTCACCCATATTCATGTAAGTTGATTTACCGGTTAGGTTATTTTTTACTACACCATAACCACCGCCAAAACTGGCTAAAACAACATTTACATTGGCATTATCAAAAACCGCGTAACCAGCAGAATTAGCAATTTGTTGTTTAACATCAGGTTTTTGAGCGTAAAGCTCACTTAATGTATTGATTTTCATGCTTTGTACTAAAGCACGTTTTTCATCGGGAGATGCACTTCCTGTTGTAGCACAACCGGTTAAAATTGTAGTGATTAAAACTAAACTAATAGCGATAAACTTTTTCATACATATTCCTTGAATATTAGTATGGCAATCTAGTTAATGTTGCAAATACTATAGATATATTAAGTCCAATACTAGACAGTATCGGACTTTATGGTAATCTTATAACTAGTTATTTTACAATATATTACATCATTATGCTCGTTGCTCTTGTTGATACACTTAAACAACTGCGTTACCAAATTGCCCATCTTGAAGATGATACTCTTGCAACAGAATATCCAGAACTTAATAACTTTATACATCATGTTGGATTGACTGTTGCTGAATCAAAAAATGACTTAGCTTTTGTTTATCAGTTTCTATATGTGTATGGCCGAAAATCAGAAGCCACATTTAATCG
Organism: Pseudoalteromonas sp. PA2MD11; assembly: GCF_017808125.1. NCBI lineage: Bacteria > Pseudomonadati > Pseudomonadota > Gammaproteobacteria > Alteromonadales > Pseudoalteromonadaceae > Pseudoalteromonas > Pseudoalteromonas sp. PA2MD11. Next base: position 91,496 of record NZ_JADKNF010000010.1, read on the forward strand.
TTTTCGAAATGAGCTTGAGCGGTTTTGTTTATGGTCATGGTTAATTGCTGAAAAATCAGTTTTTGATCTAAAACGTGAAGATATTGAAGCCTATGTTGATTTTATGGTTGAACCAGATTCAGCCTGGTTATCAAGTTCAGTGCAATGGCGTTATAAAGATGAACAAGGCATAAGACGACTCAATACAAATTGGCGCCCTTTCATAAATAAAGAAAATATTGCTAGCCAACAAACACTTGCCGCTATGTTTACAGCTTTAAATGTTTTTTATAAGTTCGCAATTTTAGAAGAAAAAACCTTTGCTAACTTCGTACCGGTAGTAAAAAAGAATAGCCCATACTTAGTTGTGCAATCGCAAATAAAAATCCCTGACACACTCAGTGATATTCAATGGGAGTATGTATTTGGTGTTACTCGGGATTTATGTGAACAACGACCTGATCTAGAAAGAAATTTATTTACTCTCGCTTGTTTAAAAGGATTGTATCTACGAATTTCTGAGTTATCCGAGCGCCCTCAGTGGTCGCCGGTTATGTCACATTTTTGGCAAGATAATGATGGTTTTTGGTTTTTAAGAATTATGGGTAAAGGTAACAAATTACGTGATGTTACCTTAAGTGAAGATTTTATATCATATCTAAAACGTTATAGGCTTTACCGAGGTTTACCTGCCCTGCCCCGTGTTGATGAAGCTGAGCCGCTAGTTCATAAAATTCGTGGCAAAGGGGGAATGACTGTTCGTCAAATTCGTCGTTTGGTTCAGCAAAGTTTTGATTTAGCAAAACAATCTCTTTTAGATGACGGCTTTAAAGATGATGCGGAACAACTTGAAGCAGCTACTGCTCACTGGTTAAGGCATACTGGTGCAACACACGATGCTCAAACAAGACCGCTAAAACATTTATCTGAAGATTTAGGTCATGCAAAAATTGCTACGACAGATCAAATTTATATTCAAACAAATATAAAAGAACGTGCAAAGTCTGGAATAAAAAGGAAAGTTTAATGGAATATACAATACTGGCGTTAGTCGGTTTAGCTTTATTATTTTACTCACTGACGATTCGGCAATTAGAGCGAACAGAAATTACCGGGCCAATGTTTTTTGTGTTGGTCGGAATTGCAATGTCTTACTTTTTGCCGAGTGAGTTTAAGTTAGGCGAAGCCGGACTCAGTGACATTTTACCTTTGGTTGAATTAACCTTAAGTATTTTTTTATTTACCGATGCCGCCAAATCAAAACTTCCCGTATTAAAACATAGTTATCAGTACCCTAGCCTGTTACTTTTTGTGGCTTTGCCGATGACATTACTGTTAGGTGTAGCTGGTGGGTTGTTTTTCTTTTCGGAGTTATCACTTTTTCAATCTGCCTTGATCGCGATTATTTTAACACCTACGGATGCTGCGCTTAGCAAAGGAATTTTAGAATGCACATCGGTTCCAGAGAAAGTTCGGGAAGGGATAAATACGGAAAGCGGGTTGAACGATGGCCTTTGTGTTCCCATTTTTTTAGTTTTACTATTATTAGTTCAAAACCCAGAAAGTGCTGTAACGACAATTGATACTTTACTTGTTTTTGCAAGAGAATTAGGTGTTGCACTGGTTATTGCAGGCGTGTCGATAGCAGTATTTATTCCACTTTTAAAAATAGCATTAGCACGTCATTACTTTGCAAATAATAGTAGTCCATTTTTATTGATTGGCTTAGTCATGGCTATTTTCTCTTTAACACAAAATTTTCATGGCAGTGGTTTTATTGCTGTTTTTGTTGCGGGACTTTTATTTGATTACTTAGCACCTAAAAAAATACGTTCAACATTAGTTAAAGACTCTGAGCATATCGCTGAATTTGTTGCCCTACTAATTTGGTGTTTATTCGGTTTTGTATGTGGTCACTTAATTGTGAATGACATCACTTGGCCAATTGTTTTTTATGCGTTATTAAGTGTGACGATTTTTAGAATTGTGCCGGTACTCCTTTCACTTATGTTTACTAATCTAAATTTCAAAGACAAATTTACTTTTGCGTGGTTTGGTCCAAGAGGTTTGGCGTCTATCGTTTTCACTTTAATGGTGATGGATACAGCAATTGAAAACAAAGAACAAATTGCCACAATAACATTAACAACCATTTTATTTAGTGTGTTCATTCATGGCATGAGTACCAAGCCCATCGCAAAAAGTTACCAATAAAAAAGGCGCGTTGAGCGCCTTTTTTATTTTTACAACTTAAAGTAGCTCTGCAATTAATTGCAGTGGATGCTTTGGTTTAAATTTTTCATAGCGCTTCACTTGGCTGCGACAAGAAAAGCCAGTTGCTAAAATAGTTTCAGGCTCATTACTTGAAATAATTGGTTGCCAACTCATTTCATAAAGTGCGCGTGAATTTTCTTGGTTTTGTTTTTCGTGGCCATACGTACCTGCCATACCACAACAACCTGTACTAGTCGTCTCTAGTTGTAAATTTAAATCAGCAAAAATGGTTTGCCAAACTTTAGACGCATTTGGCATAGCTGTTGTTTCAGTACAATGACTTAATAATTTAAATGTCGAATCGGTTTTACTGGCAAGAGTAACCTGTTTAAAGTTTTGCGTTTGAAGCCATTCATGTGCAAGTTCAACTTTAAAATCTCCACGGTCATCTTTTAAAATTGATACATACTCATCTCGGTAACACATAACCAAAGATGCATCGAGCCCAACTAAAGGTGCATTGATTTCACTGAGTGAATTTAAAAACTCAGCTGCATTTTTTGCTGTTGTTTTAAATTCATTTAAAAACCCTTTTACATGCTGTGCTTTACCATTAGGTTTAAATGGTAATAGCATTGCTTTTTTGCCTAACGCTTTAATGACTTTAATAAAGCTTTCGACTAATTCGGCTTCGTAAAAACTCGTAAATGGATCTTGAACTATCAATACATATTCAGCTTGTTGTTCTTTTGAAAGTGAATTCAGTAATTCAAAATTGAATTGTTGATCTTTAGAAATACGTTTTGAAAGTTGCGGTATGCTTAAACTTGGTGTATCAACATAACCAATAGTATTTTTAATTAATCCTGAAACAAGTTTTGTATTTACTATTGGATTTACCACTTTAGCAAATTTTGCCATCACCGGCGCAGTTTGTTCGATGCCTGCCACTAAGTAATCTTTTGCTGGGCGCGCATAATAACTGTGGTAGAAATTTAAAAAGCGTGAACGGAATGTTGGTACATCAACTTTGATTGGACATGCAGTAGTACATGCTTTACAAGCTAAACATTCATCCATTGATTCTTTCACTTCGTGAGAAAAGTCATAAACACCTTTTTTCTTATCGCGACTATGTTGATAGCGCTCCCACCAAGTGATTACTTCACCATTAACTAATTCTTTTTCGACATTGAGTAAATCAATATTTTCAGACTCTTGAAGTCGCAACCATTCTCGCATTAAACTTGCGCGACCTTTAGGTGAATAACGGCGGTCACCTGTTACTTTATAAGATGGACACATTGGTGATTTTTCATCGTAGTTAAAACATAGACCATTACCATTACAGGTCATCGCGTTATTAAATTCTGTTTTAACATCGATAGAAATTTCTTTGTCGAACCAGGCACGCTTTTGATCATCTACAGAAACGAGTGAGTCTTTACTTTCAATTGGCGTACAGATTTTACCTGGGTTTACTCTGTTACTTGGATCAAATGCCGCTTTGATTTTTCGAAGTTGTGTAAATAAATGCTCGCCGAAAAATTCAGGGCCATATTCACTTCGATATCCTTTTCCGTGCTCACCCCACATCAATCCGCCATATTTTGCAGTCAGTTTAACGACTTCATCTGAAATATGACGAAGTAATTTTTCTTGCTCTGGATCACACATATCTAAAGCAGGTCGTACGTGTAATACACCGGCATCAACATGACCAAACATACCATATTGCAAATTATGGTTATCGAGAAGTTCACGAAACTCGACTATAAAATCGGCTAAGTTTTCTGGTGGTACTGCAGTATCTTCAGCAAAAGCTAACGGTTTTTGACTGCCTTTTACATTTCCTAAAAGGCCCACTGACTTTTTACGCATTGCATAAATTTTTAATATATCAGCTTTGTCATTCGTTAACTGATAACCGATCACCCCATTAGTTTGTTTTTCAACACATTCATCGAGTAGCTTACAAAGAGTGTCTACTTTATCTTTAATGTCTTCTGGTGAAACCGCATTAAACTCAACCATGTTGAGTCCTTGCATATCTTTGTTTTCAACATCGGTTATTAAGTCCGATACTGAATGCCAAATAATATCTTCTCGAGCAAGGTTAAGTACTTTACTGTCGACTGTTTCTACCGAAGTTGCATTTGCTGCAACTAGAAATGGTGAATGACGAAGTGCAGAATCAAAGCTATCGTATTTAATATTTATTAATGTTTTAAATTCAGCAATGGGCGTAATATTTAGTTTTGCTTGAGTTACAATACCTAATGAACCTTCAGAGCCTGTAATTAATCGGCTCATATCAAAGGTTTGTAAATCATCAGAAAAAATATGTTCTAAATCGTAGCCGGTCAGAAAACGGTTTAAACGAGGGAATTTTTCTAAAATAGCGTCTCGATTCTCAAGACCAATATCAAGAACTGTTTTATATAACTTGCCTACAGTCGTGTTTTGCTCAGCAATAACTTTTGCTTTTTCAACAGGCATAGGGGTTGTTGACATTTCAGTGCCATCAACAAGATAAGTTGTTAGGCCTAAAACGTGATCACTTGTTTTGCCATAAACCAAAGAGCCTTGACCTGATGCATCTGTATTTATCATTCCACCGATTGTTGCACGGTTACTAGTTGATAAATCGGGCGCAAAGAAAAAACCGTAAGGACGCAAAAAGTCGTTTAATTGGTCTTTTATTACACCCGTTTGCACGCGCACCCAGTTTTCTTCGACATTGATTTCTAAGATTTCACGCATGTAGCGAGATAAATCAACAACTATACCCGGGGTTAGCGATTGACCATTAGTACCTGTACCGCCTCCGCGTGGACCAAAAGTCAGTGATAAAAACGGATCACGAGAAGCAATTTGCATAGCAAGTTGTATGTCTTTTGCTGACTTTGGAAAGATGACACCTTGAGGTACCTGTTGGTAAACGCTGTTATCGGTCGATAAACTTAAACGCGTAGAAAAGCTTGCATCGGTATCACCACTAAAACCTTGTTTTTGTATTGTATCTAAGTAATTAGAAACGAGTTCTGTGGTGGCTTGTTGTTGGCTTACTGTTGCTATCATGACGGTGATAAATTAAGGCATTTTGCAAATTATATCATGCTAATAGCTAAGATAAATTGAAGATTTTACAGTTTGTAACACTCTTTTTATCGATTTCGGGGGGATTACTTTTATACTGTGTATTAAAGCAGCAAATGAGATAGTCAGATGAAAAAAATTGCATTAATCAGTTTAGGTGCCTTGTGCATGTTATTGGGTTTAGTTTTTGTTATTATTCCCGGACCGTCGCTGATCTTCTTTATTGCAGGACTTTTCTGTTTATCTTTTTACTATCCTAAAGCGCGTGATTATTTAAGCTTGTGCCAAAAGGCTTTGACTAAGTCATGTGCTTATATCGATAAAAAACTTGCTCGCTGATTTAAAGGACAACACGCCCTTCGAAGTAACAAAAATGCCAGCTAAGTGCTGGCATTTTTTATATCAGAATCTTTATTTTAATTAAATAAAGTACTTAGTCGGCTAATTTCTTAGCAAGATACAACCAAGTTTCTAATACTGTATCTGGGTTTAGAGAAACAGAATCAATGCCCTGCTCAACTAACCAAGCTGCAAAGTCTTCATGATCTGAAGGACCTTGACCACAAATACCTACGTATTTGCCTTTTGCTTTAGCAGTTTGAATAGCCATTGATAATAGTTTCTTGATTGCAGGGTTACGCTCATCAAATAGATGCGCAATTAAACCTGAGTCACGGTCAAGACCTAATGTTAACTGAGTTAAGTCGTTTGAACCGATAGAGAAACCATCAAAATATTCTAAGAACTCATCTGCAAGTAACGCGTTTGATGGTAATTCACACATCATGATTACTTTCAGACCATTTTCGCCACGTTTAAGGCCATGCTCTTCAAGTAATTCAATAACGCGCTTACCTTCTTCAAGCGTACGAACAAATGGGATCATGATTTCAATATTAGTCATACCCATTTCGTTGCGAACACGTTTAATCGCTTCACACTCTAACGCGAAACAGTCACGGAAATCTTCAGAGATATAACGTGCTGCACCACGGAAACCAATCATTGGGTTTTCTTCTTCCGGCTCATATTGCTGGCCGCCAACAAGGTTTGCATATTCGTTTGACTTAAAGTCAGACATACGAACAATGACACGCTCAGGTGCAAACGCACAACCTAGTGTTGCAATACCTTCAACAAGCTTAGAAATATAGAATTCTACAGGTGATTCATAACCTGCCATCATTTCTGAGATTTCAGCTTTTAGCTCGTCAGATTGCGCATCAAAATTAAGAAGTGCTTTAGGGTGAACACCAATCATTCGGTTGATTACGAATTCAACACGCGCAAGGCCAACACCGGCATGAGGTAAGCGAGCAAAGTCGAATGCACGATCAGGGTTACCTACGTTCATCATAACTTTCATTGGTAATTCTGGCATTTCATCAACACGTGAAGTAAGTACTTCGTAATCTAAAATACCTTCGTAGATATAACCTGTGTCACCTTCGGCACACGATACAGTTACATCTTGGCCTGCTTTAATTAAATCAGTTGCGTTACCACAACCAACAACTGCAGGAATACCTAATTCACGAGCAATGATTGCCGCGTGACAAGTACGTCCACCACGGTTTGTAACAATCGCAGCGGCACGTTTCATGATTGGCTCCCAGTCTGGGTCAGTCATGTCAGTAACTAGAATGTCGCCTTGTTGTACTTTGTCCATTTCATCAATTGAATCTAGTACGCGTACAGTACCTGAACCAATCTTGTGACCAATTGCACGGCCTTCAGCAACAACTGTGCTTGTACCATTTAATTGGAAACGCTCCATAACGTTAGCGTCTTCGTTTGAACGAACTGTTTCTGGACGTGCTTGAACGATGTAAAGTTTACCGTCGTTGCCGTCTTTTGCCCACTCGATGTCCATTGGACGACCGTAGTGCTTTTCAATAATAACAGCTTGCTTTGCAAGTTCTTGAACTTCAGCATCTGTGATTGAGAATTTGTTTGAAAGTGACGAATCTACATCAACAATTTCTACTTGCTTACCATGTGATTCATCCGCTGAGTAAATCATTTGGATTGCTTTTGAACCAATGTTACGGCGAACTACCGCTGGTTTACCGTTAGCAAGCGTTGGTTTATGTACATAAAATTCATCTGGGTTTACAGCACCCTGTACAACCATTTCACCAAGACCATAGCTTGAAGTTACAAATACAACATCTTCAAAGCCAGATTCAGTATCAATACTGAACATAACACCTGAAGCTGCTTTATCTGAACGAACCATGCGTTGGATACCAGCTGAAAGTGCAACACCACGGTGATCATAACCTTGGTGAACACGGTAAGAAATAGCGCGGTCATTAAATAGTGAGGCAAACACGTGTTTGATTGCAGTCATTACTGAATCAATACCACGTACGTTTAAAAACGTTTCTTGTTGTCCTGCGAATGAAGCGTCTGGCATGTCTTCTGCTGTAGCAGATGAGCGAACTGCAAATGAAACATCTTGTGATGCGTCGCCGTGTAGTTGGCTATATGCGTCGCGGATGGCTTGGTCTAGGTTAGGTTGGAATGGTGTATCGATAATCCATTGGCGGATTTCGGCACCGACTTTAGCGAGTGTATTTACATCATCCACATCCAATGTGTCTAAAATATCGTGGATTTTTGAGTTTAATCCAGATTGCTCTAGAAACTCATTGAATGCATCAGCGGTTGTAGCGAAACCACCTGGCACTTGAACACCAGCGTTAGCTAGGTTTGAGATCATTTCACCAAGTGAAGCGTTTTTACCGCCAACACGAGGAACATCTTGCATACCAAGCTCTTGATACCAGAGAACGTATTCTTGCACGGATCTTTCTCCATAAACAAATTGTAGTACTAACTGTGAGAGTTAAGAAAGAAAACCTTCTAAAAAGGTCGTAGTCATTCTACACTGGCAACAGACCTCACGTAAACCGTGAAGCCCCTATTTTGCAGATAAAGGTAATAAAAAGGTTAAATATGAGAACTGCATTTTATATTTCTGATGGAACAGCAATCACCTCTGAAGTCTTTGGTCATGCGACCTTATCTATGTTTCCTGTTGAGTTTAATCACAAAACAATTCCTTTTGTTGAAACAGAAAAAAAAGCAATTGAAGTTAAGAACTTAATTAATTCAACAGCGCAACGTGATGGAGAACAGCCACTCGTGTTCTTCACGTTTGTAAACCACGAGCTAAGTGAAATTATTAAATCGTCTTGCGCGGTGTGTTATGACTTTTTATCACAATACAGTGATAAAATTTCTCAGGAGTTAAAAGTTGCGCCAGTACCAAGGGTTCATAGAACGCATTCGATGCACGAGAAAAGTTATGATTTTCGTATTGATGCGGTTAACTATGCGTTGACCAATGATGATGGCGCTAACATTAAAAACTATGCTGAAGCCGACATTATTTTAGTAGGTGTTAGCAGAAGCGGTAAAACACCAACTAGTTTGTACCTGGCATTACAATATGGTATTAAAGCGGCGAATTACCCGCTGACAGAAGATGATTTAGAAAGAGGCACACTGCCTGAGTGTTTAAAAGCTTACAAACATAAACTTTTTGGTTTAACGATTGACCCTGTTCGCCTTGCCGATATTCGCCAGCGTCGTATGGCTAATTCAAAATATGCGTCTTTAAAACAGTGTCGTATCGAAGTGCGTGAAGTAGAAATGCTTTATAAAAAACAGAAGATTCAATTTTTAAATTCAACTCATCATTCAGTAGAAGAAATTTCTGCTAAGATTATATCTGATACTGGACTTGAAAGACGTAAGTACTAACTTGTTTTAGTATCGGACATTAAAGAAGGCTGCAATATGTAGCCTTCTTTGGATAAGTTGATGTTACTTACGTGCGTCTTTTAATAAATCAGCAACTAAGAAACCTAGTTCTAAAACTTGATCTGCATTTAAGCGTGGGTCGCACTGTGTGCGGTAGCGCTGTGCTAAATCTTCATCTGATAAACCATACGCACCACCGGTACATTCTGTTACGTGCTGGCCAGTCATTTCAAGGTGAACGCCACCTGGGTAAGAACCTTCAGCTTTGTGTACTGCGAAGAACTGGCTAATTTCACGAAGAATATTATTAAAGCTACGTGTTTTATACCCTGAGCTCGCTTTCTCAGTATTACCATGCATTGGATCTGAGCTCCAAATAACTTTACGGCCTTCTTGTTGTACTTTACGTACTAGTGCCGGTAGTTTCTCTGGCAGTACATCAGCACCCATTCGCGTAATTAACGTTAAGCGACCTGGAATGTTATCTGGGTTAACTGCATCGATAAGTTTGATTAGCTCATCTGTGTCCATACCTGGCCCAACTTTCACACCAATTGGATTTTTAATGCCTTTAAAGAATTCGATGTGTGCATGATCAAGTTGGCGTGTACGTTCACCAATCCAAACAAAGTGTGCAGAACAATCGTACCAGTCACCTGATAAGTGGTCGCGGCGTGTTAGTGCTTCTTCGTAGCCTAATAATAATGCTTCGTGTGATGTAAATAAGTCTGTTTCTTTTAAGCTTGGTGCAACAGTTGAGTCGATACCGCACACTTCCATAAATTCAAGCGCATCTTGAATTCTGTCAGCTAGCTGTTGGTATTTCTCTTTAAGCGGATTTGCAGCAACAAAACCCATGTTCCAGCGGTTTACTTGATGTAAATCGGCTAAACCACCTTGCGCGAATGCACGTAATAAATTTAGCGTTGCTGCACTGTGATGATATGCTGTCATCAAACGCTGTGGGTCGGGTACACGTGCTTGCTCAGTGAACTCGAAGTTATTGATGATATCACCACGGTACGAAGGTAGAGATACACCATCGATCGTTTCGTAATCTGATGAGCGAGGTTTAGCGTACTGACCTGCCATACGCGCAATTTTAACTACAGGGCATTTACCACCATAAGTTAAAACAACGGCCATTTGTAAAAGTGTTTTAAATGTATCGCGGATATTTGCTGCATTAAAGTCACTGAATGACTCTGCGCAATCACCACCCTGTAATAAGAAGGCTCTGCCTTCACATACAGCTTCTAGTTGTTTGTATAAGCTACGCGTCTCTTCAGCAAATACCAAAGGTGGTGCGCTTTTTAATTGCCCTTCAACTGATTTAAGGGCTTCTTGATCTGGGTACTCTGGCTGCTGAAGTATCGGCAGTTTTCTCCAGCTGTCTGGGTTCCACGATTGCATGTTCTTTCCTCATTCCTAACATAGACCATTTACGAAAACTAACTTATTGCACGTACTAAGTTCAAGGACAATATTCAGCTATTTACGATTATTTCGTTATTTGATAAACAGATTCGATATTAACAATTAGAACTCCATGATTTTATTGTTCTAAACCAGTTAGTTACACCTGTTTCACGATGTTTTCGTTGATGCATCATAAAAGAACACATCTTACCTTAATCAAGCCATAGTGTAACCTCAGCTTTACATGTGAAAAACATCCTTTTTTACGTTTACATTGATCAAATTCAAAAGTTGTACTAGCAAACAATAGCAAGAACACATCATACTTAATTTCGTTAAATGTATGGTCGGCAACGATAAAAAATTAACTTTATGTTATCAGGAGATAAGGTTAGAATTGAATTAACTTCAAGTAAGATGTGTTCCTATGAGTTCCAAGTTAGAAATACGCAGTCAGTTTGATTTAGTCAGTGAGTTGACTCATTTGTTTTGTGAAGAATTAAAAGAAGTGGGTTTTGATAAGGCATCATATTATCAACTGCCAGATATCGATGTAAACGACGAAAAGAAAGTTCCTTCTTCAATTAGTGTACATAAAATTGAAGGCGATGATGCTCATAAATTAATTCTTAATTCCTTTGGTGATTTTTATAAAAAGTCAGGATTAAGTAGTCGAGTATTAAAAAGACATCCAGGTTTATTAGTTTTAAAAGATGTCGATAAGCAACATTTCATTGCAAGGATAAATCAATTAAATAAAGCCAAAGCTGATTTTAAAAATAGTGTTATAGCTATCGATAATAATGATGCGAGGTTTGAAGCTGTTCACAATGCTGTTCCAAATCTCATTACCCTTGCAGCATATCGTAAGATCCATTTTGAAACTGAATCGCCCTACTCTGTTCGTTTTACTTGGATGCACAAACACGCAAGTAAAACGCTAACTAAAAAAATGGCCTTAGCAATGTTGGATAAATCGGCTAGTTATTCTAATCCAAGAATGATCGACCAACACTCTTGGCAAGCGCTAGTTGCACAAGAGCAAAGTCGTGTTGCAAGTTTAGGTGATAAAGAAAAACTACGAATTCGTAGACCAACAAGAGTTAGCCCACAAGTTAATGTAAGATATACAGCTAAAAATCGATATCATGTTAGTGCTGCTTTACCTTTTATTTTGATAAACCCAGAACCAGATGTAAAACTTGGTACATTAACTGATTATCAAAAACCTGAAAGCCACCCTCGAAAAAGAGAATATGATTTCTTAGTTGATAGACTTTACTTAGAACAAGTGACAGATTGATTATGTTAAAAAGGCCACGTATGTGGCCTTTTGTATATAGTATATAAAAGAAATTAGTCTTCGACTATTTCTTCAATTTTATCTTCATCGATTAATACCGCATTCTCAACAATGCGTTTCCCACCTTGAATTTCGATTCGTTTATTATGCTTATTAAGCGTAAGAATCTCATCACAAAATTGATCAGATGGATGCATTTCATATGTGTAATCAATAATATTACCCGTTTTGTCATCTTTGACATTGGTAATGTTATATTCAGAGATTGCACCTTTCTCAATTAAGTCTTTCATTGTCGTAGTCATATCACGACGCAAAGCTTTTAATTTATTCTCGGTAATTTCGTCTGTTGAATAAATAGAGCCATATTTTTCCATAATCGATAATAGTCGGAAATGGTAGGTCTTACCCGGTGCCGCATAACGCCATAAATGATATAAACGAAGCATCATCCAACGAGATAAACCACGTTTTAATTCTTGAGCACTATTAAAGTAGTAACCTTTGTATTCAAGGTTATCGATCATGTTATGAACGAAGGCATTCAAACAAGCTACACATTTTACGTTACCACCTTGACCTTTTTTTCCACTAAAATGAAGTGACGATAAAAAGTTCATGTTCGATTCGTAAAATGAGTCATCAATATCAGAATTACGCGTATCTGTTGCTGAATATTTAAAAGAAAGTTTAGAGCCTTGTAATGCTTCTAATGATTCTTTGATTTGCGGATAAGGCATCGACTGGCCAACCGCTTTCAGCTCTTGCGCTAATTCATTCATTGAAAAAACAACTGCGTATTGAATGCCAGACTTAAAATTGATTTTTACAATTTTACCTTTAGAGGCTAAACGAATTAAGGCACGTTCGACTTTTTCTTCTCGATCAGATGGCCAAACAAGATATTCAACATCTTCACCATCTTTTCTTGTGCTTACTACCGCAGGTGTAATTTTGATTTCGCCATCATAAAGAATGCCGTCTACTTTTTCAGAGATTCTTCTTGTGACGATGGTTTTCTTTGGTGCTTCTTCAACCGGAAGCTTCTTATGACCAGAACGGACAAAACGTCCCCATAAATCATAATGATTAAATGTATTTGAGTAAGCTCTCAAACCATGTGCAGCATTTTCAATTGAAACACGCACATCTTTGTTGTCTGTAAATAGTGCAAGACTTTCATTGTCTATTGCACTTTCCACCCCGTGGATCTGCCCGCGTAATGTATCGGGTAAGTTATCTACCGAGATGTTGACCTTTCGGCTCATTGTTCTTATTTCCAATTTTTCTTCGACAGTTAATAACAACACATAAAACTTCAAAAGTTAAATGTTTAAGTTAGTATAAACTTGATCCGATCATAATTAATTTCTTCGGATCAGTTTTATACTAACTGTTTCGTAATTGCTGATTTTCAGATCAGATTTTTACTAAGTTATAGTTGATAGGTCGCAATTTTACTAACTCAGTTCAATTTATGTCCTGTTAATCACCTTTTTGAAGCAAATTAACACGACAAAAATTGCTCTTTTAAAACAGCATGTGGATAAACAGCTCTTTAGTTAGCATAGATCTGATCTGTACCAACTACAGATCAGATCCATACCAACTTATTGCGCATTTTAGTTATGCTCTTAGTGTATAACTTTATAATTTAGTTAGTAAAATTTTGATCTACACAAGCTTTTTTGTGTGTAAATCAGTGACTAAGCTGTGCATAAGTCGAAAGCTTATTTTTTGCTTAGTAATATGCTGATCTGCAAGTCATTATAGATCTGATCTTTACCAAGTAAAAACACGATCTGGCTTTTTAGTAAATATTCAATAGAATCAGTAATATATTTCACTATTTTAGCATCTTAACCTTATATACCTATATACTTAACCGATATTAAACTTACTTATTTATACTTAGCATCAGTAAAGTTACAAATTTTTATTAAATGTCTTATAAATAAAAGGGATGTCGTCTTAAATACTTGTTTACAGCAATTTGAATGGACATTATACTTAAAGCATAACTTTGAGGAAGAAAGTATGTCTATCAATAATAATGCGCTAGCCACTTATAGGTTACTAAAAGCGACAGCAGAAGTTGCTGAAAAATCGCTAGAAGGACGTATTCAACATTATCGTGCCCATTTAAAGTCTGAAGAAAAAGAACTTCGTACTTACACGCAAAAAGCAGCTGCTGACTTATTAGGCTGTAATAATCGTACCTTAAAACGACGTCATGATAATGGTGACTTTGATGAACTAAATATCAAACGTGGTGCAAATGGCCACTACGCTTATACCTTGGTAAATATCTTTGCTATGGCAGATATCATGGATATTAAGCCTGATCACCGTACAGTTGATGATAAATTACAAGTTATCGTTATTAACTCGTTAAAAGGTGGTTGTGGTAAAACTACCAGCATGGTGAACATTGCCGCTGCACTTGCTACTACCAATATTAAACGATACAGAATTGGTATTATCGACCTTGATCCACAGGGTTCTTCATCAAGCTTTTTCCCACCTAGTGAGCCTGATCCAATTACTGTGGGTGACTTAATGCGTGACTGTATTGAACTCGATGAAAACGAAACCTGGGATGAATTAGTATCAAACTCTTTCTTACCTACCCATATACCTAATATTCGTATTTTGCCTTCTGGTATGGATGACTTTTACTTCGAGCATGAAACAGCAACTTTATTAAAAGATAGCTCTAGTTATGATAAAACTCGTCACTATCATAAATTGCTAGAAAAAGTTATTGAACCGGTAAAAGATCAATTTGATATTATTCTAATTGATACAGCTCCATCACTTAACTTTATGTTTTATAATGCATTAATGGCTTCTACTTCGATGCTTATCCCTGTTCATCCTGAAGCTGTAGACTTTGATGCAAACAATAAATACTTAAAGCGATTAGGCGAGATTTACCATACAGTTGCTGCTCTTGGCCACCAAGGTTGGGATTTCATGCAATTCTTAGTAACTAACTATGTTAAAGGGAACCATTCACAGCGCGACATCGTTAAAGATGTTCGTAGTGCATTTGGTCGTCAAGTAATGAGTTATCCAATCAATCATAGCTCGGCAATTACCGCCAGCTCATCTTCTTTTAATACCATTTTTGATCAAAAAACATCAGACAGCTTAGCTAGTCGTGAGTCACTACTTCGTGCGCAAGAAAATATCAAAGATGTTGTTGATGAACTTGAAATGCTGATCCGTTCTAATTGGCAGTCAACTCAATCGTCTCTAAATACAGCTAAGTAAGGTAATTAATAAAAATGGCTAAAAAACGTAAAAACGATACCAGCTTAGACCCTTTTTCAACGTCTATCGAAAGTAGCAGTTTAGATGCTTTGCTAGAGCAAGCTTCAGCTGGTGATGTCATCAGTATGCCTGCTCCAAGCGATCCTACACGTCAAATTACTTTGGTGTGTAAGGTTATTCCAAGCTCAGAAATTGAAGCTAAAACAAAGGTCTATGGTAAAAACCGCCGTGTGCAATCATTATTAAATGAAAAGTCAGTTGCCGATATCCTACCTGCAATTGCCGAAGACGGTCGTAATCAGCATCCTGCCTTATGTTGGGATAAAGGTGACGAAATGCTTGTATTAGCAGGCTCTCGTCGTCGTAAAGCATGTATTTTAAGCAATTCTGATTACTTAGTTTTAAGCTCGGAAGACTTTACAGATCAAGATGCTAAAATACTTGCTGTATCATCTGATCAATACATTGCCCCGAGCCTATGGGAGCTTGGTCAAGCGTATCAACAAACCCGTGATGAGCTTATTGCTGAAGGTAAAAAAGGCTCTTATCGTGAGATTGCGGCAATTGAGGGGGTATCACACACAGCTATTGCTGATGCTATCAAAGCGTATGAGAACCTACCTTCAGAGGTTTTAAGCCTTTACCCAACAGCAAATCATGTTGGCCGTGAAGTAGCTAAAAAGCTTATTAGTGCCAAAGAGCGTGATGAGCAGCTGTTTACCAAGCTTGTAAATGACGTAAGTAGTAATAGCGAAATAGCGCAAATCAGCAGCGATGATAAACGTGCTCTTGCAATTACCAAGCTATTAACTGCTGAGCCAGCAGCGCCAAGCCGTCGTGAAGCCCTTATTGATAGTGAGTTTGTTAGCGTACAGCGTAATATTAAAAGCGGTGATTTATCTGTCAAAATCGATAATAAAGTGATGACAGACAAACGCTTAGAGCAGCTAACTAAACTTTTAAATAGCTTTAACTAGTTAGTAAAATAATGATCTCTCACGCTTTTACAGTTAGTAAAAGCGTGATCTCCCCTCCCCTTTCGTTAGTAAAATAGTGATCTTTGGTTGGCTAATTTGGTCGTTATTACACTCTCAGATCAGTTTTTTACCAACTAATCGCCCCTTTACAGTTCTGTTGCACTGTAAATTTGTTTGCTTAGTAAAAAATCGATCTGTAAAGCCCCTTCCTTGTTATTAACCTGTTTATATCTTGTGCGATTGTTGTTTGTTAAATGCTCAGTATGTCACTTTTCAACTTTGATTTTATTTTAAAGCACTTTTTTACTAACTAATCAGCTCCAACCAGTCCAATATTGCCCAATAGTGCTTTAGCTCTGGGTCGATAGATCATATACTGGCAGAATTATTTTTTGTTTTTACTGCCAAAAGCGTTATGTCTGCTAACTTATCCAAAAATGACTTATTAGCTATCTTTGAAGAAATCAAGCAAGAGCAAGAAACTCAGTTTCCTCTGTCTGAGCGCTTTATCAAACAGCTGTTTAAGCCACATGTGTTAAGTAAAGCAAAAGAGTATCACCAGAACGGCCAAATCAATTGGTTAGAACATAACAGTGATTTTAGTGTTATCGATGCATCTATGTTTGGTAACGAAGGAAATACCTTCACTCAGCATATTGAGATCAGTAAATTACCAAGTGGCTTTTCGGTCGATTCGCATTGTACTTGTGGCTCTAAAACCAAATGCCGTCATATTGCGGCTGTGCTCCTAAAGTTGAAAATTGAACATTCAGGTGACTACGGTGAAGACTACATCATTAACGATTGGTTTAGTGAGCTAAAAACCCTTAAGCAAGTTACTAATGACAATGCCAAACAGGTTTTATTATTTGTTCTTGATGTAGAGAAATCTGTTGTAACCCTTACTCCTAAAATAGCTAATTATGACGCTGAGCATAACTATACGCTTGGTCGTAACCTTACCGAGCAGCAATTAAATAGTTTTGTAACCCCCACTGATTTATTAGAATCGGATTTTCGTTTATATAGCTGGATCCGTTCTCAAAATGCCCTTGGAAAACTAGAGCTTAAAGGTCAATGGGGCTTTGCAGCACTACAGCAATTAATTGCCACCCAGCGTTTGTTTTTAGGCCGTTCGCGCCAAGCAATTAAAGCTGACAGTATGCAAGCGTTAGAGTTTGATTGGAAACAAAACAAAGACTTAACATCATTGAGCATGACGCTTGCTGGTCAAGATAATTGGTTATTGTTAAAAACAACCCCCCCTACTTACCTTGACCCTGAAAAACTAAAAGTGGGCCGAATTCGTACTCCGTTAACAGCCGATGAAATAGCGTTACTAGCTAATATGCCAGCTATTCACACCGAGAACTTTGACCGCGTTTATCAACAGCTCAATGATAATTTTGGTGAAGGTGTGATCCCTCATGCATTTAAGGAAAGCAAAAAAAGCCTAGCTCGAACTGTATTCCCAGTCATCAGTATTAATAATGACGAGGGTACAATTCGTTTATCATTGCAGTTTAATTATCAAAACTCTTTGTATGACTTAAGCCAAGCCCCAGCGGATATACTAAATCAGTCATTAGAAAACACCGTTGTAAATGAGTTAACTAACCTTGGCTTTGAGTTATGTAAAGGGGCTTTACAGTCAGAGTTTGTCTTTAATAAACAATCAGTTATTTATGAGCACTGGTTAAAGTTCGAAATAATTCCAAACTTATTAAAACGTGGTTGGAAAATTAATGATGAGTTAGACGTCGGCAAAGTTCTAAAACAACTTTCACTGCAAGTTGAACGTGGTAAAGGTCATCAGATAGTAAGTAAAATCGTGATCTCTGGTGTTAAAACTCAACAGTTGTTTGTCACTGATAACAATACTTATCAATCGCTTAATAGGCAAAGTGAGCGCTTTTATTACTTTAATGTAGGAAAACGCTTTGCGGTGGTTGAAAAGGCCGCGATGATGCAGCTTAATGATTATCGTGAACGTTTTGAGCATATTAAAACCCGTGACGAAATCTTAATGCCTTTGTCGTTTTTGCCTAAGCTTATCGAGCAAAAAGCAATTAAGGTTAATATTGTTGACGATGCTCTAGATGCTTACCTATCTGAATTAAATAGCTCACAACAGCTTATTAAAAAGTCCGATATTCAAGGCTTAAACCAGGGTGTGCAATTGCGTGAGTATCAACAACACGGTGTTGATTGGCTTAACTTTTTAAAACGTCACCAGCTTGGTGGTATTTTGGCTGATGACATGGGGCTAGGTAAAACCCTACAAGTTATTGCCTTTTTAGCTAATGCCAAGCAATCACCACAAGCAGGCCCCACGTTAATTGTTTGCCCAACCAGCTTGGTTGGTAACTGGCAAAGTGAAATTAATAAATTTGCGAGCAACTTAAAAATTACGACTGTCTTTGGTGCTGCGCGCAGCGACCAATTACAACAGTTGTCGCAAGCAGATTGTATCTTAACAACTTACCCACTATTAAAGCGGGACATTGCCTTTTATTCGCCGCTGTATTTTGAAAACATCATTCTTGATGAAGCGCAATATATCAAAAACGATGCCGCACAGGTTTCACGCTTGGTTAAGCGCCTTAATGCTGACTTTAAGCTTTGCTTAAGTGGCACGCCTATCGAAAATAACTTATTTGAGCTTAAATCTTTGCTCGACTTTGCAATGCCTTCTTTGCTTGGTTCGCAAGCACACTTTAAGAGCTATTTTCAAACGCCTATTGAGCGTGATAACGACGTTGCCCGAGCAGAAGAACTTAAGTCGTTGATCATGCCATTTATCTTGCGTCGTACTAAAGCACAGGTAACGCAAGAGCTCCCAGAGAAGACAGAGCTAGTTAAAGAGTTTGAATTTGAGAGCAAACAAAAGGAAATTTACACCGGTATAACTGAATCTTTAGAGCAGAAATTAGTCGACCTATTTGCACAGCAAGGTGTACAAAAAAGTAAGCTAGCCTTTTTAGATGCATTATTAAAGCTCAGACAAATTTGCTGTCATCCAAAATTGATCGACCCTAGTTCACAGGCCGGTAGCGCTAAACTTGAATGGTTATCTAAGCATTTGCCTATCATGCTTAGCGAAGGTCGTAAGGTGATCATATTCAGTCAATTCACCATGGCACTTGATGTCATAGCAGAGCGATTAAATGAATTAGGCATCAGTTTTAGTATGCTTACCGGGCAAACAAGACACCGCGACCGTGTAATTGAAGAGTTTACTCAAGGTGATACATCCGTATTCTTAATCAGCCTTAAAGCCGGCGGCACCGGATTAAACCTAACTCAAGCCGATACTGTGATTCATTTTGATCCTTGGTGGAACCCTGCTGTAGAGAAACAAGCGACAGATCGTGCCTACCGCATTGGCCAAACTAACCCTGTGTTTGTTTATAAATTGATTATGGCTAACTCAATTGAACAAAAAGTATTTAAAATGCAGCAACATAAGCAAGCTCTTGTCGATGCATTATTTACTGAAAAATCAATGAGTTTCACTAAGTTTGATGAAGAGCAAATGCTTGCACTGATAAAAAATTAAATTTTTTTAAAGTTTTTTGAACTAATCAAATTTTGGGGCGTCTATTATTATGCTTGTTGTTAAATTGCAGTTTACATAAGCATTATGTTGATTTCCCATTTGGTTACTAAATTTTAGTAATGTTAGAGCCAGCTCACTTTGAGCTGGCTTTTTTTATGCCTAAACCCCCTACTCTGCTGAGCACTAATTCGTTATGATGATGTGTCTTTAAGTTATTGAGTTTTCGTTATGATTACAGAGCTGATTGCACAGATTAATTGGCAAAGTGGTGTGCTTGGTGCTGCTGTAGGTGCTGTTGCAAGTGGTGTTATTTTTGCCCTACAAAATAGTCGCTTAAAAAATCAGTTAACCGAACTGCAAAATAGCCAGCAAATCCTGCAAAATCATTTAGAACAAAAGCAGCTGCAACTTGAACAAAGCCAGCTTACACTTTCGCAGTTACAGCAAGATTACGCAGAACAACGTGATGAGTCTCAACATTTTAAAACCCGCTTTGTAGAACAAGAAAAACAAGCACAACAATACAGTCAGTTTTGGCGCAAGGTCGAAGCTGAGCTTGCTGATACAAAAGCTGCGCTTAATCAGCGCGATGTTGATCTAAGTACCTTACGAAGCACAGTTGAGCAAAAAGAACTGCATTTTAAAGAGCAGCTTAGCCATATCAAAGAAAGCAAAGAGCAACTCAAAAAAGAGTTTGAAAATCTCGCTAATCAAATCCTTGAAGAAAAATCGCAACGTTTTAAAACCTTAAATCAAGAAAGTATTGAGCAACTATTAAAACCTGTTCAGGGTGAGTTAAAAGGCTTTCGCGATAAGATGGAATTGATCCACGTCGAAGATCTAAAGCAGCGTGCAGCACTAAAAACTGAGTTATTGCATTTGCAAGCTAAAAGCCAAGCCATCACCGAACAAGCTGATAGGCTGAGCACCGCTTTACAAGGGCAAAAGAAAACCCAAGGTAATTGGGGTGAGTTAATGCTTGAAAATGTACTAGACAGCGCTGGGCTGCGTGCTGGGGTAGATTATCAACGTGAAGTATCGTTTAACACCGAAGATGGCCGTTTACGCCCAGATGTTGTGGTGTATTTACCTCAACAACGACATTTAGTTATCGATGCTAAAACCTCTTTAAACGCGTATACACGCTATGTCAATGCCGATACAGAGCTTGAGGCGCAGCAAGCGCTAAAAGAGCATGTTATGGCGGTGCAATCACGTATAAACGAGTTAGCAAGCAAAGCCTACGACAGACTACCTGGTATTAACTCACCAGAAGTGGTGATCATGTTTGTACCAATAGAGTCGGCTTTTGTTGAAGCGCTTAAGTACCAAAGTGATATTTATCAGCAAGCAATCGAAAAAAACATTTTAGTTGCTACGCCAACGACCTTATTGACTAGCTTGAATATCGTAAAACAACTGTGGCGTTTTGAAGAGCAAACTAAATACTCAAAAGAGCTTGCCGCTCGTGCAGAGCGTTTTTACAACAAACTGAATGGTTTCCTAACCAGTATGGAAGGGGTTGGTAAGCAATTAGACCGCGCCAAAGAAAGCTATGATAAAGCATTTTCTCAGCTGTATCGTGGTAAAGGAAACTTGATTAAACAGGCCTCTGAGTTCAAAGAATTGGGGGTTTCTGTTCAAAAAGAGTTACCCGCGGAAACTGTTGAAAAAGCCCAATTAGAGTTAGATTAAATGCGATACAAAAAAGCCAACGTCATGTTGGCTTTTTATTAGTTAATAAGTTCGGCTGAAACGATATCGTTGAGCATTAAAAAGTGGTTAAGTACAGACTCTTCAAGTTTGAATACCTGCGCGATTTTTTCGCCACTTGCTGACTTCCCTGTTTGCGCACCAGCAAACTCAATATGTAACCCTAAACGTTTCAGGGTTTGGGTATCGTAACTATAAATAGCCGCATCACGTTTCTCGGTAATACCTGGCATCATCCCTATGATAGTAACCGCTTGTTCAACATTGATAATATCGAAAAATTGTCGCTCTGCGGTTTGCCACTTTGCTATATAGCTAGCGACCTCGGGCGGCTGCTCCATTGGCACGTATAGTGGCTGTAATGAGCCGCCATGCCAGCCTACAACGGCTTGCTCTTCAACGAGGACATGTGGACTTGCGGTAACGATATAATTAGCGCAAGACGATGCACAAAGCTCGCGTACCACAACATTGAGTTGATATTCATGAACTAAGCCTCCGAAATGGAGACCTGCCATCACATCACCACCTTCGCTATTAATAATTAAAGTGTTGATTTGCTGATCGCTATTTACTAATAATTGTTCAAACTTTTCAACATTTTGCTTTGATGTTTCGCCCTGAAAATAAATAGTGCCCGGCGATACTTCACTAATTTCAGCAACGCTTTGCTGTGTTGTTTTACAACCAACCAGCAGCACGCTCAATAATAATAAAAAACGCATTAACAATGCCTTGAAGTTTTGTTTGTATACAGTGCGCAATTTAATAATATGTCATTAACGAACTGCAAAAATGGCATAGTACGTTTTTTTACTTGAGAAATAAATCCACGTAATAGGAACAATTGTATGAATATTGGAATTTACATCTATGATGATGCCGAAGTGCTCGATTTCTCAGGTCCGTTTGAGGTGTTTAGTACTGCCAAGCGCCTAGCGAATAATGACTGGCAAGTGAGTTTAATTGCCGAAAATGATAGGCCTGTATTTGCCCGTGGTGGTTATAGTGTAAACCCCCATTACAGCTTTGCTGATTGCCCTTTGCTTGATCTCCTTGTTGTGGTTGGTGGCGACCATACACGAGAGCTCGAAAAAGCAGAGGTTATTACTTGGTTAAAACACACAGCCACTAACACCAAGCGTGTTGCGAGTGTTTGTACGGGGGCGTTTTTGCTTGCTAAAACTGGGCTTTTAAACGGTAAAAATGTCACGACTCATTGGCAAGATCAACCTGAGCTGGCTGCTATGTTTTCTGATCTTACCGTGATTGCAGATACTCGTTGGGTCACCGACGGTAAGTTTACCAGCTCTGGGGGGATTTCTGCAGGCATTGATATGAGCCTAGCATTAGTCGCTGAGTTTATTAGTTACGAACACGCACTACTAACTGCTAAACAGATGGAATATAAATGGCAGACGTTATAATTTCTCAGCAATGTAATCGGTTATAAACTGTTTTAAACATACAGCCTTTTTACTCAGTAAACGTGCGCTTGGCCAGATAGCATAAATGTCGCGGTTTTCCCCTCGCCAGTGTGGCAGTACTTGAACTAACTGTTGAGATTTTAATTCATCTATAACCTCAAACCGAGGTAACAAAGCGATACCTTGCTCATCACAAACTAAGTATTTTACAAATCCAGTATCGTTAAAAGTACTAGCAAATCGGCACATGTGAGTATAAGTTGCATTCGTTTGTGTATTGGTTAGCTGCCACTTATTTCGCAACGTGGTACCAATTAACCTATGTTGTTTTAAATCAGCAGGCTCTTCTATGGCAGATGCCGAATTAAGGTATGCTTTAGTGCTTACAAATAAGGTATCAACACTGCCTAACTTTTTCTGATGGAGCATAGAATCAGCCTGCGGCCCTACTCTTATTGCTATATCAGCTTGGCTTTTACTGAGATCTTCAAGTTGGTTATTAAGCAGTAGCTCAAGTTGAATATCAGGGTACTGTTTAGTGAATGCGAGCCACATCGGCTTTAAGAAACCATGACTAATATTCAGAGGTGCTAAAACTTTAAGCTTTCCTGACAATTGTGCTTTTTGCTCATTAAGTTGGCGGTGAGTTTGTTCAAATTGCTCAATTAATTCAACATAACTTTGAAAATACACCTCCCCTGCTTGCGTTAATGTGCATTGCCTTGCTGAGCGATTTAATAGCTGCTCACCTAAGCGTTGCTCAAGTCGTTGTAAGCGTCTCGACACTGTCGCGGTAGGTAACGACAAGCTCTCAGCCGCATTACTTAGGCCGCTTTGTTTAACAATCTGTATGAATAGAGCAATATCGTCAATCATGTTCTCATTTATGTAATCATAGTTTGTTTATCTTGCTATTTTTAGCATTTTTGCAATTAGATATCATGTCTTTTATTAAATCATTTAAGAGCATCTAATTATGAGTGTTAATGATATTTATGTGATAACTTTTGTAGGCATAGCGGCGACTTTGTTCATTGATCTTTATGCTTTTCTGCTGGCTAAAGTGTTTAAGATACCGTCATTAAACTTTTGTTTAGTTGGCCGTTGGGGCTTGGGTTTATTAGATGGAAAGTTTAAGCACCTGAATATAGCAATTAGTCCAGTTAAGCAGTTTGAGTGTGTGTTTGGCTGGTGTTTACACTACTTTATTGGTGTTTTATTTTCGTTTCTATTTATTTTACTGGTCGGTCTTGCTTGGCTTGAACAGCCCACCTTAATCGCTGCATGTATATTTGGATTAGCTAGCGTATCTATGCCATTTTTTGTTATGCAGCCCGCTTTAGGGATGGGGATAATGGCTACGAAAACAGCAAACCCACTTCAAGCCCGCTTAAAAAGTACTGTAACTCACCTACTTTTTGGTGTCGGAATATATTTATCAGCTCAATTCATTCAATTTATTTAGGAGTAAGTAATGGACGCAAAGCATTGGCATCAACGTTGGGAAAATAACGAAATTGGTTTTCATGAAGGAGACGTTAACCGTTATCTAGATCAGTTTTTTACTAACTTAAATTTACAGCAAGGCGATACTGTTTTTGTACCACTTTGCGGAAAAACTCACGACATTCATTATTTGCTCGCGCAAGGTATGCGTGTTGTTGGGGCAGAACTTAGTGAGATAGCCATTAAGCAGTTATTTGATGAGTTAAAGCTAGAACCCGAAATTAGCCAACACGGCGAACTATTACGTTACCAAGGCGTAAATCTAACCGTTTGGGTAGGTGATATTTTTGCACTTACCGCGAATGAACTTGGCACTATCAACGCGGTTTATGACCGTGCTGCCTTAGTTGCGCTGCCAAAGCCAATGCGCATTCGCTATACCCAGCATTTACTTGAATTAACCAATAGAGCTAAACAATTAGTGGTGGTCTTTGAGTATCAGCAAAGTGAGTTTTCGGGTCCGCCATTTAGTGTGGTCGCCGATGAACTACATCAGCACTACGATGCTTTTTATCAACTAACATTACTGTGCAAAGAACCTCTCGAAGGTGGCTTAAAAGGGCAAGTCCCCGCCATGAACGTAGCTTGGCATTTAAGTTAGTACTTACAAACTAGTGATGTGTAAATTCACACCCTAGTTGTGCGTTTTTGTGGCTAGTTATTCTACCTCTGTGCGTGCACTATAGTGATTACTGCATTTAAGGAGTACATTTATGCAAAAGCCACGCGTATTCTTTGTTTCACATGGCGGCGGTCCTATGCCTTTACTTGGCGATCCAAGTCATGCTGATATGGTTACTTGTTTGCAGTCTATTGCTGCAAAAATTCAAAAGCCGTCAGCTATTTTGATGGTGAGTGCACACTGGGAAGCGAACCCAATTAGCATCACTTCGAGCGCTGCTCCTGAGCTAATTTATGATTACTATGGTTTTCCTGAGCCTGCTTACAGTATTGAGTACCCAAGCCCAGGTGAACCAGCCCTTGCCGAAAAAGTACATCAAGCATTGGCAAAGGCTAATATCGATAGCACATTAAACCCATCTCGTGGCTATGATCATGGTATGTATGTGCCTTTGAAGATTATGTATCCAGAAGCAGATATCCCTTGTGTGCAATTGTCGTTACATCCAAGCCTTGAGCCAAGCTTACACCTAGCGATAGGTGTGGCTTTACAACAGCTTGATTACGATAATTTATTGGTCATTGGTTCTGGCTTTACTTTTCATAATATGCGCGCATTTTTCACCCCTGAAACCGCTGAAATTAAAGCGCAAAATATGGCTTTTGAGCAATTGTTAGTCGATGTCTGTGGCAATACTGAGCTGAGTGAACAGCAGCGACAAGCTAAGTTATTAGAATGGCAAATGGCCCCTGCGGCGCGTTTTAGCCATCCTCGTGAAGAGCACTTATTGCCGTTACATGTTTGCTATGGTGCGGCGATGAGCCCTTGTAGTGATATCTACGAACTACGTATTGCCAATAAGCAAGCCAGTATGTTCTTGTGGGACGATTAAGTTTAAGTTCAACCCCCCAGATAACACGATAAAGGCTCAGATTTTATAAGCTTATTTTGGTACGCTAGGTAAGTTAAAACCTAGGAACAACAAAATGAACTTAATAAAAACATCAACCCTTGCGTTTGCTGTGGTTGCGGGTTTAGGTTTGCAGGCATGCTCAACGACAGAGCAAGCGAGCACCCAATCAGCAACAGTGAACGCAACGGCTAATCCGCTCTCGCTTGAACAAATTTATAAAGAAAAAGACTTTAAAGCTGAGCGTAGTACCTATTTTACGTGGCTCGATGATGGTACTGGTTATACGGTACTTGAAGAGCGCGAAAGCGATAAAAACAACCAAGACGACAAAGCTGAAGACGATGAGCACGGCGTAAAAGGCAATGATATTGTGTTTTATAACGCCGATGGGACGGGTCGTAAGGTACTTGTTAGCTACGAAAAATTAATTCCCAAAGGTGATAAAGAGCCACTCACCGTTGAAAGCTACCAATGGTCTAAAGATGGTAAATGGCTGATGGTTTTTAGCAATGGCGAGCAAGTATGGCGTTCACGTAGCCGTGGTGATTTTTGGCTTTTAAACCTCGAAACTGATTCGCTATATCAGTTAGGTGGTGAAAACATCGAAGCGAAAAAGCTGATGTTTGCTAAGTTTTCACCAGATAGCTCAAAAGTCGCTTATGTGCGTGATAACAACATCTACATGGAAAAAGTCGGCAGCAAGGCTGTGACTGCTTTAACCACTGACGGTAACGACACCATTGTTAATGGTAATTTTGATTGGGTATACGAAGAAGAATTTACTATTCGTGATGGTTTCCGCTGGAGTCCAGACAATAAATCAATTGCCTATTGGCAGCTTGATACCAGTGGCGTTAAATACTTCACCATGATCAATAACACCGATGATCTCTACCCTACCCTTAAAGAATTCCCGTATCCAAAAGCCGGCGAGATGAACTCTGCGGTTAAAGTGGGTGTGGTCAGTCTTAATGACAAGAAAACCCGTTGGGCTGAACTAGGTGGCGATAATCGCGATCGTTATATTCCACGTATTAGCTGGGCAGGCACAGGTGAATCTTTGATGATACAAGATCTTAACCGTCCGCAAAGCCACAACAAGGTTTGGTTATTCGACTGGCAAAAACAGCAGCTGACTAAAATTCTTAAAGATAAAGACGATGCCTTTATTGAGTGGTTTTATAAAGCAAACTGGTCAAAAGACGGTAAGTTCTTTATTTGGCATAGTGAGCGTGATGGCTGGCGTCATTTGTACCGTGTATCTCGCGATGGCGAAACGGTTGTTGATTTAACACCGGGCGAGTACGACATCATAGATATGTTAGCGCTCAACGAAGATAAAAACGTTATGTACTTTACTGCATCACCGGATGATCCAGGCCAGCGTTATTTATTCCGTACCTCGCTTGATGGTAGCACTAAACCGGTGCGCGTAACGCCTGCGTCATTCGATGGCTCAAACAGCTATTACATGTCTAAAGACACCTCTTGGGCGATGCATACCTTCTCTAAATTTGGCACCCCACCAATGAAAGAGATCATTAAAGTAAGCGATCACAGCAATGTGAAAACCTTAGTTGAGAACAAAGCATTAAAAGAGAAATTAGCGACTGAGCAGTTACCGACTCACGAGTTCTTTACGGTTAATGCGCGCGATGGTGTTGAGCTTGATGGTTACATCATGTTCCCAGCGAATATGGATAAAAGTAAAAAATACCCAATCGTTTTCTATGTTTACGGTGAGCCGTGGGGCTCAACAGTACAAGATCGCTGGGAAGGTAACAGTTACTTATACAAGTCGTATCTAACTCAGCAAGGCTTTATTGTTGCCTCAGTTGATAACCGCGGCACGCGCGCACCAAAAGGCAGAGATTGGCGTAAGTCTATCTACAAAAAAATAGGCTCTATTACCGTACGTGACCAAGTTGACGCCCTTGATGCAATGGCAAAACGTTGGGATGTCATTGATACCGACCGTGTTGGTGTATGGGGTCACTCAGGTGGTGGTAGTTCAACGCTTAATTTGTTATTCCGCCATGGTGATAAATATAAAGTGGGTATTGCCTCAGCCCCAGTGCCAGATATTCGCTTGTACGATACTATCTACCAAGAGCGCTATGCGGGTAACCCAAATACCGATCCTGAAAGTTACGACAACACGTCTCCGATCACCTTTGCAAAAGACCTACAAGGTAAGTTGCTACTGATCCACGGTACCGGAGATGATAACGTACACTACCAAGGTTCAGAGCGCTTAATTAACGAATTAGTTAAGCACAATAAACAGTTCGAGTTTTTCTCTTACCCGAACCGTTCTCACAGCCTACGAGAAGGTAAAGGCACTACCCTGCACTATCACACTATGATGGCTAACTTCTTCGAAAAGCATTTACTTAACAAGTAAATATGCTCTATAAAAAATACCGCAGCTTAGAGGTTAAGCTGCGGTTTTTTTATGCAAACTGTAAACCCCCGTTACAGAAAATAAGCATTTTAATCAGAATTCTGTTTCTTCTTAGCTAACTCTCTATTATTGTTATGATGTTCTGCAAGTTCATACCAAAATTTATCTAGCCCTTTTTTTGATTCTAAGGAAATATAAAATCGTTTATTGCACCAACTGACTCGAGGATAGATATGCTTGAACTGTTCAAGATCAAATTTAGCCCAATTATCAGCATGTCGAATATAAGGAATATCAGTTACCCAAAATCTTAAATCTCCAGAGCTGATTCTGATAATCGAAGAAATGATTTCCCCATACATTGTCCATAGTCTTCGATAACACCGACATATTTCACCTCTAGAATATTTTTGCTTATCTTTACTGTAAGCAACTAAGTACTCAAGATTAAAAATATCTAGAAATATAAACGTATAAGCAGAAAGAATGTCATTTGTTCCTTCAAACCCTGCTCTTAATTTTAATAACTTACGGTAATATTTAGGGTGAAACTCAGACTTCAGTGAACCAAGAAACTGACGAGCAGACTTCCAAGAGCCGTCAGTTTCTTTTGAGTTTTGGACGAAGGAGTCTAAATCAACTTCCACGTCAATAATTAAATCAGACAACTTCTCATTTAATACCCACGACTGCTTATATCGTTCGATAATCATTGTATTCTTTGTTTTTATAGCTTCTACCAGTATGGTTAACTCATATTGCCCTTTTGCCCCAGCAAATTTAGCAAGGCTATCTAAGCCCCATTTTAAGAGTGATTCATACATAATATGGCTCTTATCGTTCCATTTTGAAAATAGGTTTTAGCTCAATAAGCAGTATACAACTATGCACTAAAACGCGAGTTAAAGGGGTTATGTATTTATTACTATTTAAACGTAGCACTTATTAGGGGGAATGAACTTTAAAAAGAGTAATAAGAGTGCATTTATTCGTTTTTAATCATTTTGATATGGCTCAGTAATGACGAAAAACAAAGCTACAAATAGGCGTTAAACCAATTAACTAACTCTGTTTCTAGCTGCTTTTTATGGTTCATTAAAAACTTTATAATTTAAATGATGTTTACGTTTACATTTTTAAGTTAGTAACCGCTCAAGCCATTCAATCACAGCGTTATGTGCTGATGTTTCGAAGCGAGACTTTTCGGGAATGTAGTAACACAGTTTTGATTCAACTTCTTGGTTATTAAATGATGTTAGTAACCCTGCATCTAGGTAAGGTTGTACTAAGGTTTTTGAGCAAAACACTACACCTTTATTGGCGAGCACCTGATTTATACCAAACAGCTCTTGATCGAATGTTTTTACCTTGAAACATGAATCACTTAGGTTATTTACTTTTAGCCACTGCGTTAATGGTGGGGCTGGTAGGGCATTATTTTTCCATTGGCTGGTGTATAAAGTAACCTGTTTATCAAGCCAAGGGGCACTTTGTTGCGCGTTTGCCGCAAACATATCAAAGCGCTCATATTTGATGATATCTTCTTTGTTTACTTCCTCACTATTTCCTAGCCGAACAGGCAAGGTATGCAGTTGCTTATCTAAAGTTTCACTGGTTGATATATCGAGCTGTAAATGTGGTTTTTCGCTATTTAGCTCATCTAAAGCGGGTATTAACCTTAGGGCTGCTAGAGACGATGTTGTGGTGATGCGTACTTGATTATTTGCTTGGCTCAATTGTTCAATTGCCGTAAAAATAAGTTTAAAGCCGCTAGTTGTGTTTTGGCTCAGGTACTCGCCTGATGGAGTTAAGGTAATCTTTCTCACTTCGCGATGAAATAAGTCAATATTTAAGCGGCTTTCTAGGTTCGCAATGTGGTGCGATACCGCTGTAGGTGTAATCGCAAGCTCAGTGGCGGCTGCTTTAAAGCTACCTAGTCTCGCAGCTGACTCAAAGGCTTTTAAAGCTTGTAATGATATGTGCATAGTTAAACCCACCTAAATTTATAGGTGAGTATAACTTACTTATAGTGAATAATAACTCGTTTGTTAAATATCCCTTATTTATTGATGATACCAACTCATTAACTAATGAGGTATTTACTATGACTACTCTGCTACACATTGATGCCAGTGTGCGTTCAGCTAAAAATGCAAACCCTAACCACGACTCAATCTCTAAAAATATTGCTAAACAATTTGTAAATCATTTACAGCAATACAATGCTGTAGCTGAGTATATTTATCGTGATGTTGGGATGAATCCACCTTCATTTATTAATCAATCTTGGATTGGTGCTGTGTTTACGCCAGCCAACAAGTTAACGCTAGAGCAAAAAGAAGTACTGGCCGAATCTGATGAATTGATAAATGAGTTGGTTAAGGCTGATACCATCGTGATATCAACGCCTATGTATAACTATGGCATGCCTGCACAATTAAAAGCATGGTTTGATCAAATCGTTAGGATCAATAAAACGTTTGATTTTGACTTGCAGCGGGGAGATTTCCCTTTGCAACCCTTGTTAACTGGTAAACGTTTGCTGGTTATAACCTCAACGGGTGAGTTTGGCTTTGAGGCCGGTGGTATACGCGAGAGTATGAGCCACTTAGTGCCGCACATTAAAACCTTGAGTAAGTATTTAGGTGTTCAGCATATTGATGAAATAGCCTGTGAGTATCAAGAATTTAACGACCAAAGACACCAACGCTCTTTGACTAACGCTTATGCTAAAGCAGAACAATTAGCGCTGAGATACGCCAATTAAGCAAACAACAAAGCCGCAATAAGCGGCTTTATTTTGTAATGGGGCTTTACCACTAAAAATAGGATTTGGCGTTATTCAACCGAAATGAATACCTCAACTTCGTCACTGTTTTTATAAAACTCATAGTCAGTTTTATATGCTCGAATGTGCGGGCACTGTTCATTACTAAAGTACTGCCAAACTTGACCCCAAACATCGATAACGGTTTGTGGCATTGCCCCTTTGCCGCTAAAGCGAAGGTAGTTACCTGTGGCGAGTGTCGTTTGTTCTATCTCTGATGACGTGACTTGCAGATCAGTACACGCATATACATCAAACTCCCCTGTGACATCAGATTCATAATGAGTGTACACGCCATAAACTTGGCTCGATGGGGTTAATTTGGGCGCTATGTCTGTATAAAACTGCTGCCATAAGCCAGCGATTTTGGCACCTTCACCACTCATTTCATTCATATTACAGGTGCGAACTTTGAGGCCAAATAAGATCGTAGGGTTGTCTATATTGATTTTCGTTACTTGCTGATCCATTGCATTTATCCTTGTTAGTTTGTTCCCAGTAAAATACCAGAGCATGTGTACTTTAACCTAGCCTTTTTAATTATTTATTTTAAAAAAGACTATATTTTGTCAACGGCCTTTACAGCTTAAAAAACAGTCATGGCATCCTTATCTGCATCAGGTTAAGATGGGTAAAATAACAACAAAATCAGCGGGTGTTTAATGAATAAAATCAATGCGCTTATCTACTTTTTAGCCTTTAGTAGTGGCTTTTGTATTATGGGAATTGAGCTGTTAGGCGGGCGAATTTTAGCGCCATATTTTGGTAGTAGTGTGCATATATGGGGCAGTATTATCACCGTCTTTATGTTGAGCTTATCTATCGGCTATTTACTTGGCGGCAAGCTCTCTACTCGCAATCCTTCGTTAACTAAATATGGACTCATTTTCTTTGTAGCAAGCATTATGGTGGTGCCAATTGTATTGTTTGCTGAGCCAATTATGACCTTTATTTTCACCCATATTGAAGACAGTCGCTACGGCTCGTTATTGGCATCAACGGCGTTGTTTTTTATTCCTACAACAATACTCGGCATGATCTCACCTTACTCAGTGCGATTATTGGTTACCGATCATGAAAAAAGTGGCCAGGTTGCCGGTGGTTTGTATTTTGTGAGCACCCTAGGAAGCGGCCTTGGCACGATTATTACCTCTTTTTATATGGTGCTAGCGTTTGATGTTAACGACATCATTAAAACCTTTGCAGCGGTTTTAGGCGCGCTTGGTTTGCTTGCAATTGTTGTTAGTCAAATTAAAACAAAGGAGCGTGCTGTATGTTTAGAATCTTAATGCTTTGTTTACTCATGACCCTGCCCTTTAGCAGTTTGGCAGAAGTAATCCATAAAGAGCGCTCGCTTTATCGCAATATTTTAGTGGAGAAGACTGGCGATTTACTGTGTTTAAAATTCAACGAAAAAACCCGTAAAAGTACGCAAAGCTGTATGTATGAGAGTAAGCCTAAAAAGCTGGTGTTTAATTACACCAAAATGACGTTCGCAAGCTTACTATTTATTAATGATCCTCAAAATGTACTGATCATAGGTTTAGGGGGAGGTTCACTCTCTAATACCATTCATGAGCTTTACCCTAGCGCTCATATCGAAAATGTCGAAATTGATCCTGCGGTGATAAAAGTTGCCCGCGATTATTTTAACTTTATAGAAACCGATAACGTGACGTCAAAAGTGCAAGATGGGCGTATTTTCATTAAGCGCGCCGCACTTAAAAAACAAAAGTACGATTGGATTATTCTTGATGCCTTTAATGGCGACTATATCCCTGAACATCTACTCACTAAGGAATTTTTTGCAGAAGTAAAAAGTGTTTTAGCTGATGGTGGAATTGTCGCTGCAAATACCTTTTCATCAAGCAAGTTGTACCAGCATGAGTCGGCAACTTACTTCGATGTGTTTGGTGACTTTGTGAATGTTGTGACCGATGAAAATTCTAATCGCATTATTTTAGCGGGCTTCGAGACTATGCCTAGCCAGAAGCTTTTAATTGAGCGCGTCAACAAACTCGCAAATAAGTTAACCCCTTACGATGTTGATTTGCAGTTACTTAGCGAGCATTTGTTTTATACTAAGGGTAATCAAGATTGGCCAGCGGATACCAAGGTGCTCACTGACCAATATTCACCAGCGAATTTATTAAATTATCAATGATCAAATACGCCTTAATTGCATTTCTTTTAATTACGAGCTCTGCTGCTAAGGCAGAGCGTCTTTCGAGCCCTCCTTTAGCTGCCAGTCAGCAGCAATTGTCTAAACTACTGAATCAATACAAAGGGCAAGTCGTGTTACTCGATTTCTGGGCGTCTTGGTGCAGCCCGTGTCGACGGTCGTTTCCTTGGTTTATAGCCATGCAGAGCAAGTATCAACAGCAAGGACTTAAAGTGATTGCAGTAAACATTGATGTTGAGCGTAGTGATGCCGATGCTTTTTTAACTGAGTTTGCAGTGAACTTTAAAATTATTTACGACCCAGACGCTGTTATTGGCACGCAATATCAACTCAAAGGGATGCCGAGCAGCTTTTTAATCGATAAAGAAGGCATAGTACGGTTCCAACACACAGGATTTGTTGCTGATAAATTAGACCTCTATGAAAGTCATATCAAAGAGTTAATCGCTAAATAGTGTTATCTATCAGATAACTTTTGCAGTTGTTCGCTTTTATCGAACAAAGCTATCTATTTTATTAATTGCACTAATATTTACTTAGCATGCTAACTACATTAAAATACTTAGCATGCTAAGTAAATGGAGCGCATCATGTCTTCCACTCCCCCTTTTCACGAAACTCTTGATTTAACATTATGCGGCAGTATGGGCCGTGTGCATCGTTTATGTCGCGATGCTGTCACTTTGGCGGTTGAGCCTTTGGGTCTTACCCAATCTCGCTGGACTGCGATGATGCACCTGTTTCATCTAAACCAAGGTTGTACGCAACAAGAGTTAGCAAATAGCTTAGGCATTGAAATGCCTTCACTCACTCGCACGATTAAGCAGCTTGAGCAACAAGAGATTATTGCTCGCAAAGCTGACGCTGAAGATAAACGCAGTAAACGTCTGTACTTCACTGAGCAAGGTCTACAATTGTTAGACACATTGCAGGTGATTATTGCCGATGTGAAACAGCATCTTTATGCCGACTTAACCACTGAGCAACTCGATACCATGGCGCATGGTTTAATTCAGATGGAGCAAAACGCCCGTCAGTGTATCCGTCATTATTCAGGAGATAAGTAACGTTATGACACCAGATCAAAAATTTGCCCGTTACGTAAAAATCTCTTTAGCGGGTTTTATTGTTTTATTTTTATATTTTGTGATTGCCGATTTGTATATGCCTGTTACACCGCAGGCCCGTGTGTATCACCCAGTGGTGCAAGTGACCCCGCAGGTAAGTGGTCGCGTGACTGACGTACTTGTCACCAATAATCAAGCCGTCGAAAAACAGCAAGCCTTGTTTAAGATTAATGACGAGCCTTTTGAGCTTGCCGTGCAACAAGCTGAACTTGCATATGATGATGCAAAACTACAAAACCAACGTTTAGATAGCAGTGTGAAGGCAATAGAAGCACAGCTTGCAGCTGCTCAAGCTAAACTGCATGAACAAACATTACTGTTCGAACGCGGTGAGTCGTTATTGAAAAAGCGCTCTATTTCAGAGCAAGAGTACGAAACAATTAATGCGAACTATCAATCAAGCAAAGCCAATGTGGCTGCAATTGAAGCTCAGCTTAGCGAGGCAAAATTAGCGCGCGGTAAAATGGGGGATGACAATTTAGCGCTTCGTCATGCTCAAAACCAGCTTGAACAAGCGAAGCTAAACCTGTCGTACACCACAGTGACAGCTGATACCGACGGTAAAACTGCAAACTTACAAGTAACACCAGGTACCTATGCTAATAAAGGCCAACCGCTAATGGCGATTGTTGCTAATAAGGCTGATTTGGTTGCTGATTTTCGTGAAAAGTCGTTAGTTCACGTGCAAATTGGTAGTACTGCAAAAGTCAGCTTTGATGCGCTACCGGGCAAAGTGTTTACAGGAAAAATTATGAGTTTTGAAGCCGGTGTGAGTGATGGTCAGCTTAACGCGAACGGTTTACTCAGTGCGACTGAAAGCAGCAACCGTTGGGTACGAGATGCACAGCGTCAACGTATACATATTCAACTAGATGAGCACCAGATGCTGGCTAAATTTCCAAGTGGTGCGCGTGCAACTGTACAACTTCTGCCTGACTCTAGCATCGGTAGCTGGTTTGCAAGTATGCAAATTCGCTTCATTAGTGTTCTGCACTTCATTTACTAAGGCTGGGTGAGTTATGTCAGTATTGCAACTCGATGGTAACGGCTTACGCCAAGCGCTACGCATTGCTACGGGCTCAGCATTAGGGTTTACACTGGCAAAATTGATGAACTGGCCTAATGGCATCTTTTTTACTGTTTACCCTATGCTATTGCTCGGTTTAGTGCCTGTGCTTAACATGCATATTATTCGTCAGTTTTATGCAGGCGCGGTGTTCAGTGCGCTTTTCGTATTGGTTGTACAAGGTTTGTTTTCACACCTGCCTGTTGTTATGACAATGATGTGCTTTATCGCATTTGCTTTTTTGTTTTTTCAAATGAGCCGTGGCGCTAATTTTTTATTTGGCGCCACAACGGTGGTGAGTTTGTCTATTCAATTGCACTTTTCGACCTACACCGGCGGTGGAGTGAGTATTTATCCGTTGATCATTAGTAACGCTGTTGCCGTTGTGGTCACAGTGGTGTTCTCGATGCTAATGCATGGTTTATTTCCTGATGTAGCACCACGCCAAGGTCGGGTAATGCCAGAAAAAGCAAAAGAAAGTGTGCGTCATGAAGTATTACTTTGCTCAACTGTAGCTACCTTGTCATTCGTTGTTTTTCAGGTCTTTGATTTACAAGATTCAATCTCTGCTCAAGCGGCCTCGGTACTGATATTGTTTTCGTTGTGCTGGAAAGCGGCAGGTATGGCGGCATGGCAACGTGCTATAGGCACCTTAATTGGTTGTAACTTAGCGTTAGTGGCACAGTTATTTTTGTATAACCATACCGATATTTTAATATTTCCTGCGTTAATTCTGTGGATTTTGACCTTTATCTTTAGTCGTTATCACATAATTGGTGGCGGTATTCCGGGTGTTGGTTTTGGTATTATTACCACATTTGGTATTTTGTTTGGCCAGTCATTAGGGCCGGGGCAAGATCTGGTTTACAGTGCGCTGTATCGTTTTTCGTCGGTATCTGTGGCAATACTATTGAGCTTGTGTGCGGTGTATATAATGCATCACATCTTAAATCGCTTTGAAATGACAAGGCATCACACGTTTGAGTAAAGATTAAAAAGGGAGTTAATCAGAACTCCCTTTTTTATTGTTATTTGATTCGAAAATGGTCGGTAAAGACTTTAATAAATCATCTTGTTTTTTTACGACACTCTGTACGCAGGTTTTTGAGGCGACATCTGCAACCCAAGCGCCCCATTGTGAACTACCTGGTTCTTCACCTGGAGTTGCCCACCATCTGGCTTTATAAAGAATTTCGTTGTAACAGGTTTCACTACCTTGCGGATACGCGTTACCGGCTTGCCATGAATCTACAGCAAAACTCGACATAGGCAAAGCTGACAGCGTTATCATTGCTGCAGCAACAATGCGTGATTTCTGGCCCATACGCGGCTCCTTCATTAATGGTGAGATTGTATGACTATTATAGACGCGGCAGGATTAACCATCAATTAACTTTGTTAACAAGTTACACTTCTTTACAGTTCTGCTTATTTTTGACACGATCTTCTGATGTTAAAGTTAGAATTTTACATTTTTTCTTAATGCTTTTGTTTGTCCTCTTTTCGTTTTAGAGTCCATGCGTTTTCTCTGAGAGCTTTTGCTTGGTTTTGTCGCTCTTCGCGCCTTTTGTACTTGAGTGGCATTAAGAGTTAATTCTTTCAAACGATTAAGCGCATCCTCTTTGTTCATCTCTTGCGTGCGATGACTTTGCGACTTAATAACAATAACGCCCTCTTTGGTAATTCGAGAATCATTCAAATTAAGTAAACGTTGCTTGTAAAAGTCAGGTAACTTTGAGCGTTTAATATCAAAGCGAAGGTGAATAGCTGTGGCCACTTTGTTGACATTCTGCCCGCCCGCGCCTTGTGAGCGGATCGCACTAAAGTCGAGTTCCCATTCATCAATTGTAACGGTATTAGAAATAATTAACATCAGGTTCATTTAGCTGTGGTAAAAAAGGTATTGTAACATTTGTAATTGGTCAAACATAATAGCTCGACTATTTGCGCCGGTTACTAACCATTTTGAAAGAAAGGAGATCACGATGAAAGCACTACTTATTTCTATGAGTCTACTTGCGATGAGTTTTTCTAGCTTTGCAGAAGATATAACTGAAAACCAACTACAGCGCTATATAAAGGCCTTACCCGCTGTGGTTAATTGGTCGCAAAACCAACCTGAGCTGGATAGTTTGAATCTAGGTAGTATGCTAGGTAGTTCTGATGGTGTTGATAGTTCGTCAGTGATGTCAGCATTAGGTCACATCAAAAAGCATGAGCTTTACACTGAGTTTGCAGCCCTTACCAAACAATATGGTTTCACACCTGAGCAGTTAGTTACTGTTGGTACAGAGGTATCAATGGCGTATTTAGAAAACCTTAAAGCGGGTATGTCTGAAGAGAACAAGCAGCGTGTAAACCAAGCAATGAGTGGTTTACAAAGCCTTACAGCATCATCATCTGATGCGGGTACTCGCTCAATGGCTGGTGCTTTAGAAGGTATTAAAGCAAGTACTGCAACAGCAGATGTTAGCGAAAGTAACGTTAACTTAGTTAAGCAGTATATGCCGCAGTTAAAAGAATTGTTCGCAATGTTGCAGTAACTGCAAAACGAAAAGAAAGCGGCTAGGTAGCCGCTTTTTTACGCTTACTCGAATACCACAGCGTTTTTTAGATGCAGCTTTTGTTCTGCAGTTGGTAAAAATCCAGTTTGTACAAACTCGCTAAGGCTTGGATGACGTTCAAAGTATAAAATATCAAGGGCGAAACGATTCATGCCGTACAAGCCCCGATGGATCATGTTTGCCGAAAATATCAGTAAGTCACCTTTTTTGAGTGCCACACTTTTACCACGAACGAGTGAGTCACTATTTCGAGCGCCCTGCTGTTCTAATCTAACTGTTAACTCTTCATCTGAATCCCAGTTTT
The DNA here is from genome assembly GCF_017808125.1 of Pseudoalteromonas sp. PA2MD11. Lineage (NCBI taxonomy): Bacteria > Pseudomonadati > Pseudomonadota > Gammaproteobacteria > Alteromonadales > Pseudoalteromonadaceae > Pseudoalteromonas > Pseudoalteromonas sp. PA2MD11. The sequence continues at coordinate 129,748 of NZ_JADKNF010000010.1, forward strand.
TATGACTACCCGGTATAAGTTCTATTCCCGGTTCATCTTCAAAAGCAACGCGGCAATGTAATACTTCAGGGCCGTTAAGAGCTACTTTTTGCGCATCAAGCTCTAAGTGATACTGCATATCTCGATGCCAATAATTTGCTTGTTTAGGGTTGTAAGGGTTAAAGAATAGTTGAGTATTCATAAACTGAGGATCAGCAACAAGTCCCTTAACCCGATCTAATAGGGTATCGGCACAGATAAACTTAAATAGAGTAAACTTTTCCTCAGCACTTAAACATGCAGCGCCAGTCAAACCTGAGCTATTAATACCTCTAGATTGATAAAAAGATTGGTTTTCTTGCAACCAGTGTTGATGAAATTTATCGAGAATTGGCCTTACCTTGCTAAGCTCACTTTCTGTGTAAAGGCCCTTTACATGGTAGTAGCCGTTTTCAGCAAAAAAGTTATTTTCCATTTTTTACCTTGCTAAAATTGCACGTATTTTACTACTAAGCTCAGGCAATACTTGTTGCTCAAACCACGGATTTTTCTTTAGCCAGATATTATTGCGAGGGCTTGGGTGAGGAAGTGGCAAGTAATTTGGCCAATATTCACGCCACGATTTTACTAACTCAGTTAAGGGTAGCTGCTTAGTGTGGGGTAAATGATATGCCTGCGCGTATTTACCTAAGATAATGGTGAGCTCAATATTATTTAGTTGCGCTAAGAGCTTTTCACGCCATGCAATCGCGCACTCTTTTCTTGGCGGTAAATCACCTGACTTACCTTTGCCCGGGTAACAAAAGCCCATCGGCAAGATAGCAAAATTGTGGTCATCGTAAAACTCATCACTCGTAACACCAAGCCAAGAGCGAAGCCTTTGCCCGCTTGCATCATTAAAAGGTTTGCCACTTTCATGCACTTTAATTCCCGGTGCTTGACCAGCAATTAAAATGCGAGCCTGTGGATTAAACTGAATAACGGGCCGCGCTCCGAGTGGTAAATGAGGTTCGCAGATCACGCATTTACTAACTTGTTTTAATAATGATTGAGTACTCATGAGTTAGTAAAAATATGATCTATGCTTGTTTTGACCAAACTGCTAACTCGTTACCACTTGGCTCTGTGAAGTGAAACCGACAGCCTCCAGGAAAATCAAACAAGGGCTTAATAATTGTTCCACCATGTTTTTCTACCTGCGCTTGCGTCTCTTTAATATTATTTGAATAAAGCACCAGTAGCGCGCCGCCATTATTGGTTAAGCTAGCTAATGGGGCTTGATAAAACCCGCCATCAAGCCCCGCAGATTCAGCGCTAAAGGCCGTGTATTCAGGGCCATAGTCGGTAAATTGCCATTTAAAAACCTGATGAAAAAATGCCTTTGTTGCGGCTAAATCTTTAGCAGCAAATTCAACATAATTTAGGCTATGGTGGTTCGACATGGTGAGCTCCTAATTTAAACTATTCTCAAGCGCCATCGCGCAATGAAGTGCTGTACTATCAAGTAATGGAATCGATGTATCTGCTTGTTGAACTAATAAGGCTATTTCGGTGCAACCAAGAATAATGGCTTCAGCACCTTGCTGAGTTAGATTATCAATAATGGTTAAATACTCGGCTTTAGATTGTGGGCTGATGATGCCTTTACATAGTTCATCATAAATCACACGATGCACTGTTTCACGCCCCTGTGCATCAGGGATTAACACGTCTATGGCGAATTTATCTGCTAAACGCTGCTTGTAAGAGTCTTGTTCCATAGTGAACTGGGTACCCAACAAAGCCACTTTTTTAAAGTTATGTTGGATCAGGTTTTCACCAACTGCATCAGCAATGTGTAATAAAGGAATTGCAACCGCAGCTTGTACTTGCTCAGCTAGTTTATGCATCGTGTTGGTACAAATTAATAAATAATCCGCGCCCGCGGCTTCAACTTGCTTAGCGGCCTTAATGAGTATCTCGGCCATCTGTGGCCAATCTTGTTGCTGTTGAAGCATAGCTATTTCGGCAAAATCGAGGCTAACGAGTGCTATCTTGGCACTATGCAGCCCCCCAAGTTTGTTTTTAATGCCTTGATTTAAAAGCTGGTAGTAACTTTGTGTAGACTCCCAACTCATGCCACCGATTAAGCCTATTGTTTTCATTGCAGCTCCCTTTTATTTACTTAACACCATATGATATTGCACAGAACAAAGCTAGCAGATCATTATTTTACTAACAGATCGACTTAGTTGGTTCAGTTTCACTATTTAATACGTGCATGCAAATGATAACTACTATCTTTTCTGTTTGTCGGCGATATAATACGGGGTTTTCTTCTCGTGTTATTTTTTAAGGGATTATCATGCATTCTCAATCATTAGATGCAGTGACTACCAATCGCCCTAAAAATACAGCTAAAAAGCGCTCTGTGAGCCTATCTTATCGTGTTGCTGTGTTTTTGCGTTTCGTTGCAGCCATCATTGGTGGTTACGCCTTTACCAGTGTGCTTATTTCATTACTAGCTGTGTTATTACCACTTAATAAACTCGACAGCGTGCTGTTAACCACGACTCTATCGGTATTTTTTTACTGTTGTGTGTTTATTTGGGTGTTTGCAGTTAAGTCTTTAAAGACTGTTTGGATCACTATTTTACTAACAACTGGTGGGCAATTGCTGGCCCTTTCATTGATTAAGGATTGGTTATGAAAGAGAGCTTTTTCCGCTCAATGACTTGGCTTCATACCTGGGTTGGCTTGCTGGTATGCTGGTTACTGTTCTTAATCTTTTTTGCTGGCACCATCAGCTTTTTTAAAGATGAAATCACAATTTGGGCCAAGCCTGAAACGCACCATGTGCAGCATCAAGCACAACGGGTTCAGTCTCAAGCCGAGCAAATTAATTATGTGTTTGCGCAATTACAGCAACAGGCACCTAATTCATTATCTTGGCGGATAAACTTACCTGAGCCACGTAACCCTGTTTTAAGCTATGGGTTTGCTGAGCCTAAACAGCCAGGCCAGCGCCGAGCACCTTTCAACTATACACACCTAGACCCTAATACCTTAGAGCCATTACCCGAACCTCGGGAAACTAAGGGGGGTAACTTTTTCTATCGCTTACACTTTGATTTACATTACATAGATGTATTTACTGCACGGATAATTGTTTGTTTAGCCTCATTATTTATGTTGGTAGCGCTTATAACAGGCATCGTGATCCACAAACGTATTTTTAAAGATATGTTTAGCTTTAGAGCAAACAAAGGCAGCCGAAGTTGGCTTGATGCACACAATGTTTCGTCGGTGCTGGCACTGCCATTTCATATTATGATTACCTACACGGGGATTATCACGCTTATATTTATGCTGTTCCCCTACCCTGCCGAAACCGTATATGAAAATGGCTTAAGGCAAATGTTTGATGAGGCATTGCCTATTAATAAACGTGCAAAGCCCAGTGAAGAGCAGCGCCCTATGGTGGCAATCAAAGATGTGTTAGATCAGATTTATACTAAGTCACCGAATGCCGACATTAGCTACGTGTTTGTTAGAAATGCCAATACAGCGACCTCACAAATCGTGGTTTATTTGGCAACCGGCAAAGAGGTTGTAGATAACGGACCACGCTACTTATTCAATGGTGTAACGGGCGAGCTTGAAGCGAGTTCTGGCGAAGATTGGAGCGCTTCGGCGCAGTTTTATGACTCAATGACGGCATTGCATAGCGGTCGTTTAGCCGAGCCGTTGCTGCGTTGGTTGTATTTTTTCTGTGGCGTAGCTGGCTGTGCCATGATCGCTACAGGCTGCATTATGTGGGCAAAACGCTTACGCGAGAGGCTCAAAGCAGAGCAAAAACCAAGCTTTGGTTTAAAGCTTGTTGAAAGTCTTAATTTAATAACTTTAATGGGCTTGCCGCTAGCAACTTCAGCGTTCTTCATTGCTAATCGTTTATTGCCTTTAGAGTTAGCTGGGCGTGCCGATAAAGAAATACTCGTTTTTTTCTTAACTTGGCTTGCGGTGGCGCTTTCGGCTGTGAGCAGTATAGAAAAACGCCACTGGCGCTATAATGCATGGCTCAATGCAATAGCTTGCTTTCTCGTGCCCGTGGTAAATGCACTGACAACAGATGGTAATTGGATCACGTATTTACTAACTAATCAATGGGCCTTATTCGGTGTTGATAGTGCGTTTATTTGTGCTGGCGTGTTGTTTTTATTACAAAGCAAAAAAAAAGCTAGTCACAAAGCTGTTATTAATAAGGCAAAACCAAGTAAAAATAGGGTGTTAAAGGAGCAACAAGGATGATGGAGTTACTGCAATTTAGTCTCTGCTTTTTAGGGTTTAATTGTTTTGCGCTGGCAAAATTCAATCATTTTCGTGATGTATTTAAAAAGAAATTAACCGAAAAACAACGAAATAGCTTTTTAGCCAGTGGCTGGATCAGTATTTTACTAAGTTTGGTACTTTGTGTGCTGTCTGATGCTGGGTACGGCGCATTGCTGTTTTGCGGCTATATGGCTTTAAGTGTGCTTATGCTCATGATTTTATACAGTTTTACTGTTTCATGGGTAAAGCATGTCAGTGTATATACTATGTCTATTTTACTGTTGAGTGGCTTTTCGGTGATGATTTTGTAGTTTAGTTAGTAAAAAACTGATCTGATAGCAATTTGCAATAATGCTTAATTGATCAAATTTGTTTAAAAAAATGGGTAGGCAATGCCTACCCTAGCAGGGGATTAAATTGGGGGATCACATGTTGCTTCAATTTAACGACGCTAAGTTTGCCTAGCATCCATTACAGTTGTGTTGCACATTCGTGATAGTTTAAAGACAGTTGTAAAGCCCCTTTACAAGCTATTATGGTCAACATAGATAAGTTCATCTGTTTTAAAGCCATATTCTTTTGCAGTGTTTATAAAGTCCTGCATTTGCTGTTTTGTCACGGTCGGTGTGCGCGACAAAAACCATAAATACTCTTTGTTATAACCTGTGATATAAGCGTATTGATAATTTTGCTTATCTAATTCAAACACCACGTAAGAGCTGTAAAATGGTCCAAAGAATGAGACTTCTAAGTGGCCTATGTTTTGTTGCTCTGCAAACTTCGCTTTACCTTCAGCTTGCTGCCATTCTTTATCTTCGGCGCTGTAACCCTTGTTGATAACCTTCACACTGCCATCTGGGTTAATTGAGTATTCGGCGGTAATGCCCTCAAGGCCGCGTTCAAATGAATGATCTAAACGTGCAATTTCGTACCATGTTCCTGTGTATCTGTTTAACTCAAAATTATCGACGGGTTTGATGTTGTCTGGCACGCCTGTACACGCAGATAAAATGACTGTGATACATAAAACCCCGATTAATTTTAATGATGTTTGCACGTTTTTACTCCCTTTAAAAATTAAACAAATTAATACGTTAATAGCACTAATTTAGTTCAATTACGGTAAACTATTAATGTCTAAAATTAAAGATTGAGAACAGCATGAAGATTTGGGTTGATGCAGACGCCTGCCCCGTCGTTATTAAAGAAATATTGTTTCGTGCCGCAGAGCGCACACAAACCTTTACCACATTAGTGGCGAACCATGCGATGCGAGTACCACCCTCAAAGTTTATTAGCCGTTTGCAGGTATCTTCGGGTTTTGATATTGCCGACAACGAAATCGTTAAACGTATTGAGCCGAATGATTTGGTGATCACTGGTGATATTCCTTTGGCTGCAGAAGTCATCGAAAAAGGCGCACAAGCGCTTAATCCGCGCGGTGAATTATATACGACCGAAAATATTCGCTCACGTTTAAACGTTCGTGATTTTATGGAAACAATGCGCTCAAGTGGCGTTGAAATGGCCGGTGGCCCACCGCCGTTAAGCCAAGCAGACCGCCAAAACTTTGCAAATAATCTTGATCGAATCCTAGCTAAACAGTTATGAGTGTCGTTAATAGTGCGCCACTGCAAGGTTTTGGTGATGATGCGTTTAAAGTCGCTGTTTATATAGAAAAGCGCCCGCCGATGCCTGCTTGGCAACAGCTTGATCATTTGCATGCAATGCAACCCGGCCAAATAAACGAAATAAACCAAGCATGTGGAAATGGTTGGCGCAAAGTTTTTAACGTGTATGGCAAAGTGCTGTTTGCACTACCAAGTGAGAATTATAATTTCGCTAAAAAGGCATCTGATTGGCAGAGCTATCGCGATGAACAACTGCTGCAAGCACACAGCCAAACTACATTACTGTTTAGTCCGCCGATATTAGGCAAACCAGAGCAATTGCATATAATTGCAGGGCGAACCCATGCTAAGCAGCTTATAAATGACGGACTTTTGCATTGCCAATTAACTTGGCTTGATGATGAATTTGCTATTAGTAAATCAGATAAAGTGATTGTTTGTCCGTATTTTGACTATCGCCAGTTAAGTAATATTAAAATTGCACGACTTAGCCAGCTAGTTGCAGATATTTTTTCTTAGTTTCTGGTTTATTGCGTTATTGAGTTAGCAAACTAAGCTTTAAATACTGTAGAGCTTAATAGGAGTTTAGATGAAAACTCTGATCGAATTGTTAAAGTGTGAAAAATGGAGCTAAACCGATGTTTAAGCATTTACCAATAGTGAGTTTGTTTACAGCTAGCTCTGTTATGGCGAGTGCTGAACAATTGACTTTATATACTGAAGTGTTCCCACCCTATAATTTTGTGGAGCACAATCAGCTCACTGGTATTAACACCAAAATCATGGAATCTTTGTGCGAAAGAGCCAAGTTGAGCTGTACGTTTAGTGTATTGCCTTGGAAGCGCGCAATGTCACTAACCCTTGCCCAACCGAATGCAGGAATTTATTCTACTTCACGTACCGCAAAGCGAGAAACTCAATTTTACTGGGTTGGCCCTTTGGTATCTGGGCATTCATGTTTCTATCGCTTAAATGATCGAAACGACATTAAAGTAACGAGTACACAGTCGTTGCAAAACTACACCATTGGCGTATCTCGTGGTGATGTTTATCAAACAGTTCTTGCTGATTTTAACCTTGCTGAAGGCCAGCAATTTTTAACTTACTCAAAAAAGTTTGAAGAGCTAAAAATGTTTAAGCAAGGTAAGCATGATTTACTGATTGGCTCCTCTCTCACTCTTTCATCACAGTTGATGAATGTAGGTATGAGCCCAGACCAAGTCACACCGGTATTTGAGTTAAAGCACCCTGCTTTAGTGGGTAATTATTTAGCACTTAACAAAAACACATCGCCGGAGGTAGTTACTAAGCTGCAACACGCCCTCGATACCATGAAGCAAGAAAACCTGATTGACCCTTTTGTTGATCAGTTTGTCGAAGAGGATAGGCACTCTCACGGCGAAGCATCCAAAGTATCAGAGCAGTGCTTAAATGGCTCTGCCATTTATTAAATTGGAGTGGTTTTAGGTAATTTAGCCGCTATTTTTCTTATTTTTGAAGTCAATCGCGATTTTTCGCGCTCGAACGCAAAGCCATTGCCTGATCTTAAATTGCTTTTTATAGTGACAAATAAAAAGGGCAAAAAATTATGAAACCAACTCCACTCTTCAAAAGCTTAGTGCTAGCAGTATGCTTAGGCACAGTAGGTGCTGCTCAAGCTTACGATCGTATCACAGGCCATAACTTTGCTAGTCGTTCTGAAGTCATCGCACAATCAGGGATGGTTGCTACATCACAGCCGTTAGCTACGCAAGTAGGCTTACAAGTTTTAAAAGACGGCGGTAATGCTATTGATGCGGCTATTGCGGCAAATGCAGTGCTAGGCCTAGTTGAACCAACAGGATGTGGAATTGGTGGCGATTTATTTGCCATTATTTGGGATAACAAAAGCAAGCAACTTTACGGTTTAAATGCCTCTGGTCGTTCACCACAAAGCTTGTCTTTTGAAACTTTAAAAGCACAAGGTGACTACATTCCTGCTTATGGGCCATTGCCTGTCTCGGTACCTGGTGCTGTAGATGGTTGGTTTGAGTTACATAAAAAGTTTGGCAAAACACCAATGAAAGCCTTACTGCAGCCTGCTATCGACTACGCTGAAAATGGCTTCCCTGTGTCTGAACTGATTGCCTATTACATGCAAAAAAGTGTGGCTGCGCGTGGTAAATACCCAGGCTTTAAAGATGTATATATGCCTGATGGGGCAATGCCAGAAAAAGGAGAGATCTTTAAGAACCCTGCCCTTGCAAACACCTATCGTAAAATTGCCAAAGGCGGCCGCGATGCTTTTTACAAAGGCGATATTGCTAAAGAAATAGGTCGCTACATGAAAGAAAACGGCGGCTATTTATCGTATGAAGATTTAGCTGCCCACCATAGTGAATGGGTTAAGCCTGTGAGAGCCGATTATAGAGGGTATACGCTTTGGGAGTTACCACCAAATGGCCAAGGTATTGCCGCACAGCAAATTCTGAATATTCTTGAAGGTTACGATATCAAAGCAATGGGTTTTGATAGCCCAGAATACGTACACACCTTTGTTGAATCGAAAAAACTCGCGTTTGCAGATCGTGCAAAGTACTACGCCGATCCTGCGTTTAACACTATTCCCGTACAAACACTTATTTCGCAGCAATATGCTGATGAAAGGCGTAAACTGATAGACCCTAACAAAGCTGCAAAACGTGACCACGCAGGCCCAGTAGAAGGCGATACCATTTATATGACGACCGCCGACAAAGACGGCAACATGGTTTCGCTTATTCAAAGTAATTATCGTGGCATGGGCTCAGGTATGACACCTGCAAAATTAGGCTTTGTATTGCAAAACCGTGGCGAAATGTTTGCCCTTAAAAAAGGCCACATGAATCAATATGAGCCAGGCAAACGACCATTTCATACAATCATTCCTGCGTTTGTCACCAAAGATGGCAAGCCATATATGAGTTATGGCGTAATGGGCGGTGCCACACAGCCACAAATGCACGCTCAAATACTTATCAACATGATTGATTTTGGCATGAACCTACAAGAAGCCGGTGATGCACCACGTATTCTGCACACAGGTTCATCGCAGCCAACCGGCGAGATCATGGAAGACGGTGGTTTTGTTAGCTTAGAGTCAGGTTTTTCGATGGAAACCCGCCGTGAGTTAATGAAAAAAGGCCACACCTTACAAGACGCGGTTGGCCCATACGGTGGTTATCAAGCAATATTGAAAGACCCAAAAACCGGCGTTTATTACGGCGCATCAGAAACCCGTAAAGACGGCCAAGCCGCGGGATATTAGGCTATTGTAGGTTGGGTAGAGCGGAGCGAAACCCAACAAGCTAGCGAGTTTCAAGAGTAAAGTTAGCGAGCTTTGATGTAGTAGCGATTTCACATCGCGTAGGCGTGAAATTTATTTCACGCGATGGTTCATGGTTCGCTAACTCCCAACCACCTACCCTGCAAATAAGATCAAAATCAGCGTTAAGCCGTTTTTCTGAATATCTTTAGTACCGATAAAAAATTTATAGTTAGCAATGCATTACGTTATTTGTTAAAAATAAGTTTATTAAATATGTGAGCGTGATATCGGAAGAAAGATTTGCGACGCGCGCGCTATTAAAGTCACATAGGAATCGCAGTGAAGTCTGAAATTGAAGCATGGATTAAGCAGATAAGTGATCGTCCCGAGGTTAAGGCAATAAACATAGGATTGTTTCAAGCTGGAAGTGTTTATCAAGCATATTTGATCGGTTCTTTTGAATACGATCCAGAAGATGATGATTGGGCATGTAGTGAAGATTATGTACCAGAATATAGGTATCTTGAGCTACCCGGTACAAGCGAACTTGGTTGGGAAACTTTATTAGATTTAGTTTCAAAGTCTATTTCTGAAATTATTGCTGACAACGCTGATAACATTCTTAATCATGTTCCTGTTGTTACTGTCGGGTTTGATGATGGAAATCTGATCAGGATTAAGTAACTTATAACAAACGTATGAATTCGTTACCTTCGGCCACTCGGACAAAAACACGGCGCTGCCTCGCAATTATTGCGCAGCACCTTCTCCTTTTATGGGGGAGTAGACATACTCTATGATTCAGGTTAATAGAAATAGAATCGAGATAAATGGAAATGTTGTTGAATTGCCATACTCAATTTTGGAAGCCAAGGAATTAGACCCGAGTATTTTAGTTATTTTCGACTACATGGAGTTTTCCCAAAATTCCGTAGCACGAAATTTCCAATGTATAAATCTAGATGGCTCTGTTTTATGGGTAGCAGAAAACCCCACAACTCAGAGTTCAGATGCTTATGTTAACTTTACAAGTATAGATCTAAACGGTAATCAGGTTGTCGTAAATAATTTTGCAGGCTATACATGCACAATAGATCTAACTGATGGTAAGTTATTAAAAGGTCTGTTTTCAAAGTAGCGCCTAACAAGAAGCTTGAAATAGGTACGAACGTTTGGCTTGCGCTCGTTTGTCACTAATTTTAGCCCATATTTTCACCCGCAAATCGGGTATTACATGCAAAGGATATTCATGCTCAGATTCTTAGTTTTAAGTTCTCTTTTAGTAACCTCAATTTATTCCACAGAGGTTCAAGCTGACTGCGATATCTCTGGTATTTGGAAACATTCAACTAAGCCAGCAAAATTGCTAGTCGACTTAAGCAAAGGCGAAATCTCTGTTCATTCTCATGATAACAATGCTAAAGCAGTCGGGTTAGTAGTTTTAAAAGGCCTTAAGTCTGGTTTAACTTCAGCAAATTGGGATGCAAAAATGTATAGTGCAGCTCAAGATTCATTTGTCGATGTTCAAATAATATCTGAAGGTTGTAATCAACTAAGTGTTGACTTTAACGGTGAAGAAGTACTCGAACTGTTGAGGTGATTTGCATGCTATAAGCTATTCAAGAGAGATTAATAATAGTTTGCTTTTGCTCGTTACTTGCTTATTTTAGTTAACTAAAATAAGCAAGTAACAGGGCTGTATGTATATTGAGAGTTGATGTTTAATTTACTAAAAGAGAAACTCAAATTTGTTATTTTACTTGCGCCAGATGCTTTTGCTTATTCTCTAGTTTGTATCGTTTGGGAGCCTCTTTATAGGCTATGTATTTTAGTCGGTCTTGCAGAAACAGGCTTGGAGTGGTTTCCATTTAAATTTGGTTTAATAGTATTTGCTCTGCTTTTCAGTTATCGATATATCGTTTATTTAATAAAGAGAAAGAGTAAGTAGCCATATAACAAGCCGTTTAAACGGGGGTCTTAAACTTGGCTTACGCTCGTAACTTGCCGCTTATTGGGGGGTTGGTATCAAATGAAAAGTTCTGAGTTATATGAAGATTGGGGTTTACCTTATATCATCATCGGATCAGGTGTACTAATCGCTCGTGAACAGGCTTTAAGAGTGATTGAGTTGTTATACGAAAAAGGTTTTTACTTCTTGGGGTATGACGCCTTTACAGTTTTCCCAGATGGTACTAGACAACCACATATGGAATTCAACGCATCATTCAGTAGGGAAAGACAAATAACGTCTATGGAAGCTATTGAAACTATCAATGAAGATCCATCAGAGATTACTCACTATGAATTTTATTTTCGGCCACAAGCCTAACAAGCGCCATCAAAACACCGCTTCGCTTACCCAACGAGCTCTAAAGGATGAAAAACGCTTGGCTTGCGCTCCTTCTTCGCTGATTTTAGCTAAGCATTTTGTGTGGTTTAGCACGGCGTTGCCTTATAGAAAATTCACCTAATACAGACGACCTAAAACGTTTTTCCCTAGGAGTGAGTTTGTTGACTCAAGGCACAAAGCTGATATTCAAGGCAAGATTAAGCTCAACTATTAAGTAAAGTTATCAAGTTCAAAGAGTAATATTAGAACCATCGCGCGAAATAAATTTCACGCCTACGGTAACTAATCCATCTCAGCAGCGAGTAGGCATCAACGACTTACAGCTTAAAGCGCCTTACTCTTTCCCCTTGTAACTTGCTAACTTTACCTAAGTTTGTTGGGTTTCGCTGCGCTCTACCCAACCTACGAGTTGACAGCTCTAGAACGTAGCTAACTCCCAACCACATACCCAGCAAAACCAAGCACTTTAAAATACTGTTTTGGGGTGCTGAAGCGGGTTTCATTCATTAACTCTGCAAAACGAATTCGGTCTAATGGGTAAAACTCGTGCTCTAGGTTGTGGCGCATGCGTTCTACGCCGACTTCGGTTAAACCTAACTGCGTACACAGCTGTAGTTGAGATTCGCGCTCAAAAGCGGTTTCTGGGCGCATTAAATCGGCAATATATAAGTTGCTCGATTTTTTAAGTTTGCTGTGAATCGCTTTTAATAACGCTTTTTTATCGCCGTTATCTTCAACAAAGTGCATGACTAGTAAACACAGTGCGGCGTCACATTGAGTGTCGATGTCGTTGATATCACCGCAGTGTACTGTCACGCGATTGCTGATGTTATGCTGGCCAAACTGTTGCTCGGCAATATCGAGCATGTCTTGTGAAATATCTTGAGCAATAAACTGCCAGCTTGGTTTTAACGACGCTAATTCGATGACTTCTTTACCAGTTCCGGCACCAACCACTAAAATGCACGCATCATCGCTCAGCGTGGTTGCTAATTGGGCTGCGGTTGCTTGATGTAATAGCTCATAACCTGGAACTAGGCGCAAAATGCGTTCGTCGTAATGATTTGCTTCTTCGTGGTTAAAAGTAGGCATGCTAATCCTTTAAATAACTGAGATGGTCGAATAACCACCTGGTTTTTTCGCCACATGCACTTGCGTGGCAACGCGTTCGGTCATTTCTGATACGTGCGAAATAACCCCTACTTTGCGGCCTTGTGCTTGTAGTGAATCAAGAGCATCCATCGCGATGCTTAACGTTTCACTGTCCAACGTACCAAACCCTTCATCGATAAACAAAGAGTTTATTTGCACTTTATTCGACGACAACGAGGCAAGCCCTAGGGCCAGTGCTAACGACACCAAAAATGACTCGCCGCCCGATAATGTATTAACAGAGCGTTGCTCATCGGCCATGTCTTTATCGATAATTGCGATATCGAGCGTTTGCCCTATGGCTGTTAATTTGTAGCGTTTATTTAGTGTCTGTAAGTGACTATTCGTGTAGTGCAGCAGTATTTTTAAGGTTTGCGTTTGCGCTAAATTACGCATGGTTTTGCCGCTGGCATCCCCTAAGACCTTATTGAGTAAATGCCAGTGCTCATAGCTTTTTTGCTGCTCAACTAATAGCTTTTGTTTATCTTCAAGTGCTTGGCTATTTTGTTGATGGGTTTTAAGCTCAGTCGCAACTTGCAATAATGCGTTATTCGCTTGTACTTGTTGCTCTGTGGCTTGATTAAGCTGTAATTGCAGCTCATCTTCACCGAGAACTGGCTTTTCTTTTTGGTGCTGAGCCAGCGCCTGTTGTCGCTGTTTTAAAAGCGCCTCAGCGTCTTTTAAGCTGCTCTCGGCGGTATGGTAATCTGCCAGAGTTTGTTTAATTTCAGCGGGACTTATCGTTAATAGCTGACTAACTGCTTGCTCATCCAAACTTGGGTGCTGCGCTTTAAAATCATTAAACCAAAGGCTAAATCGCTCATTAAGCGCCGCTTGCTCTGCGGTGAGCTCTTTTTCACGCTCGTCAATATTGGCGATTTGAATGGCTTGTTCGTCACGCGCCTTCACCGCATTACTATGGTTTTTCTGGGCAAGTTGCAGTGCCTGCTGCGCTGAATCTATCGCCTTTTCAAGCTCTGCTATAAACTCATCTACCGATATCGCTGCGTTACTAAATAAGCCCTCGCGCTTTGATTTTATCTGCGTGAGTTCGGTTTGAGTTTGGCTTAGTTGCTCGTTGCACTGAGTTAAGGAGGTATGTGCTTCGTTTAGCTGCGGAGTTACATGTGCAAGGTGCTGCTCAATGGCTTTTAAGCTAGTTTTAAGCTCATCTGCCGTTTGCAGCGAAGCTTGATAAGCCTCAACGTGCTCTGCAATGTTCTCTAAAGAAATGCTTTGTGTATTGAGTGCCTGCCACCAAGGTGCACTAGTGAACTGTTGATTCAGTGTCGTATAAAGCTGCTGATGCTCATCATTGAGCTCGTTTAAACGAGTTTGCTGATTATTCAGCTGTTGCAGTAATTCGTTTAACTGCTGCTCTTTGCTATGTAGCGCTTGCCCTTGCTGATTATACTCAGCTTGCTTAGCCGAAAGCGTGTTTTGCAGCTGCTGTTGCTGTTCAAGGGTTTTGTAGTACTGCTGTTTTTGCAAGCTTAGCTGTTGCTGACGCTCGTTTAACTGATCTTCGGTTAAATCATTTAGCTCAGTACGATTAGCCGCCATGGTTTCTTTGAGGCTCTGTTGTTGAGCGCTCAGTTCTGAGATTTGCCCAGTTAACGAGCTTATCTGTTGGCTGCATGCCGCCAGCTCATTACTTTTAGCTTGCTGTAATGCTTGCTGAGCTTTTAAGTGCTGTTTGGCGTTAGTTAGTTGGTTGGTAAAGTCGTTAATAAGTTGACTAAATTGCTCGTTTACCATTTCTTCATGCATAAACGGGTGTTCTTTTGAGCCACATACTGCACACGGCTCCCCAGCTTTTAAGGTGGCACGTAACTGGCTGACCCCTTCACTGGCTCTTAACTGCACTTGCTGTAAGTTTTGCTCACAAAACGAAACCTGCTGCTGTGCTTGCTCTGCCCCTTGCTGCGCATCTTTTAATGCTGTTTGTAGTTGCTGCTCAGTTTGGCTTAATGTGTTTAGCTGGGTTTGCCAATTTTTTAACTGCTGCTGATTAGTTTGCCATACTTGGCGCTTTTCAATCAGGTGCTTAATCGCATCAAGCCTAGCGTCGATATCGGCCATTGATTGAGTATTTAAACTCGATTTAAAGGCGGTATCTTGCTCATTTAGGCGCTTAATTTCTTGCTCAAGGGCTTGGTATTGAGTTTTACACTGCTGCGCAGCTGTTTGCTGCTCATCAATTTTAGGTTGAAGAGCTTTTACGTTTTGCTGTGATTGGCTAATTGTGTGCTGTTGCAGGCTAAAGCGGCTTAACTCACTTTTAAAGAATGACCAGTCTTTTGCTAATGGTTGCCATTGTGCATGTATTTCTAAATAGCTATTTATTTGCGCTTGTTGATCGAGCTGTTTTTGCTGCTCTGCTTTATGGCTATTTAGTGTATTAGTCAGCTCTTGATGATGGTGTTTAGCTTTCTCTGCTTGTACTTTTTGCGCGGCTGTTTGCTGGTTTAATACAGCAAGTTGCTTATCTAACTCTCGGGCCTGGCTAATAATAGGCTGCGCGTCTTTTTGTGCTTGCTTTGCTTGGTTTAGTTGCGCGGTTTGCTTCTCAAGCGTTTGCTCAGCGTCTTTGATCAGTGTTTTATGATCAACATTTAAAAGCTGCTCACGGTTTTTAATAAGTTGCCCATGTTGAGCAGCAATCGAAGTAACGCGCTCGCGGTTATCTTTTATTTCTAGGCATTGCTGGGCTTGTTTCGCTTCAGTGGCTTTTTCAGCAAGCGCGTGCATTTGTTGCTGTAATTCTTGCTTTGCTTGCTCTGCCTGGTTTAGCTGTTGTTGCTGCTGAGATGCTTGCTTGTACCACCCTTGGTACTGTTCAAATTGTTTTATTTGCTTTTGCAACTCAGCAAGTTTAGCTTCAAGCGCTTTTTGTTCTGCTTGTTTCGTTTCGACCTGTTCAGGGCTTAAAACCTGATAGTTACTTAAACTTAACTTTAACTGCTCTAATGCTTGCAGCTGCTCACGATGGCGTTCAAAAATTCGCTGACCAATACGGCTAAATTTATCGGTGCCTGTTAAGCATTCAAGTAGTTGCGCACGCTCATCTCCGGTTGCTTTTAAAAATGCCGCAAATTCATGTTGCGCAAGAAGTACTGCTCTTGAGAATTGCTCAAAGCTCAAACCAATAATACGCTCGATTTCTTTACCTGCCGCGCTTCGATCGGCGATTAGGGTTTCATCAGGTAAAGAGTGCAGGCTATGTTGTGCAGGTTGTAACTTGCCATCGGCTTTATTACGCGCTCGGCTAAAGCTTAACCTTGCTCGGTACTGTTGTTTATCTTGGCCAATAAAGTCGACTTCTGCATAGCCCAGCCCTGCCCCGCGGCGTAATAAGTTTCGCGAGTCATTGAGTTTGATATTGTCGCCGTTAAAGTCAATTTTATTGCCTGTATCGCCGCGTAACCTTGCTGTTTTGTTATAAAGTGCTAAGCAAATGGCATCGAGTAATGTGCTTTTACCGGCGCCGGTATCACCGGTGATGGCAAACAACCCTGCTTCTTTTAAAGGCGAAGCGCTAAAGTCGACTTCGGCGTCTAAGATAGAGGCTAGTTGGTGAACACGAATCGCTAAAATTTTCATAGTAGGTCCTCTGCATTCAATTCATCGATCACTTGGCTTAGTAAGCTTTCTAATTCTTTTGGCACCGCCTGCCCTGCCATATCTTTATTGTTTGCAAATGCTTGCTCTAAAAGTGAATGTGGGTTTAGCGCTTCAATTTGCGAGACATCTTCAAATAGGGTTTGTTCATCGTCTTGCTGGCTGCTCTGTTGACGCACCCTTTCAATACCACAAAACTTAACCTGCTTACCTTCAAGGGCTTGTTCTATTTGTTCTCTAAAAGTGGTGTCAGTGTCATGGGCACTCAATTTAACCCGCAGATATGGCGCTAAATCTTCATCTGTTAAATCGAGCTGTTTTATAAGCTCACAGAGTTCGTTTAGTGGCACACAGTCTTTTTCTGGCAGCAACATGACTTTACAAAAGCTAGGAATGTAAAGGGGGTTTACAGTAGTACCTGAGTCACTAAGCTCAACTATCACAACTTGATGCTGATAGCGTCTTTCAGAAAATGACATCGGCATTGGCGTGCCACTGTAGCGAATGGTCTCTTTCTTCGCGACGGTTTGAGCTTTATGAAGATGCCCTAGCGCGACATAATCAGGTTGATCAGTAAATATGCTTGCCGATATCGCATCTTCACCACCAATCACTAAGTTACGTTCAGAATCAGATGAGATGTCTCCACCTTTTGCATGCAGGTGGCCCATAGCAATTAATGGCGCGCTTGGTAATTCGCTTGCTGTTTGTAATGCATCTTTGTAGGCAAGGGCAACGCCTTGATTGTATGTTAGCGGTTGCTCTTGTTGACGGTTATAACTGCTTAAATCACTACTTCGTAAAAACGGCATAGCAACAACATTCGCATCGCCATTTTTTGTGCTGATTGGCAGTACTACTTCATGAGGAGCATTGCTATCAAAGCGGCCAACAACATGGGTATCAAACTGAGCCAATAAAGGTTTTGCCGCCATAATACGATTTGCTGAATCATGGTTACCAGCAATAATCACTATGTGTAAGTCAGGGCAATGTTGCTTAGTGGTTTTAATAAATTGGTAGAGTTGGTTTTCTGCGCTGGCAGGAGGTGTTGCCGTATGATAAATGTCACCCGCAACCAGTAGTAAGTCGATCTGTTCTGACACAAGCGTATCGGTTAACCAAGCTAGAAATGCTTGATGCTCATCGAATCGGGAATGCTCGTAGAATTGTTGGCCTAAATGCCAATCAGATGTATGAAGGACTTTCATTAAACGCTCTTATTATTTATTAAGAGCGTCAATATACCTAAGCTGAGCCAAGATGCCCAGCCTGGTTTGTTAACTTAAGCTATACCAAGCAAAAACCACCATTGGCAAGGCTAACAATGCCATGATCATAGGTACTTTAAGCGCTTTAGTTTGTTTAGCTTGTAAAATCTTAAGGGCATTGGTTTCATTACATGCCGCTACTTTGTCGATATAAAAATACCCTGAATCTAGGTACTGTTTACAATTTTGTTCGTCCGCTGGAATTGCAATTAGTTCTTGTTGTTTTTTTAGGATATAGAAATCCATACGCTCACCGAATTCTATGCTGATTACCAAACATTTTGGGGGTTAAAATGCATGCTTCGTAGACCCCAAAATCAAAAAAGTGGGCGATTTTAAATATAAATGGCAGTAAATTTCAATAGCAAATGCTACAAAAATTACTTAATTGCAAAAAATAATTATGGATAGGGTCAAAATAACCAATGAAGATGACCAAATTAGCCATTTGTTAGCTCTTTTAATCTCTGGTTTTGTTCGTGATAGGGCGTCTGATTCATCACATGCATTGATGACCTCAACAAACTTAAAACCACGTTCTTGGTACTCGTTTAAGATTGATTCTTGCGCAGGAATGGCTGCTAAACGAGAGTCTTTTTTTACAATATAAAACTTCATCTAATCACCCTTTCATCATTAACTAGAATTTAAGTAGATTACCTTCTCTTTAACTGTAATGCTTTGGAATGAATTAGTGCTGAATTAAAATTAATCAGTTTTTGTAAACCCCCTTTACAAGATATTAATTAAAAAAAGTAACAATTAATCTTGATTAGTAATAACCGATGAATACTACCTGAAAAATACCGCAATTTATCGTGATAATGTTGCAACTTTGTTTTTAGTTTGCGATGTTACGGTTGCAAACTAATTACAGGATAAACAATGAAAAAAGCAGTTCTCAAATTGAGTGCTTTGGTATTGCCTTTAGCAGTATCTTCAGCTGTTATGGCGTCATCTGTTGAGCAAACTAAAGGCTCATTCGTTGACAAGTTCCGTCAGCTAGATGAAGCACTTCCAACTCCAAACGTATACCGTAGTGCGGCCGGTGAGCCTGCGGAAAATTACTGGCAACAGCAAGTAAACTACGACATCGATGTAAAGCTAGATGAAAAGAAACGTCGCTTAACAGCAAGCCAAACTATCGAATACAAAAATAACTCGCCGCACACCTTAAAGTATCTTTGGTTACAGCTAGACCAAAATATCTTTAAATCTGACTCAATTGCTGAAATGACATCTACTTTCAATGGTAAAACATTGCAAGGTGATCCTCAGCCAAAATCAACTAAATTGAGCTTAGGTCAGTTACGTCGTCAGCAATTTATGGCCGACAACGAGCTGGGTTATCAAATCGCCAATGTTAAAGACGAAGACGGAAAAGAGCTTAAAGTTACTGTAGTAGATACCTTAATGCGTATCGACTTAAACGAGCCGCTTAAACCAGGAAAAGACGTTGAGTTCAGCATGGACTTCGCCTTTAACATTGTTGAAGAAGACGCCGTTGGTGCACGTTCAGGTTATGAACACTTTGAAGAAGATGGTAACGATATCTTCTTATTAGCGCAGTGGTTCCCTCGGCTTGCTGCATACACTGATTATGAAGCGTGGACTAACAAAGCTTTCTTAGGCAGCGGTGAGTTCACACTTGAGTTTGGTGATTACGATGTAGAAATTACAGTACCTGCTGACCATATCGTATCGGCAACGGGTAAGCTTGATAACCCAAGCAGCGTTCTGACTAGCACACAGCGTAAGCGTCTTGAACAAGCGGAAGATGCTAAGCGCCCTGTTTTCATCGTGACTGAAGAAGAAGCGTTAGAAAACGAAAAAGAAGGCACAAACAAAACGAAAACATGGCACTTTAAAGCTGAAAATGTACGTGACTTTGCGTGGGCTTCTTCACGTAAGTTTATGTGGGATGCAAAAGGCTACCATCAAGGCGGTAAAGATCAGCCGTTAGTAATGGCGATGTCTTTTTACCCTAAAGAAGGTGGTGACCTTTGGAAGAAGTACTCTACTGAGTCAGTAGTTCATACAATGGAAGTGTATTCACGCTTCTCGTTTGACTACCCTTATCCTGTGGCTCAGTCTGTAAATGGCCCTGTAGGTGGTATGGAATACCCAATGATCACCTTCAACGGACCTCGTACTGACCTACAAGAAGATGGAACTCGTACCTACTCACAAGCAGAAAAACGCTTCTTAATCGGTGTGGTTATCCATGAAATTGGCCACATTTACTTCCCTATGATCGTCAATTCTGATGAACGTCAATGGACATGGATGGATGAAGGCCTTAACAGCTTCTTAGATGGTGTTGCTGGTCGCGAATGGGACCACACTATTCCTTGGGGTGTTGAACCTCGCGACATCGTTGAGTACATGAAGTCAGAAAACCAAGTTCCGGTTATGACGCAGTCAGACAGCGTATTACGTTTAGGGCCAAATGCTTATACTAAGCCTGCTGCTGCACTTAACATTTTACGTGAAGTGATCCTTGGCCGTGAGCTATTCGACTTTGCATTCAAAGAATATGCACAGCGTTGGAAATACAAGCGCCCTACTCCTGCTGATTTCTTCCGCACTATGGAAGAAGCGTCAGGTGTTGACCTTGATTGGTTCTGGCGTGGTTGGTTCTACACCACAGATCACGTTGATATCTCGCTAGACAAGGTTTACCAACTTCGTTTAGATACCAAAAATCCTGATATCGACTTTAATCGTTTACGTGATATCGAAGCTGACAAGCCAATGCCGTTATTCGTAAAACGTAATAAAGAAGAAGGTAAAAAACTGTGGGTTGAAGAAAACCCAGATGTAACTGACTTCTACGACGAAAACGACCGTTTCACAGTAACTAACAAAGAGCGTAACGCGTATAACAAATTCCTTAAAGGATTAGAGCCTTGGGAGAGTAAAACGTTTGAGCGTGCAATCAAAGAAGATAAAAACTACTACGTACTTGAGTTCTCAAACTTAGGTGGTTTAGTCATGCCTATCTTATTAGAGCTTACATACGAAGATGGTACGAAAGAAGAGCAGTACATTCCGGCTGAAATCTGGCGTCGTAACCACAAGCATGTACAAAAGCTAATTGTTACAGAAAAAGGTAAAAACCTAGTGTCTGTTACAGTGGACCCTCGCTGGGAAACAGCGGATGTTGATGTAGAAAACAATAACTACCCGCGTCGTATTATTCCATCACGTATTGAAGTGTACAAACGTGAGAAGAGTAAAGCGAAAGTCAGCCGCGATATCATGCAAGATATTAAAACTGAGCTGAAAAAAGACGACGAAAATGATGCCCAGGAGCAACAATAATGCGCTTTATAGCCATTATTATTGCTTTATTACTGAGTGCGCCAACCATGGCGCACCAGTTAAAAGCGTCTGTGACTACCGTGTTATTTAACAAACGCACCAACAATATTGAGCTGATGCATCGTTTTTATTTACATGATACAGAGCACGCCGTTGAATATTTGTTTGACGGCAATGCTGATATTTTATCAAATAAAGAAGATCAGAAGCGTTTTGCTGATTATGTTGAGTCACATATTGCTCTACAAACTTTAGATGGCAAGCCGCTTGAGCTTAAAGATGTGGGTGCGCAAGTTGATGGTAAATTCTTTTGGGTTTACCAAGAAGTCATGATCCCTGAGGGAATTCATGGTATTCGAATGAGCAACGGAGCACTTCGCGACCTATGGCCAACACAAGTGAATATGGTAAATATTGAGGGTAAAGGTAAGGTAAAAACGCTGACCTTTAGCCAAGATGATACTTGGCTTGAGGCTAGATTTGAGCCGGTCAATCCAGAGTAATAGCAGTCCTAAAGGATTAAAAAAGTTACTTTTTTAATCCTTTGATCCTTTAATAAACCCATTTCGTAAACTATCTTATTAATGGGCATCAACATTTTCCCACTTCTCATATACAGGGATTTATATGACTATCCATGACAACAATATCCGTGGCGTAATCTTTGACTTAGATGGTACTTTGGTTTCATCGGAGTTGGATTTTTCACTGATCAAAGCACAGGTAGGCTGTCCGCTTGATAATGACTTACTTGCTTACATTGCTTCGTTACCTTCGCCTTACATGCGTGAAGAAGCGATGAATATTGTTCATCAGCATGAACTTATTGATGCGCAGCATGCGCATTTATTGCCAGGCGTTGCTGAGGCAATTACGAGGCTGAAAGAAAATAACATCCCGATGGCGATTGTGACTCGCAACTACGACCGTGCAGCTGCCATTAAATTAAAGAATAACCCCTTACCAATAGAAACCGTGTTGACTCGCTCTGATGCGCCTGCTAAGCCTGATCCAAGTGCTTTAAATGCGATTGCGACATTATGGGAGCTTGATCAGTCTGAGTTACTTTATGTCGGCGATTATTTATTTGATATACAAGCAGCTCATAATGCCAACATGCGTGCTTGCTTGTACGCGCCAGATGAAATTCCTGAGTATGCAAATCAGGCCGATTATGTAATGCATCATTTTTCAGAACTACCTACTTTGGTTGACTCATTCCAAGAAAATAAAGTGTTATGTTAAATAGCTTTGTTTTTTATTTTTCCTGAGATTTATTGTTAGTTTTTTATTTTTCAAAATGCCCTAGTACTAGCCCAAGCGGTCATGAGTTGCTAAAATATCGGCAATTATCAAATGTATTCATAGAGGCATAAGATGGGCAGAGCATTTGAAGTCCGCAAAAACGCCATGGCTAAAACAGCCAATGCAAAAACTAAAGTAAATTCTAAGTACGGTAAAGAAATCTACGTTGTTGCTAAAAATGGCGAACCAGATCCAGAAGTAAACCAAGCGCTAAAACGTATTATTGAGCGTGCAAAAAAAGACCAAGTTCCAGCACACGTAATCGACAATGCGATTAAAAAAGCAGCCGGTGGAGCAGGGGAAGACTACTCTCCAGCACGTTACGAAGGCTATGGCCCGGGTAACTGTATGGTTATTGTGGACTGTTTAACTGATAACCCTAACCGTACTATTAAAGATGTACGTTTACCGTTCACTAAAACAGATTCAAAAATTGGTACACCGGGCTGTGTAGCGCATATGTTCGACCACTTAGCTGTTTTAGGCTTTGAAGGTGATGACGACGAAGTTGTACTTGAAGCGCTAATGATGGCTGATGTAGACGTAACAGATGTAGAAGTAGAAGACGGCAAAGTATCTGTATTCGCTCCACATACTGAGTACTACAAAGCAAAAACAGCTCTTGAAGAAGCATTTGAAGGTATTAACTTTGAAGTAGACGAAATCACGTTTGTTCCACAAGTTCATACTGACATCACTGATCCAGATGATATCGCAAACTTTGAAAAGTTTATTTCGATGCTTGATGACTGTGATGACGTGCAAAACGTTTATCACAATGCGATTGTTAAAAACTAATTTTTAAAAAATTAGTACGTATTAGTACGTAAAAAGGGGCATTTGGTAACAAATGCCCCTTTTTTAATAGATTTTCATTATGCCATGAATGGTGGCTATTCACTGTCGTTATGAGTTTATACCAATACGCTTAATTTAGTGGTCTATTTTGAGGCAATAAAACCTCGTTGATAACAAGGCAAAAATTTCGTTATTTAGTTGTGCTCGGCAATTGCTCCTGCATTGCTCTACCTTCTGCATCCATGCAGTCGTAAATCAGAAATTTTTAACGCAGGTAGCGACAGGTTTAATCCCTCAAAATAATTAAGTATTATTGCGGATTGGTATCAGTTGATATTAGTCAAAAAAAAAGCAGCCCTTAGGCTGCTATGAACGACACATGAAACTCGAAGGGGAGTTGTGTAGTGGCTAATTTAACGACTTATACTTTATACGGAACGCATGCAATAATGGTTCAGTATAGCCACTAGGTTGTTTAACTCCCTCTAATACAAGGGCTAATGCAGCTTGATAAGCAACACTTTGTGCTAAGGTTTCGGCTGAATCAGCCATATTTTTGTAAGCCGGATCCCCTTCATTTTGACCATCAACAACTTTCGCCATGCGTGCCATGGTTTTTCTAATTTGCTCTTCAGAGCAAACGCCATGATACAGCCAGTTGGCCATGTGCTGGCTTGAAATTCGCAGTGTGGCACGGTCTTCCATTAAACCGACATGGTTGATGTCTGGTACTTTTGAGCAACCAATACCTTGGTCAATCCAACGCACAACATAACCTAAAATACCCTGTGCATTGTTATCAAGTTCGGCTTGAATATCTTCTTTGCTTAAGCTGCTGGCATCTTTCATAAGCGGTGGAGTGAGTAAGCTAGTAAGGCTTGCTTCTTTGCGGTCCATAAGCGCTTTTTGGCAGGCAAATACATCAATATCGTGATAATGCATTGCATGTAGGGTTGCAGCAGTAGGAGAGGGCACCCACGCGGTATTTGCACCACTTTTCGGATGACCACTTTTTTGTTCCATCATTAACGCCATTTTATCTGGCATTGGCCACATACCTTTACCAATTTGTGCTTTACCACTAAGGCCTGTTGCAAGACCAATATCTACGTTGCGGTCTTCGTATGCACTGATCCAAGGCTCAAGTTTAATAGCGCCTTTTGGCAGTACTACACCTGCTTGCATTGAAGTATGAATTTCGTCACCAGTACGGTCTAAGAAGCCGGTATTGATGAATACAACACGCTTTTTAGCTTCGAAAATACAGGCTTTTAAGTTAGCTGAAGTACGACGCTCTTCATCCATAATACCCATTTTAATGGTGTTTGCAGGCAAGCCTAACAGCTGCTCAACGCGGGTAAACAGGGTATTAGTGAAGGCAACTTCTTCTGGACCATGCATTTTTGGCTTAACAATATTAATACTATTAGCCGTTGAATTTTTAAGGCTACCTGTACCTTTTAAGTCATGAAGTGCAGCGGTGCTAGTGATAATGGCATCCATAATGCCTTCAAACACGTCATTGCCTTCACTATCTTGGATAGCTGGATTAGTCATTAAGTGGCCAACATTACGCACAAACATCAGGCTACGACCTTTTAGCGTGATTGTTTCGCCATTTACACCTTGATATTGGCGATCTTGTGCTAAACGACGCTCTATGGTTTTACCTTCTTTGTTAAATGCTTCTACAAGGTTTCCTTGCATTAAACCAAGCCAGTTTTGATAGACGTTTACTTTGTCTTCGGCATCAACGGCAGCAACGGAATCTTCACAGTCCATAATCGTTGTAAGGGCTGCTTCTAGTAGTACATCTTTAAGGCCTGCTTTATCTGCTTGGCCTATTGGGTGATGATGGTCTATTTGCAGCTCAATATGTAAGCCATTATTTTTCAATAAGATAGTGCTTGGATTTTGCGCTTCACCTTGGTAACCAATCAGTTGTTCAGGGTTTGCTAGGCGAACCTGACTACTATCACGTAATGTGATTAAAAGCTCATTATTAACCACTGCATAGCTGGTGCTTTCGATGTGTGAGCCGTTTGCTAAAGGCAGTGCTTTATCAAGGAACTGGCGGGCATAAGCCATGACTTTAAAGCCACGCACAGGGTTGTATGTAGAGCCTTTCTCAGCGCCGTCGTTTTCACTTAATACATCTGTGCCGTATAGCGCATCATACAGTGAGCCCCAGCGCGCATTTGCGGCGTTTAAGGCAAAGCGTGCATTACTCACTGGCACAACAAGCTGTGGCCCAGCTGTGTTTGCGATTTCAGGCTCTACTTGCTCTGTTTCTATGCTGAAACTAGCTGGCTCAGGAACAAGGTAGCCAATGTCTTCAAGGAATGCTTGATAGTTAGCAGCATCCCATACCGGCTGCTGCTTATGGTAGTCATCAATCTTTGCTTGTAGTTGTTCGCGTTTTTCTAAAAGCGCACGATTGATTGGCGTTAGTTCATTGACGATATCAGCAAAACCTTGCCAAAAAGTGTCTGTGCTAATGCCTGTTCCTGGTAAAAGTTGCTGTTCAACAAACTGTGCAAGTTGTTGATCAACGCTTAAACCGTTAAGTGAGAGAGTGGTCATAATAATGTCCTTTAAACGAGCTTAAATTGATCATTCATGGCTCAACCATATCGTAAAAAAGGCTAATAAGCAGGTTATTTGCCATTCACTAAAAATATAGTGGCAATAACAACTATAAATTTACTAAATCCCAAAAATCCGCCTAATGTTGAATTAAGCGCTACGAAGCAAACGCCAAGTAGCCACTCTCACTAACAAAAAATAGATAACCCGTTCGAAGGATTTTTATTATGACAACATATCAACGCGAAACCGATAACTTAGCTACTTTATGTCAAACACAAGGCAAAACGTGGCAGTCAATCAACCCAGAATACGCTAGCCGTATGCGCTTACAAAACCGTTTTCGTACGGGTCTAGACATTGCTCAATACACTGCAGACATTATGCGTGCAGACATGGTAGCTTACGATGCTGACCACAGCCAATACACACAATCATTAGGCTGTTGGCATGGTTTTACTGCACAGCAAATGATGATGGCAATTAAACGTCATAACAAAACAACTAAACGCAGCTATGTATACCTAAGTGGCTGGATGGTTGCGGCACTTCGCTCTGAGTTTGGTCCATTACCTGACCAAAGTATGCATGAAAAAACGTCTGTTCCAGCGCTAATCGAAGAAATCTACACTTTCTTAAAGCAAGCTGATGCACGTGAACTTGACCACCTTTACAAAGACCTAGACGAAGCGAAAGCAAACGGCGGTGACGTTCAAGCAGTACTAAATAAAATCGATAACTTCGAAAGCCATGTTGTGCCAATTATTGCTGATATCGATGCGGGTTTCGGTAACGAAGAAGCAACTTACCTACTTGCTAAAAAGATGATTGAAGCGGGTGCATGTGCTATCCAAATCGAGAACCAAGTATCTGACGCAAAACAATGTGGTCACCAAGCGGGTAAAGTAACTGTACCGCATGAAGATTTCCTAGCAAAAATTAATGCTGTTCGTTACGCATTCTTAGAGCTTGGTATTGATAACGGTATTATCGTTGCTCGCACAGACTCATTAGGTGCAAGCCTTACTCAAAAAGTGCCAGTATCTAAAACTCCTGGCGACCTTGCTAGCCAATACACGTCGTTCCTTGAAACAACACCAGTAAACAGTGTGGATGACTTAAACGAAGGCGACACTGCAATGAAGCTGAATGGTCAGCTTTGCAAACCAACACGTTTAGATAATGGTTTATACCAGTTCCGTGAAGGTACAGAGAAAGACCGCGTAGTTCTTGATTGTGTAACTAGCTTACAATCTGGCGCAGACTTACTGTGGATTGAAACAGAAAAGCCAAACGTTAAACAAATCGCTGAGCTTGTTAACCGCGTTAAAGAGCAAGTACCCAATGCTAAGCTGGTATACAACAACTCACCATCGTTCAACTGGACACTTAAATTCCGTGAGCAAGTTTATGCTGAATGGCAAGAACAAGGTAAAGACCTATCTGCTTACCCAAGCATTGATGACAATAAGGCATTAATGGCGCCAGAAATGGATGACACAGAGCTTGCTGCGGCAGCAGACGTACTTGTACAAAACTTCCAAAAAGATGGTGCACGTGAAGCGGGTATCTTCCATCACCTAATCACGCTACCAACTTACCATACAGCGGCGCTAAGCACTGATATTCTATCAGAAGGCTATTTCGGCGACCTAGGAATGCTGGCGTATGTTCGCGACGTACAACGTCAAGAAATCCGCCGTGAGCAAGCATCAGTGAAACACCAAGACCTAGCAGGTTCAAACATTGGTGATACTCATAAAGAGTACTTTTCTGGTGATAATGCGCTTAAAGCCGGTGGTGAAGCAAATACCATGAACCAGTTCTAACCAAGTTGTAATGTAGTTTCCTTTATAGCTATTCAATAATGTTGTTAGGGGCCTTCGGGCCCTTTTTCGCTTTTTAGCTATCAGCTTTCAGCCGTCAGCCATCAGACTCGCATCTCGCACCTCGCATCTCGCAACCCGTATCTCGCATCTCGAACCTCGCACCTCGTATCTCGTATCTCGTATCTCGTAGTTTGGATCACTCTTTAACCAAGTCTTGGATCAACCATTTACTAGCTTTATAAAAATACAGATCACGCATTTACCAGCCTAAGAATTTTAGATCAGAATTTAACTACCTCCGCCGTATAAGCCTTAATTTAGGGCCTATTGCCTTATTACAGCCTATAGAATGGTTAAAATTGGCTCATATAAACGGCAATTTAATGTTGTTTTGTAGAATCTTGCGATTTACAAACCGATTTTTTATCAACTCACCCAAGCTATAAACCGATTTTTTACCAACTCAACACCCTTACAAACCAAAATTTTACTAACTGAAGCTAGGTTTCTAGCGGCGCAAACCGGTTTTTTACTAACTCAAGTTACTGATTTTGGCTATAAACCGATTTTTTACTAACTGCTTTTGGATTAATGTCCGATATTTGAGAAGTGTATGTAAGGAGTTACTCACATTGTGACTGTAAAGGGGGTTTACAGAAAAGAGAGCTGTCAGCTATCAGATTGAAATTCAAAAGTTAGAAAAAAGCAGCGGGTTTATCCCGCGTTATGGTTTATATATGGCGCGGCATAAAGCCGCGCCTAAACCATTGCTCGCAACCCGTAACTACTTACTATGTTTATCAAACCACCATTGAATATAGGCGACTTTGGTCATCAGGTTTGATGGGCGCGCGGTAATACCATGTGAGGCATTAGGAATACGCACCATCGCTGTATCAACACCTTGTAGCTTTAACGCTTGGTAAAATTGCTCGGTTTCAGAAATCGGCGTGCGATAGTCTGATTCACCAGTTAACAGCATAGTGGGTGTTTTTACATTGCCCACATAGCTAATTGGAGATCGCTTCATATAATGCTCAATGTTGTCCCATGGTTTACCTGGGAACCAATAGTCAGCAAAGAAAGGGTAGAAATCAGCAGTTAGTACAAAGCTGATCCAATTGATAACAGGTTTAGCAACAACAGCGGCTGCAAAGCGGTCTGTATGACCCACAATCCATGCAGTTAAAACACCGCCACCTGAACCGCCGGTGACAAACAACTTACTCTCATCAATAAAGCCCTTATTGATGACAGCATCAACACCTGTCATTAAGTCATCAAAGTCATTACTTGGGTAGTTATGATGAATTGTTTGCGCGAATTCTTTACCGTATGAGTCACTGCCGCGTGGGTTCATATACAGCACAACATTCCCTTTGGCTGCGTATAATTGTACTTCAGGGCTAAAGTGAGGGCCGTAGTTTGCAACAGGACCGCCGTGGATCTCTAAAACAAGTGGATACTTTTTGTTTTTATCAAAGCCCGGCGGGTAAGCAATCCAACCTTGAATAGCCAAGCCATCGTGGCTTGATTTAACCCAAATTTCTTCAACCTTAGCCAGCTCTTTGTCGCCCAGCGCATCTTCGTTTAATTGTGTTAAACGCGCCGTTTTACCACGCTTAATTAATGCTACATCTGCTGGACGTTGGGTATCTGCAAGTGTGAATGCAACTTCACCATCTTCGCTCACATCAAAGTCACCACCTGAATATGGGCGACCAAAGGCGACACTCCCAATCTGTGAGGTAATCACCTTATGTTTACCACTACGCGGCTGATAAGCTAGATGAGTTTTACCTTCACTATCGTAGCTAAAATAAAGACCTCTGCCGCTATCATCCCATTTAATGCTTTCGACACTACGGTCTAAATCAGCAGTGAGTACTGAGGTTTTACCTGATTTTAAATCAAGTAAATAAATGTCGTTATTTTCATAGTTAGTTTTTTTGTCGTCGTAGCCTGTGTATGCTAGATAACGACCATTTGGCGAGACTTTAGGGCGTGAATCTGGGCCTTTACGGTCTGTTATTTGGGTAATTGAACGATCCGCTAAGCTAAGTTTATAGATTTCAGATTCAGTTGGGTGTAATTCATTGTCTTCATAGCGATTAGCCGAAAAATAAAACGCATCGCCTTGTTCGTTAAAGCTAATAGCACCACCATGATCAAAACCACCAGAACTTAATTGACGTGCATTGCCGCCCGTTGCACTGATGATAAAAAAGTGACGATAACCTTTTTCAGAGTAGCCACCGCCATCGGCACGGTAATAGGTATCGTCAATATATTTAGCTGGCTCTGCCCACTTAGCGCCTTCAGGCTTGCCCGGTAAAGACACTGGGCTTGCTGATTTTGCTGGCACAAACTGGCTAAACACCAATTGTTTGCCATCTGGCGTCCAAGTTAATCCGCCAGGGCTTTGCGTTAGGTTACTAATTTTTGCTACGTTACCGGTTTTTAACCATTTTACATAGATTTGGCTGCTACCATCTCGGGTAGAAATAAACGCTAAACGAGTTTCATCTGGTGACAATACCGGAGAGTAATCCATATGCACGCCAGACGTTAGCGGTAGCATGGTTTTACCATCTGGGTTTACTGACCAAATATTGCTGACTTTACGGTCGCTTTTGATATCCATGCGATTACGCACGAAGTAAATTGTATCGCCATTTTTTGTCATTTCTATTTGGTTGGCGTATTCAAGATCAAAAACATTTTCAAGTTGAAAGGTATTGCTAGCTCCTGCATGGCTGTAAAAGCTGGCTGCTGCAAGCAGTGCTAAAGACGTTTTAAACTTCATTTTATTTCCTTGTTAGTGAGCAGAAATTAGGGCGTGTTAACCTGTTATAAAGTAACAACCATCAGAAATATAGTCCATTGCGATGAATGGAGAAATCAATAGACAGATGGTCATTTCCCTTTTATGTTGAGTACAGACACTTTTAAACGTAAGGAGCACACAATGATAGGTTACATCATGTTAGGCACTAACAACCTAGCTAAAGCAGTAAAGTATTACGATGAATTGTTCGCTACTCTAAACGCCGAGCGCTTTTTAGAAACTGACCGCTTTGTGGCATGGAGCACAGGCCAAGATAAGCCCGGTTTTGCGGTTACCAAACCTTATAACGATGAAAAAGCCACAGTAGGTAACGGCACTATGATTGCTCTAGCTGTTGAAACCCCAGCCCAAGTAGATGCCTTTTATAAAAAAGCCATAGAACTAGGTGGCACAGACGAAGGCGCCCCCGGCCCACGCGAAATGCCCGGCTTTTATGCGGGATACTTTAGAGACCTAGACGGTAATAAACTTAATGTGTTTTGTTTTACGCATGGGTAAAAAAAGTTAGCAAGGGGAAAGTTAGAAAGAGTAAAGTTAACAGGCGCTAGGCTCTAGGAAACAGGGCCTAGCTTATGTAGTCGAGGTTTTAGATAATAAAGAGTAAGTTTCACCAGCTTAGAACATTATGGCTCATTTAGACTGGTTTTCAGGTAGCTATGAGTAGAACTGTTATAGCTTTGTAAAGTATGCATGCTCAAAATTGACAAGCTTCGGTGTTTTATACACATCTAGTGATAGCAATTCATTTAAAGTAAATGTGCAGAATTATGAAAAAATTAGTGTATCTCATTGTCTCTTGCTTAGTTTGGCATTCCGTATACGCAGAAGAACCTGACGATCTTTTTGGCGCCTTGAGTGGCTTATACTGGTGTTTGAAGAAAGAAATTCCAACAAGCTTAGAGCAGATTGATTCCGCGTTTGGATTTGAATTACCAGCTAGTGCAACTAAAGCCAGTTTTGATGATTGGTACAAGAATGTAAGTTTAACCGTTGAAAACGAGGAGTTTTTAGTAACTCGGAAGTTAGATAAAACATCAAAAAAATCGACTGTTAATTGTGAATCTGTTTCAAGCACTAACTAGAACAATAGATTTCATGGTAAGCAAAGCGAACTTTTTTGAAAACGCGCTAAAGCACGACCTACAACTCGCAAAAAGTCGCGCGAAATAAATTTCATGCCTACAAGAAAATCGTAGGGTAATCTTAAGCTGTGATTAGAAAGCTGTTGTTCGGCGCTAAAGCACCTCCTACCTCGCATTTCGTTACTCGTTCTATCTAACCACTAACGAGTTAAATCTATCGACTCTCATGATCTGACTCCATAAAAGTAGACACCTTTTTGGAGTCAGTAATCATGAAAGTAAAGTCACAGCGTAGATATTCCCTCGAATTTAAAATAAAAGTCGTTCAAGAGTCGTTAGACACCACAGATACAGTTAAGATGGTCGCTAATAAGTACGGTATTCATCCTGACATGCTATCAAGTTGGAGAAGTCACATGACCTCGAAAAAGAAAACGGCAAAGCCACTAAAGAACCAAGGCCCTGACAAATCATACGCAGATTTAGAACGCCAAATTCGCAAGCTTGAGAAGCAACTCGAAGATGCTCAGTTGGAGAATGACGTTTTAAAAAAGGCGAAGGTCTACTTCGACAGCCT
>NZ_JADKNF010000011.1:0-159468 GCF_017808125.1 Pseudoalteromonas sp. PA2MD11
GCGGGATGGAGCAGCCTGGTAGCTCGTCGGGCTCATAACCCGAAGGTCGTCGGTTCAAATCCGGCTCCCGCAACCAACTGAAATTGAAGATTAAAATTAAATGAGTTTGATAAGTAGGCACGCGAAAGCGTGTTTTTTTATGCCTGAAATTCAGGTTCAGAGCCGAAGGTCGTCGGTTCGCTCTCAAAATTCACAGCTCCCGCAACCAACTGAAATTGAAGATTAAAATTAATTGAGTTTGATAAGTAGGCACGCGAAAGCGTGTTTTTTTATGCCTGAAAAAGTAAGTCTTAAGTAATCATATCACAATCAGTTTGAAGCCGAATTGTGTTATTTGTAGGCTTTAGCCAAGGCGCTACTTTAGCGCCGAAAAACATTTCACGGCTAAAGTCGTTCCATGTTTTGATGTAGGCGTGAAATTTATTTCGCGCGTTATCTTTTGAATATTGCGCGATATAAAATCGCGCCTACAATGCTCGCTTACCGCTATGATAACTCACGCCTAGCATGCTTAAGGTAAGCTTGTAGACTTTCTTGCCAAAGTATTAGGGCTTCGGTTAATAGTTCTTTTAAGGGCTTGTTATCAAGTAACTTACGTTCGATGCGCTTCAGCTCTGTACCGTATCGATTAAATCCTAGCTGCAATGCTGTGCTTGCTTGACGGTGAATCAGTTTGATGCACTGCTCTTTATCATCATCTACAAGTTGTTGACAGCGAATGAGTTTATTTCTAGCAGATAAAACAAACTCATTGTAAATCGATGATACCTCATCCTCGCTGAATGAGCTTATCAATGTAGCAGCTGCCGTTTCATCGTAAAGTGTATCTCGTAATTCCACCGCGATACTCGCAGATTGGTTTGTTTGTGAATCGCTCAGAGCTTGACGTAATTTCTGCTGCTTTATTGGTTTGCCTACAATATCTTTTATACCTAGTGATAAATACTCTTTTATTTCATCTGGACTGAGGCTAGCGGTAAATGCTAATACTGGCGTGCGTTGATTTAAATGGTCGATATTTTTTAGCTTTTTTAAGACTTCTTGCCCTGTTAAATCAGGCAAATTCATATCGAGTAATACCACATCAAAGTGATGTTTCTGCATCAGTTCAATCGCGCTATTGCCATCTTTTGCAAGTTTTATCTTGTGCTCATCATCAGCCATAAATTCGATGGCAATTTTCTGATTTAAATCGAGATCTTCAACTAATAACACGTCTAGGCCAGTAACATAATCCTTTGATTGGTGACGCTGTTCAACTAGGCTAAGCTCACCAATAGCAAGTGAAATATCAAAACTGAAAGTACTGCCTTTTTTAAGTTCACTAGCGATGTTTAGTTTACTTCCTAGTTTTTCAAGTAAACGGCTGGTTATTGCTAATCCAAGACCTGTGCCTCCTTTCTCTTTTCCTGCACTACTTTGAACATAGGGCTCAGTAAGATATGCAATTTCTTCATCCTCAATGCCTGGCCCCGAATCTATAACGCTGATCCTAATCAGATGATCTAGCTGCCTTTCATTAAGAAGCTGTACATGTATTTTTACAACGCCTTGATCTGTAAACTTTATAGCATTGCCGACTAAATTTATAATGACTTGCCTTAGCTTTTGTTGGTCGCAGTAATAACATGCTTGTTCAGGTAAGTCATAGACAAGCTCAAACCTTAAGTGCTTTTGTTCTGCAAGAGGGCTAAGCAACAGGCAAAGATTATTTAGCCATGTCTTAAACTCTACATCTTCTTCATAAAGAGCTTCATCTCGCTGATCTAAGCTGGCGTAGTCGAGAACTTTATCTACCAATAGGTTGAGTGACTCGGCTGAATTGATTATCGCTTCGCAGTATGGTTTGTCACGTGGGTCACTCGATTGATTCATAATTAATTGTGCGCTACCTAAAATCCCATTTAAAGGTGTGCGGATTTCATGACTAATCGTTGATAAGAATAAACCTCGTATTTCTAGGTCTTTATGTGCCTTTTCAGCAAGCTGATTTAAATTTTGTTCGCGACGTTCATTACATAAAAGTGCCATACCTGTGGCATAAAATATTGGTGCAATAACACCATTAATTAATAAAGTGATGCTAAACCAATTTGAAGTTAATAAATTAGCTATATGAATATCGCCCATCATCAAAGTGCGGCTGGAAAAGAGCGCTAAAGTGATGCTAAGAATTAAAATGTAAACAATACTGCCATTGGGGTAGTTTTTTCGCCCATTACGAATGAATAATAGCAGTAAAAATGATGCCTCAGCGATATGTTGAAGATCTGAAATTAGAATTCGGTTGCGAAGCTGTGTGCTGTCAGTAGCAAGGTAAATCATGGTAAGTGATGATATGAGTGTAAATGCAATAAAGCCTTTAAAGCCTATACATTTTTTATTTAAAAACTGACAAATTGCGATTACATGAATAATGGACGCACAAAATAGAAGGGTGTTTGCAATCGCAATACTGGCAATACTACTAATATGACCAAAAAGTGCGAAGCTCATCACTGATGCAAACATGACTAAAGGGTAAAAAATATAAAGTAACGTCCCTGGTGTGTGTTTATTAGTACGCCAAGTTAAATAATTCAGTAGTGTCATTACTGCCATCATGGCAGCACTTGCATAGTATAAAGTGGCTGAATCGAGCATTTTTTTACCACAAAGTTGCTTAGAGTTTGAGGATAAGGGCTATTATGTTGTTTAGCAAGCAGAAACAAAAACAGACGCAAGTAGCGTCTGTTTTAACAAGTAGGATATATAGTGCAGCTTAGCGAATTTCGTCAGGTATATTTTGCTGAGCCCAAGAAAGTAGCTCGATACGGTTACGGCATTTAGTTTTACGAAATGCACTATATAAGTGAGTTTTAACAGTATGAGGACTAATGCTAAGATCTTCAGCAATCTCTTTATTTTTAGAACCTTTACTCATTAATGAGATTATAGCTTTTTCGCGTTTAGTTAACTTAACTGGCTCAATGTCACCATCAGTCAATTTATGTAATGCGTCTTTGTTAAATTGCAACATACGATTTAGTGCATTACACATGATGTCACGACGATACCACAGCTGATCTTCAAGTAACAAGCGGATGCCTTTCATAAGTACGTCAGCGTTATCAGTGGTATAAAATACACCTCTAATACCGCTTAAAAGAGCACGATTAGCTAACTCAGGGTTCTCATCTAAGTTAAATAATACGATATCGCATTTAATTCGTAGATTAACTAACTGCTCCTTCAATTTCCCCCACGGATCTGTACTTGACGTTTCAATGAATAGCAATCGTGTGCCTTCAGGTACTTCAGAAATATCAGTACCAGATGTCACAGCGAGTCCTTGTGTTTTTAACAGTGGTTCTAATACATTTACACCAATCGTGTTAATCGGTTCTGGATCTAATAATAAAAAGGCTGAACTACTCATATTTATTCACTCTTGAAAAAAGTTGACAATTGCATCCTATCACGCAATCCACCCCTTTCGTATTAGAAATTTCTGAGACTTGTGCAGGAAAAGTACAGTTTGTGTCTATTTTGTGTCAAAAAATACAGCTAGTTAACTAATTGCAATACATTAACTAGCTGATCTGTCACTATTATAGACAAAAACAGTATCTTTGTTCTACCTTTTACATATTTTTACATACTAAAATATTAGAGATTGGTTTTTTTCTTGTCTTGATACGGAGGCCAGCCCATTGTTTTACCTGCCAGCATATGTAGGTGTATATGGTACACAGTTTGTCCGCCATGGTCATTACAGTTCATTACGACGCGAAAACCGTCTTCACTAAAGCCAAACTGTTTGGCAAGTTTGGCAGCAACCACATATAAATGACCGACTAAAGATGCATTTTCTTCTGTAACATCATTAATCGTCGCTATTGGTGTTTTTGGGATGATCAGCACATGAAAAGGGGCTTGTGGGTTAATATCTTTAAAAGCTAAAGATAACTCGTCTTCATATACAATATCAGCAGGGATCTCTCGGTTAATAATCTTTGTAAAAATAGTCTCTTGGCTCATACTTAGCTCTCTTATAAATGTGGTTAAATGACCGCCCACTAATGACAAACTTTATTTGCAGTGTCAAACTGAAACTGCCGTAAATTGAACAACCAAGGAGTGAACATGCGTAAGTTAGTATTACTGAGTAGTGCGTTAATGCTATTAAATAGTTTAAGTAGTATCGCTGAGACTATTCACTTTCCAGAAGAGTTTGTACCCTTACAAGTCGGAGAGCGACTTATTGAGCAGTCGTTTTTCAGTCGTGTTGACGATGTTGAACTTGCTCCTGGTACTTACCAAGTGAAGATGAAATATACCGATCTTTACGAGCAAGGGTATGATGACCACCAAGTTGTTGAATCAGAGCCGTTTTGGGTTGAGCTCACGGTAGAGAGTGGCAAAGACTATGACTTAGTGTTTAATCGTGCCAGTAATGCTGTTGCTGCAGAAGTGTTTGCTGAATCACCGCAAGTAAGCTTAAAAGCTAAGGGCAGTGAACTCGCTGTGCCACTATCGATAGTTAGCTATCGTGCAGCTAGCGCGCCTGTACAAGCTGTGGCTAGTGCCCCAGTTGCTGCTACAAGCAACAAGCCTGCGACTGCAGTACCTGTCACATTGCCTGCAAAAGTACCCGGCGGACAAGCGGGTTTGAAAAATATGCCGAATGCGGCTGCGATGCTTGAGTTTTGGTGGCAACAAGCAAGCCCTGAAGAGCGCCGTGCGTTCTTGCAAAAAGTAACCAACTAATAAAATAATTAAAAAAGGCGCTGATTGCAGCGCCTTTTTTGTGTTTGATGACTTACTTTGCAAATAAGTCGTCAACAGTACCTTGTGCAAGTGGGTGGTAACCCGGACGTGCTTTTAAGTACACATCATGCGCCCAGTCTTTTTTACCGTTTTTAATAAGTGCTTTATAGAGTGGCACAATTAACTTACGACGACCGATGCCTGATAGGTGTTCATCAAGCGCTGGGTAAATTGGCTGATAACCATTACCTACCGCTAGCATAAACCAAGCGAAAGCACTCTCTGCATTAGTTGACTGTGTTAGGTTGAATTGATTATCAAGCTCAGTCATTTTTTCGATGCTTAAATCGCGAGGTAGATTATTTAAAAAGTGTAGCCACTCGTGAACTGACCAATCCGCTGTTGGTAACTGGGCTGCACTGATCTCACCGTTTAACCATGTTTTGGTTACAGCATCAACTTTGTCGAAGGCATCAGACGTTGGGTTAGGGGCATCGCTTGGTAAACCAGGCTCAAAGATCCACTCATTAACTTTATCCATGCTCACAACGCCTGGATATTTTTCGATCAAGTTAGCTTTTAAGTAAGTAACAAATTGCGCTGTTGTAAGAGACTTAAACGCAAATTGGTCAAAGTAACCCTTTACGAATGGGTCAAACTTATCACGGCCAAATTTGTTTTCTAGATAGATTAAGAAAAGCTGACCTTTAGTGTAAGGCACCGAGCTAAATGCATCATCAGGATCGCGGCCATTAAGTTTTAAGTTAAGTCGCGTATCTGGTGCTGGTAGAGTTTTAAGTAATGCACGTAAGCCTGCTGCATCAAGCGCTTGTTCCATAACTGCACGGTCACGGCCAAACACTTCTTCCATAATGCGGTTTTCAACGTAAGACGTGAAACCTTCGTTTAGCCATAAGTCTTCCCACGTCGCATTGGTTACTAAGTTACCAGACCAAGAGTGAGCAAGCTCGTGAGCAATTAGGTTTACTAAGCTTTTATCGCCAGCAACAACCGTTGGTGTGATGAATGATAAACGAGGGTTTTCCATGCCACCAAATGGGAAGCTTGGCGGTAGCATTAATAAGTCATAACGACCCCATGCGTATTCGCCATACATCGCGTTAGTTTTATCGATCATCGCTTGCGTGTCGTTAAACTCAGCAACTGATGCATCTAAAATTGTTGGCTCAGCAAAGATACCCGTTTGCTTAGACATGGCTTTAAATTCTAAATTACCTGCACCAATTGCGATTAAGTATGGCGAAATTGGTTGTGGCATATTAAATAGATAATCGCCGTCCTTATAAAGTGCATCTTTGTTATCAGCACTCATTACCGCACGAATGTCTTTAGGAGTGTGAATACGTGCCGAGTAGGTTACGCGCATTGCTGGCGTATCTTGTACTGGGATCCAACTACGAGCATGAATTGCTTGTGATTGGCTGTACATAAATGGGTGTGATTTACTGGCTGTTTGCTCTGGCGTTAACCACTGTAAACCTGAAGCTTCTGGGCGGCTGTTGTAATAAATACGTGCTTTAACCGCTTGGCTTTTAAATTTAATTGTTAATTTTGAGCCCTTTACGTCATCACGTGCAGCAAGGGTGAAGTCAGCTTTGTGCCAGCTGCCTTTTTGATCTTGATACATTACTTTGTCGATATCTAAATCGCGTGTATCAAGTACCAGTGTTTTGCTTGTTGCATTGTGCCAATCTAGCGTGTGCTCAACAAAACCTTCTAGTTGTTTGTCATCAAAATCAACATCTAAATCTAGTAGTAGGTGAGTGGTTGTTACGTCATCTAAGTTTGCGTAAGTGTGCTGGCTGATTGCATCTGCAGTTGCTTGAGAGCAAGCACCGGCTATAGCAAGACTTAAAAGTAATGGTTTAAACTTCATAATAACCCTGGAACGGAAATGAAAAAGAGCCCGTTTTATAACATGATTAGTGCAGTGGGTTGAGTGATTTTTACAATCTAATGCGTATTTTGCGACGATAGGTTACACTAATGCGATTAGTTACCGGTAACCTTTGAGGCGTTTTGTGGCTCAGTCCCTGCAATCTTTTCATACCTTTTCTTTGCCAAGCCAATGCCAGCATTTTTATCAAATTGATGAAGTGAATCAGCTTTTAAGCACAGACTTTTCTGCGCCATTTTGTATTTTAGGTGAAGGCAGTAATACGGTGTTTTTATCTGACTACCAAGGTGCTGTGATCTACATGAATACGAAGGGCATCGACATAGAGCTGCAAAACGATGGCTTTTTATTGCACATTGCAGCCGGAGAAAACTGGCACCAATTAGTTGCTATGACTATTGCTAATGACATGCCTGGGCTTGAAAACCTTGCTTTAATTCCCGGCACCGTTGGTGCTGCGCCAGTGCAAAATATTGGTGCATATGGTGTAGAGCTTGAAAAGTTTGTGAGTTATGTCGACTACTTTGATATTGCCACCAAAACCATAAAGCGCTTAACTAAAGGTGAATGCCAATTTGGCTATCGTGACTCTATCTTCAAGCATGCACTGAAAAATCAAGCGGTGATCACCCAAGTAGGGTTGCAGTTACCTAAAAAATGGCAGCCAGTTCTGAGTTATGGACCATTGCAACAGCTTTCAGAACCCTCTCCACAACAGGTATTTGAGCAAATTATCACAACCAGAAACAGCAAACTACCAAACCCTAGTGAACTTGCTAATGCAGGAAGTTTTTTCAAAAATCCAGTGATCAGGAATGAGCAACTTGCGTTACTTTTAAAACAGTACCCAGAACTACCTCATTACTTTGTGGATGCTGAGCATCATAAAGTTGCGGCGGGGTGGTTGATTGAGCAAGCTGGGTTAAAAGGCTTTAAGGTCGCAGGTATTGAAGTGCATCAGCAGCAAGCGTTAGTGCTAGTAAACCACGGTAATAGTACAGGTGATGACTTAATTGCCATGGTAAAGCATGTACAACAACAGATTTGGCATAAATATCAGATTGCTTTACAGCACGAAGTACGCCTGATCAATGCCTATAATGAATGTCACATTGAATTGGGAGCTTCATCATGAAAGCGCCAGATGGAAATAAACTCGCTATTTTACAAGCTTTAAATACCGGTGGTTTTATTTCTGGTCAGCAATTGGGCGAGCAGCTCGGTATTAGCCGTGCAGCAGTGGGTAAACATATTCACTCTTTGCAGGAAATGGGGCTCGATATATTTAAGGTTACGGGTAAAGGGTATTGCCTTAATAATAGTGCAGGCTTACTGAACAAAGATAAAATCGGTCTGCATTATAATGAGTTAGGTGGCAGCACCGCTAATGTTGAAGTGCAGCCTATTATTGACTCAACCAACAGTGAGTTAATGCGCCGTTTGCAAACAGAAGTATCACTGCCATCTGGCAGCGTATTAGTTGCAGAAATGCAGCAAGCGGGAAGAGGGCGCCGTGGGCGCGTTTGGCAATCTCCGTTTGGTGCAAACTTATACTTTAGTTACTTTTGGCGTTTGGATGATGGTTTGCAAGCTGCTATGGGGGTATCTATTGCTGTTGGGCTTGCTGTTTACGATACGCTTAAAGCCTTATATCAATTGGATGTAGAGCTTAAGTGGCCAAACGATATCTACTTAAACCGTGAAAAATTAGCGGGTGTATTAGTTGAGCTTGATGGTCAGCCGCAGGGGCCTTGCCAGCTTGTAATAGGTATAGGTATCAATTTACATATGCCAGAAAGTGTTAGCCAACACATAGATCAAGCATGGACTGATTTAAGCCAGCATGTACAGGGATTAGATAAAAACAAGCTGGTGGCCTATTTGTGCTTTTATTTAGAAAAACGCTTAGCCCAGTATCAGCAATCGGGTTTAAACGATATGTATCTACAATGGAATCAATTAAATGCATTTGCAGGCGAGTGTGTTGAGCTAAATACGGGTCATCGTAGCTGGCGTGGTATTTGCGAAGGAATTGATAATCAAGGTGGCGTACGTATTCGCCAAGATGGCGAAGTGAAAAGTTATTATGGTGGTGAAATTTCATTACGTAAGGCAGAGCTATGAAACTATTAGTGGATGTTGGCAATACCGCAATTAAAGCCGTTTTGTTTGATGGTAAGGATTACCAAACCTGTGAACTCAGCAATTTACCTTGGTCACAAATAACAGAGCTGGTCTATGCCTGCGTGGGTAGCACTGAGCTACTTAAACCGTTATTAGCACAGGCGCAGCAACATGCTGTTCCTTACTTTGAAGCAGAGGTGACCGCTAAACTCGCTACGTTAACCTGTGCTTATCAGCAGTTTCAAAACCTAGGAATTGATCGCTGGCTCGCGGTGATCGCTGCGTATGTAGAATATCCCGAGCAAAACTGCATTATTATCGATGCCGGTACAGCAACGACAATTGATGTGCTCAATATAGAAGGCGCGCATCTAGGAGGCTGGATCTTACCTGGCCTTGATTTAATGACCTCATCACTTACCCAAAATACGCAACGCGTGTTTGATGATGAGCAAACCCCATTTATGACTGAGTTAGGGCGTAATACGCCAAATGGCCTAAAAAATGGTGCTATGGTTGCTACTCTCGGCGCAATCGAGCAAGCAAAACAATATCTTAACCAACAGGGGTGTCAGTTATTATTTGCTGGTGGTTATGGAAAGCTGTTAGCAGATACATATATAGATGCTAAGTTTGACAGCTTGCTCGTATTTAAAGGACTGAATTATTGGCGTGAATTAGCTATAAAGCAGTAAAAATACGGCAATTTGCCTGAATAGTGAGCGTTTAACACATAAATTCACATTTTTTTTAATTTTATGGTTGCATCACAATAAACCTTACCTTAGAATCTCGCCCCGTACTAAAGCAGTGCCGACTTAGCTCAGTTGGTAGAGCAACTGACTTGTAATCAGTAGGTCATCCGTTCAACTCGGATA
The DNA here is from genome assembly GCF_017808125.1 of Pseudoalteromonas sp. PA2MD11. Taxonomy (NCBI): domain Bacteria; kingdom Pseudomonadati; phylum Pseudomonadota; class Gammaproteobacteria; order Alteromonadales; family Pseudoalteromonadaceae; genus Pseudoalteromonas; species Pseudoalteromonas sp. PA2MD11. The sequence continues at coordinate 9,670 of NZ_JADKNF010000011.1, forward strand.
GTCGGCACCACTTTCCTTTTACCGGAAGTGACTTAGTAAAGAATTTTCGTGGAGGGGTTCCCGAGCGGCCAAAGGGATCAGACTGTAAATCTGACGGCTCAGCCTTCGCTGGTTCGAATCCAGCTCCCTCCACCACTTTATTCTTGACGGTTAGAGGTAGTTTAAGAACAGGTTCCTATGCGGGCATCGTATAATGGCTATTACCTCAGCCTTCCAAGCTGATGATGCGGGTTCGATTCCCGCTGCCCGCTCCAGACTTCTGGTGTTGCTGATATAGCTCAGTTGGTAGAGCGCACCCTTGGTAAGGGTGAGGTCGGCAGTTCAAATCTGCCTATCAGCACCAGTATCGAGAACTCATCTTAATTTCTTCCTTTATCTGTCAGAAAAAACTATTTGAAATTTGAAAAAATTAAATTAATCTACCCTCGGTGGATTATTTTCATATGTAATCTAGATACACAAAACTGATAGGTTCCGTCATGGCAAAAGAAAAGTTTGAACGCGTAAAACCGCACGTAAACGTTGGTACAATCGGCCACGTTGACCACGGTAAAACAACTCTAACAGCAGCAATCACTAACGTACTTGCAAAAGTATACGGTGGTGTAGCTAAAGATTTCGCATCAATCGATAACGCTCCAGAAGAGCGTGAGCGTGGTATCACAATCTCAACTTCACACGTTGAGTACGATACTCCAACTCGTCACTACGCACACGTAGACTGTCCAGGACACGCCGATTATGTTAAAAACATGATCACTGGTGCTGCTCAAATGGACGGCGCAATCCTAGTAGTTGCTGCGACTGACGGTCCTATGCCACAAACTCGTGAGCACATCCTACTTTCTCGTCAGGTTGGTGTACCTTACATCATCGTATTCATGAACAAATGTGACATGGTTGACGACGAAGAGCTACTTGAGCTAGTTGAGATGGAAGTTCGTGAACTTCTTTCTGAGTACGACTTCCCAGGTGATGACTTACCACTAATCCAAGGTTCAGCGCTTAAAGCGTTAGAAGGCGAGAAAGAGTGGGAAGACAAAATCGTTGAGCTTGCAGAAGCACTAGATTCTTATATCCCAGAGCCAGAGCGTGACATCGATAAGCCATTCATCATGCCTATCGAAGACGTATTCTCAATCCAAGGTCGTGGTACTGTTGTAACAGGCCGTGTTGAAGCTGGTATCATCAACGTGAATGACGAAGTTGAAATCGTAGGTATCAAAGAAACTACGAAGACAACTTGTACAGGTGTTGAGATGTTCCGTAAGCTTCTAGACGAAGGTCGTGCGGGTGAGAACATCGGTGCACTTCTACGTGGTACTAAGCGTGAAGACGTTGAGCGTGGTCAAGTACTAGCTAAGCCTGGTTCAATCACTCCACACACGAAGTTCACTTCAGAAGTATACGTACTTTCTAAAGATGAAGGTGGTCGTCACACTCCATTCTTCAAAGGTTACCGTCCACAGTTCTACTTCCGTACAACTGACGTAACAGGTGACGTACAGTTACCAGACGGCGTTGAAATGGTAATGCCTGGTGATAACATCAAGATGACTGTAGAACTAATCTGCCCAATCGCGATGGACGAAGGTTTACGCTTCGCTATCCGTGAAGGTGGCCGTACAGTTGGTGCTGGTGTTGTTGCAACTATCGTTGAGTAATCAACTATAGTGATGCATTAAGCATTAAGAAAAACCCGAGCTTAGTCTCGGGTTTTTTATGGGTGAAAAAAGCTGTCAGCTTTCAGACGTCAGATTAGATCGAGAGGGTTGTTTACTTCTGTGTATCACTCAGCATTCGGCCTGTTTATTCTTCTGGTAGGTTGATTTGAGCGCAGCGAAACCCAACACAATCCATGTAAACCTTTTCTTTGGTAAAGCCAAACCACATTAAAGCACTCCCAAGGTTATGCTTGGCCTATAACCTAGAGCCTTTACCCTCGCTAACTCGCATCTAAATCCAACCCCTTGATATCTATCTTGGTTATTCATCCCTAAATTGGGAAATGATTATGAATGTTAGCTGAACTGAACTACGCTTGATTAATAACTAATAATAAATGTGTAGATTTAGGGATGATCCGTTTTTTAATAGCGCTGTTAGCACTTCTGTTCTTACCTCCAGCTTGGTCTGCATTTCATAATTACGATATTGAGGATGGATTATCGCAAAGTGTTGTGTTCGATATTGTGCAAGATCAGCAAGGTTTTATGTGGTTTTCGACGCAGGCAGGTTTAAACCGTTTTGATGGCAATGAGTTTACCGTATTCACAGCCTCTGATGAGGCAAATAGCCTAGCAAATAACTATATCTATCCATTGGCACTTGATAGCGAATCACAGCTGTTTATAGGTACGCGAAATAGTGGTGTAAACCAACTTGCATTACATAATTATCAATTTTCTGAGCCACTCTTAAAAGAGCGTCGCATCACCAGTTTATTGGTAGCGCAACAGCACGTTTATATTGGTACTTACGACGGCAGCCTGTTTCGTTACGATAAGCGAACACAGCAACTTGAAAGGCTAATAACAGACTTAAAAAAGCCTATTTATGCGCTATCAAAAATTGCCGACATCCTTTGGATTGGTACCCATGGAGCTGGGTTACTTCATTATGATCTTATTAATAAACAACAAATTAATACTATTTTTTCTGGCTTTGCTGAGCCAATAGATATTCATGCCAGTATCTTTGCTATCAAACAGGCAGCTGATGGCAGTATTTGGTTGGCAAGTCAGGGTGGTGGCTTATACAAGATTGAGTTAAGCACTAAAACAATGACGCAGTGGCTTACCTCTAATGATGGCGGTGTTGGGCTTAGCAGTAATGAAATTCGTGATATTGAGTTTGATAGCCAAGGCCAAGTTTGGCTGGCAACGCGAGGTGGCGGGGTTAATGTTTACGATCCAATTAATGCAAGCTTCACCGTTTTAGCACATGACCCATTTGATAAATATAGTCTTGCTCATAACCGGGTTTATAGTATCTACCGAGACAGTAGCGACATTATGTGGTTTGGTACTGCCAATGGGATCAGTAAGCTCGACCCAGCATCATTGCAATTTAGTAAGTTAAAAAAGCCAGCGCCACTTTCAAGTAACGATGCGTGGGCGCTATTTGAAGACTCAAAGCAACGTATTTGGTATGGCAGCTGGGGTGGCGGTATCGATATTCTTGATCAGCAATTAAATCGTTTAGAGCGCATAACCACCGAAAGTTCACCGTATTCAATCAGTAGCAATGCAATTAAAGCCATTGCCGAAGATCGTAATGGCGATATATGGATTGGCAGTTGGCAGCAAGGGATTGATGTTTTGCATACCGATGGTAGCATCAGTCACTTTCGAGCAGGTGAAGGCGAGCATGGCTTAACTGAAAACAGTATATATGCTCTTTTAGTCGATGAGAAAAATAATGTCTGGGTTGGCACGAATGGTGGAGGGCTGTTTTGCTTTGATAGGCAGCGCAGCAAATTTATTAGTTTTGCACAGCCTGTAGCGAATACACAACTTGTAATTCCAACGGCGCGGGTGACGAGTTTATATAAAAGCTCTCAAGCAGAGCTTTGGATAGGCACAGATGGTGATGGGGCTTATCATTACAACGCTGCAACCGATACTCTCACTAATTATCGCAAAGGCGACTTAGCTTTATCTGATAATACAGTGCGAGCGTTTTTAGAAATTGACCAGCAAATGTGGCTCGCAACATCGAACGGCTTAAATATTATTGATTTGAGCAATCAGCAAGTGCATCAGTTTAATGTCGCTCAAGGCCTTCCTAATCAAGTCGTTTATGCGTTGTTAAAAGATAACGACGATTGGGTTTGGCTTAGTACCAACAATGGCCTCGCTAAAATAGACCCAGCAACCATGAGCATTAAAAATTATAAAGCTCGACATGGCTTACAAGGTAATGAATTTAATGCCGGTGCTTATTTAAAAACCCGTGATGGCCGCTTGATGTTTGGTGGCACACAGGGGGTGAGTGTCATTAATCCTGCTGACCTTGGATTCAATGCCATTGGTGGCCAGTTAGCGCTTACTAGCTTGCAATTTGATGATGAGGATGTGGTAAACGAAGGAGTCAGTCGTTTAGGCAGTTTATACCAAATAGAAAAAAGCCGTTCAGTGACTATTCCTGCGGGCATCAAACGGGTTCACTTTCAGATTGGTTACTTACACTACTCTGAGCCACAGACTAACCTGTACTCTTATCAGTTAGCGGGCTTTGAACAGCAATGGCGTAAAGCTACAGGGCCTTTTTTATCTGTTGATTATACTAACCTTCCTGCTGGTAAATATCAGTTGAAAGTTAATGCTAGTAGTGAAAGCGGGGCAAATGTGCTCACTCCATTACTGTTAAACATAACCGTTCTTGCTCCTTGGTGGCAAACTAGTGAGTTTTATCTGTTAGCGGCTATGCTTATTTTGGCGATGGTGTGGCTATTCACAGTGCTTTGGACTCGCCGGATACGCAAACAAAAATATTATCTGGAGCAAATTGTTAGTGAGCGTACCGACGAAATCGCAGAGCAAAAAACGCTCATCGAACAGCAAGCTGAAGCTCTGAGTGATTCACTCGAAAATAAAGTACGCTTCTTCACGCATGCATCTCATGAATTACGAACTCCTTTGAGTTTGTTGATTGCGCCGTTGCAAAAGCTAATAGCTGATGAGCGAATTACTGAAAAGCGTGAGCAGCTGAATTTGGTATTGCGAAATAGCCGGCGTTTAGAAAATTTGGTTGATAAGCTATTAACGCTGACTCGTTATGATGAGCGCCATGAAGAGATTATAAAAGTTGTGTCACTATCGGCAATTGCCAGAGAGGTCGCAGGGCAGTTTGCTGTGTTAGGTGAAAAGCCTATCGACTTTAAGGTCGATATTGAAGAAGCCGTATTTATCGAAAGCACCCGAGAAGGGGTGATCACGATTCTTACCAACCTTTTAAGCAATGCATTTAAATATACTCAGCAAGGTCAAGTCGGCTTAACCGTAAGCGTATCAGGTGAGCTTGCCAACATAGAAGTAACAGACACAGGTAAAGGTATCGCAGACGCTGAAAAAGGCAAAGTATTTGATACTTTCTACAGAGTGAGTAGTCATGCAAATGTAGAAGGTAGTGGCGTTGGCCTAGCCATCGTTAAGCGTTTGGTTGATAAGTACAAAGGCACGCTTGTGCTGGCAAGTCGCTTAGGGGAAGGAACTAGTTTTAAACTTTCATTCCAAGCAACGCAATTTGCCGCTCAAGCTTCTGCTGCAAGTATCAGTTTAAAATCAAATGAAGTGCAGAATAAAGCCAGTGTATTAATTATTGAAGACAACGATGAGTTACGCCATTACCTTAAATCTGAGTTACAACACCGCTACCAAGTTTTATTAGCGCAAGATGGTCAAGTTGGATTACAAATAGCTTTGAGCCAAGTGCCAGATTTAATCATCACTGATTTAATGATGCCTAAAGTTGATGGCTTTACTGTGTTAGACTCATTACATAACTCGCCCGTTACATGCCATATCCCAGTAATTATTTTGACCGCAAAGGGCGATTATGAAACTCGAGTGAGTAGTTTGCAGCAACACGCGCTAGATGTGATCACTAAACCATTCGATAGAGAAGAGCTATTTTTAAAAATTGAGAACTGGCTAGGCTGGGTAGCTCAATATGCACAACAATCGAAATCTGAAAAGTCGCCACATAAAGCTCAGCAAAGAACGGCCTTTTCACTCGATCCGAGAGACAAAAAGCTGCTTGAAAAGTTAGCTGAATATGTTGCTGAGCATTTTCATCAGCAGGGCTTTTCTATGCTTGAATGTGCGAAGCACTTAGCATTGAGTGAGCGTCAATTCCAAAGAAAGTTAAAAGTATTGTTAAATATCACACCAAGTGAATATCTTCGCGAATATAGATTGCAAAGAGCTGCTGAGTTGTTACAGCAGGGTCGCCAAGTAAGTCTAGTTATAGATGATGTTGGTTTTTCTTCACGTTCGTATTTTTCTAAGTTTTTCAAAGAAAAATATGGTGTGACGGCAAAAGAATATCAATGTCAAAAACTTTAACCTACTGTTTTTTAATTACATGTCGTATTTGAGTACATTTTTGTCGGCATTCAGTACACACAATTTGAATAACTCATCTACCATAAAATCTTAATGAAAAATGAACGGGAAAACATGCTTCGAAGTACTCAAATTGACGGGCAAACATAAAGTCTAATTTATGGTTAAAAGAGTGATCGAGCGCTGACCTTGTTCATACGTTTATTAAGATTTGCTTCCTTTGAGATTGGCAACTGCTCTGCAGTTGCCTCTTTTTAGTGAGCTATACCGCAATCAATGTAAGGATTAACATGATGAGCCCTCCAAATTTCAGGTCTATGAATTTTATAAAACAATTACTTTTTGCAGCCAGTATTATTAGCTTAACAGCTTGTGGTGGGAATAATAGCAATAACGAAGATGATACCCCTCCTGTTGCCGAAGAGAATAAAAGTCCAACAGTATCAATTAACAGTGACACAGAGTTATTAGAGGGAGAGGAGCTAGTTTTACAGGCGACAGCGACTGATAGTGACGGAAGTATTAGTCAATATGCTTGGACACAAGTATCTGGTCCTACCCTTGATCTTTCTGGTAGCGATACAAGCACCTTAACAATTACAGCACCTGCAGTTGAAGAAGATGCAGATATTGTTCTTGCTTTGACTGTAACAGATGATGACGATGCAACTGCAAGTGCAGAAGTTAATATAGCTCTGAAGCGCAAGGCACTAAAAATAACATTTGAAGGCATTGTAACAGATGAGCCAATTGTTAATTCTAGTGTTGTAGTTCAAATTGGTGATGAACAGTTTGAAGTAACCGCGGATGCCCAGGGTCGTTTTAGCGTAGATATTGAAGTGGATGACTCTGATGCAAATGAATTAGTGAAGCTAGTCGCATATGGTAATAATTCAATCAATCCCGGTGTAGAGTTTGTCTCACAGCTAAAATCAATTTCAACTTTGCTGGCGCAAGCAGGAGCTGATGGAAAACTTAGTAAAGAGGATAATTTTGGCGTTAATGTAACTAATGTTACTACCGCAGAGTTTGCATTATTGACTCGTGATGGTGCTGATATCAACTCCGAAGAAGCACTCGATGATGCATTGTTAGCTGTTGATGCGGATGAGAAGTTACTTTTAGCATCATTAATTAAAATTATTGTTGATAACGAAAACTATGAACTTCCTGAAGGCGTCGAATCAACCTTAGACCTAGTATCAAGTTCTGAGGATATTGATAACTTTGTTAATACCGTAGAGAGCCAAGAACCGGGTCTAATTGAATCGACAAAAGAAGAAATTAAAGAAGATGATGAACTTGTAGATCAGACCGTTACTAGCATTGTGGGTGAGTATATTTTAATGCAGCCGCAATACTATAGAGCATCAACTGCGCAGTTAGAGTTTAAGGCTGATGGAACTGGCTATGCTAGTTTGATTGATGTCGATACAAGCTTTAATTGGTCTCAGCAAGAGCAGGATATTACAATTAATTTAGCTGAGCCTGTACTTATAAACTGCTCATTTAGCAATGATGAAAATGATCAGCAGCAGGAGGTATGTGAGTATTTAGTTGAGTTAGATCTAATTATTCTCTTGGAAAATGATGCTAATAGAACTGTAGAGTTTTCTCGCAAAACTGAAACTCGTTTCAGTAACAGCGGTGAAGTGTATAACAGCTCTGAATCTAATTATAACGCCACCCTTATTGAACAACGACAAACACTTGCAGTGACAGCAGATGAGCTTATTGGTACTTGGGTTATTGATAATTTGAGCGAGTTTGGTGGGTATAGTAGTGCTGTAAGTATTGAGCTACTTTCTGGTGGAACTGGGACGCTCACTGATAACGATAAAGCGCCTGTAAGTGTTACTTGGCAAGTTGATGAGAATCAACTGCTTATAAGTAATAGCGCAGAAAGTATCAATTATGACATCGCAATTTGGTTAGTTAAAAATGTACAAGTTGGTTATCAATTTGCTGCATCACTCGAAGCTAAAACAGATGATAGCTCGCGAACAGTTACTGGTTTAATGGTGAAAGATAACCAGCTTTCATTTACTGAAGCAGATCTACTTGGTAAATGGACTGTGTACCAAGGTTATAACTCACCACAAACAGACCTTCATTACGACGTTTATGACGATGGTTTAATGAATTTTAATTTGAATCAAAACTTTCGTTCTTGGCAAGTAAGTAGTGATGGAGAATTCTTACGTTATAACTATTTTACAAGTAATGGCATTCAGCCAATCTGCCCTGAAGATGATGTTTGCCAAGTATATAGTGAGTTTTCTCAACGTCTGCTAGCAACCAATAACGGGCAAAACTTTACTTACCGTAAGTATCGCTTTTTTAATTATGACGGAACCGAACGCCCAGAGGATTACTCATCACATCTTCGTAACTTCTCAGTTTCTAAGGAATATGGCGTATCTAAATTTGCTCCCTACTGGTTAGAAGAAAACGCTAGCTATGATGAAAATGGTTATCCGATAAACGTTGGCTTTATTGAGCTTTATTCGCCAAGGGAACGTGGTGTTGAAACTATTAAAGTTGAGACAATCTATAACGATGAATTAGATGAATATAAACGTAGAATTAGCTTTTCATATCTTGGAGTTTTAACTGAATATGACTACAGCTTAGCCTCCGGCAAATTGATGTTTAATACATCGCAAGCAGAGGTTAGTGACTTTGATAGGTATTTCTTAACGGTTTGTGTTTATGCGCAGTCAGCGAATTGTACTGAAGGTGATAAGCAAGCTTGGTTCTTTGATAAAGCGATGGCGGAAGCGCAGGTTGATATTGATCGCCCTGCAACAGAGCACCCGTTAGATGGCGCCTGGCAACTTGCCGATGAACCTGATGTTGCAGTGGTTTTACGTGATGGGAAGTGGATTCAGATTCAAGCAATGGCAGATGAAGGCGTTGATGATGCTCATCCGGGATTTGAGTTAGGCGATTTTACTTGGAATGAGAGTACAGGTGAGTTTGCTGTTGAACTAAGCGAAGATACCAATGGAAGTTTTGGGATTGACGATGCTGGCAGCATTATAGCGTCTGTCTCTGCAGATACACTTACTCTTGAAATTGAAGGGGAAGGTGATGTTGTACTAACACGTATTTATAGTCTGGGAAATCCACTAGTAGGTGCTTATTTCGATGGGTCGCTTGATGGTGACTTCTTTATGGGCATATTTAAAGAAGACGGTACTTTCTTAGAGCTTGCTCATGACACTGAAAATGATGAGCTGGGTATATCTGGAGGCTACTATAATTATGACGTTGAGAATCAAAAAGTGTTTGTCGATTTCTATGAAAAAACATACGGTAGCCCAATAGAAGAAGCTGACCCGCACTTTATTGTCAAAGCACAAGGCAACTTTTTACAATTTAAAGATGGCGATGACTTCGGTGTAATGCAAAGAATTACGCGAGTTATTGAGCAAGATTCTTTTACCGAAGTCGACTTAATTGGTACACATATTTTCACCTATATGGCCGAGAGTGGTGGTGTTGAAACATCAAATATTGTCATTGCTGAAGATGGCAGCGCTTCATTCGAATTAGATGGTGAAGTTCGTAGTGCGTCTTGGGAGCTGCATTTAGGATCTTTAATGATGTTTAGTGAGGCTACCGAGAGTCAGAATTATGGTTATGGCGTGTTAATGACTCCTATCACAACCGTTGATGGAGGATTTAGCGTTGAAACTTTAGGTTTTGAAGTACCAGAAAGCTATAACGAAGATGATGACCCTGCATTACATACATTTTTGTCAGGCAGCTTAATTAAGCAGTAATTTATACCCAAACCACCTCAAGATGCAGAGTTCAGCGTTTCACAGGTGCTTAAAATCAAGGCGTTACTTTGCAAGAATGGCAGTCCCTTTTAAGAAGTAACAACGATGAAAGTAAGTGCCTGCGAAGCGCCCAAAGGGTTGGTTTAAAAGCGATTTATACTGCGTTATTGATTTTAACAATAGAACCACTATTACTTGCAATCAATGCCTTGCCTAAATCGCTTTTAATTCCAACTGAAACTCGCACCTTGAAATGGTTTGGGTATATAAAGCCCAGTACTGTATAAAGTACTGGGCTGTTTTTTAGGATTGATAGTCGTAGTAAATCAAAATACACACCAGCTAACCTACTTAGATCTAATCTTCGCTTAAAAGATTGAAAAGTTTATGTTACAACGGCACTAACATTACTTTTTAGTTACAAACATGACTGAACTTTACCATTGGTTTGATTTAATCGGCGTAGCCGTGTTTGCTGTTTCTGGAACGCTATTAGCGTACGACAAAAAAATGGATGGCTTTGGGGTTGTTGTGTTAGCCACAGTCACTGCTATTGGCGGTGGAACTGTGCGCGACGTTATTTTAGATGTGCCCGTATTTTGGTTACATGATCAAAGCTATTTCTGGGCTATATTACTTTCTGTATTTGTTACCACTCGTTTAATCAATAAACAGCGTTCGATTTCACTTAATGCATTGCAAGTGGCAGATGCTTTTGGTTTAGCATTTTTTGCGGTGATGGGGGCGCAAAAAGCCATGCTTGCCGGTATGCCTGATACCACCGCGATTATTATGGGTGTGATCACAGGGTGTTTTGGTGGCGTTATCCGTGATGTGTTGGCTGGAAATATGCCGATGCTGTTAAAAGGTGAGCTCTATGCTATTACTTGCATCGCAGGTGGGATTGTTTACACATTAAGTATCTCACTGGGTTTAGTGACCGAAATGGCCATGGTGTTGGCTATGCTTATGACTTTATCACTGCGTTTAGCTGCAATGAAATGGCACCTTACATTACACGTTTTTAAATATCCCGACTAAGATTAGTATTAAGAATGAATGATAGGGACATCATGGATCGTGTCTTTAGCTAGAATATTTTCTCGTGCACAAGTAGGTGTGCAAGCTCCTGAAGTGATTGTAGAAGTACACTTAGGCAACGGCTTACCTGCTTTTCATATCGTTGGCTTGCCTGAAGCGTCAGTCAAAGAGTCAAAAGATAGAGTGCGTAGCGCACTCGAAAACTCACAGTTTGGCTTTCCTGACCAACGAATAACCGTTAACCTTGCGCCTGCTGATTTACCTAAAGAGGGTGGCCGTTTTGACTTGGCTATTGCAGTGGGTATCTTGGTCGCCTCTGGGCAAATAAACTGCCCCGATATTCATCGTTATGAGTTTTACGGAGAACTGGCTTTAAATGGTGAGGTAAGAGGGGTGAATGCTATTTTGCCTTCGGTGTTAGGAGCGAAAGAGCAGGGGCGCTGTTGTTTTTTACCCGCCGAAAACGATAATCTTGCAAGCCTTGTTTCGGGCGTTTCTCGAAAGGCCGTTTACTCCTTACAAGATGTTTGGAATGACTTATTAAATCAGCAACCCCTGCCACTTAATATTTGTTATCCAGAGCAGCATCCGCAGCGTGACTCGCTACTCGATTTAAGTGATGTGAAAGGCCAACCTGGAGCCAAAAGGGTACTCGAAATAGCCGCTGCTGGAGGCCATAATTTATTGTTTCTTGGCCCTCCAGGTACTGGCAAGTCAATGCTTGCTCAGCGTATGCCTACGATTATGCCAACTATGTCTGATGATGAAGCAATAAGCACTGCCGCATTATATTCGATAATTGGTCAGTCGGTTGATTTATCGAATTGGCGTGAACGCCCCTTCAGAAACCCACATCATACTTGCTCTGCTGTTGCCCTTGTTGGTGGTTCCTCAAATCCTAAACCGGGTGAAATCTCCCTTGCTCATAATGGCGTACTGTTTTTAGACGAGCTGCCCGAATTTGAGAGAAAAGTGCTCGATTCACTGCGTGAACCAATGGAAACGGGCGTGGTGACTATATCGCGAGCGGCCCGACAAATGGAATTTCCATCGCAATTCCAGCTAATCGCCGCATTAAACCCTAGTCCCACAGGAAGCCATACTGATAAGCGTGCAACGCCAGATCAAGTATTGCGGTACTTATCTCGAGTATCTGGACCATTTATCGATAGGATTGATTTACAAATAGAGCTGCCGCGACTCACCAGTAGCCAATTACAGAGCACGCAAGTAGAAGAGAGCAGTGAACAAGTAAGAGCCAGAGTCGAAAGAGCTTATGCAATTCAACTTAACCGGCAGGGCAAAGTGAATGCGCGCTTGAATAATAAAGAAATGAGCATTCATTGTGAGTTGGCAGCTGCTGAGCTGCAGTTTTTAGCAAAAGCCAGTGAAAAACTGGCGTTATCACCACGCTCTTATCATCGTGTTATTAAAGTTGCACGCACCATTAGCGACTTAAAAGCACAGCCAGCGATTACCTTAAATGAATTAAAAGAGGCGTTGAATTATCGTGCGTTTGAACGGCTAATAAGCCAATTAACGCAGTTTTAGTGAGCTTTTAAATTGATAGCATGTAGCCTTTACCGCGAACGGTTACGATACGCTTTTGGTCTTTTTCATCGCTGAGTTTTTTACGTAAGCGGCCAATAAGTACATCAACGGTTCGATCGCTTGGGCTCCAGTCAGGCTGACCAATTTCTTCGGAAATTTTTTCACGTGATGTCGCTTTACCCGCATTTGCAATAAGGCAAATAAGTACCTTGTGTTCTGCTTCAGTAAGACGAGACTCTTCACCATTAGGGGTCACTAATGTGCGGTTATCTGGGTGCAGTTTAAAGTCGGCATATTCAATAAACTCTTCACTCTCATCATCTTGCTGAGAGCCTTTTATACGCTTGAAAAGAGCGCGCATTCTTAGTTCAAGTTCAAGTAAGTCAACCGGCTTGCAAATATAGTCATCGGCACCTTGTGCAAGACCTGCAATACGGTCAGCTTGCGAGTCACGACTAGACAGCACAATAACGCCAATGTCTGTTAGTGCATTAAGCTCTTTGGCAAGCAAAAGCCCATCGCGTTTTGGTAACACAATGTCGATAACGGCTAAAGAGATTGCTTTTTTTGATGAAGCACGCGATTGTACAATGCTTAATGCATCTGCACCCGTTGAATCTACCTCAATATTAAACTCAGTTTCATTAAAATGATTAAGAATGCGTTTAACGAGTAGTTCGTCGTCTTCAACCAATAAAACTTGAATAGTCATTCGCTTTAATTTCACACTTGATTTGTTGTAATGTTAGCACTGTATGGCAAAGGCTGAGAAGAGTCATGATAAGGTTTATAACTATTTCTTACAATTTAATGGCTTAGCGATAGTTGAAAAGGATGAAAGCTGAGCACTCACACAGTGCCCAGCCAAGGGATTAAACTACTTTTCAGGATAAAGGTATTGCCACCATTGCGGCTGATCTTTTAAATTTTTATCGAAATAAGCCAGCATGGTATTCCACCAGTCGAAACGTTTATCACGAGCAAAAATTTGGTGATCTGCGCCTTTATACTCAATCAGGTCAACATCTTTACCTAATAACTTTAATGCCGTGTACATATTGTGACTTTCACCAACCGGTACGTTGGTATCCGAATCACCATGAAGGAGTAATAACGGCGTTGTTACTTTGTCAGCATGAAAAACCGGGCTGTGTTGGCTGTAAAGTGTAGGATTGTTCCACGGGAAGCTATTTTTAGATGCTTCAGCTGAGTATAAGTAACCCCACCAGCCTTGGCCCCAGTACGAGGTGATGTTTGAAATTCCAGCATGAGCAATCGATGCACTGAACATATCTGTTTTAGTTGCGAGTAGCATGGTCATAAAGCCACCGTAAGAGGCTCCTAAATTACCCACACGTTTACTATCTACAAAGCTATATTTATCTAAAAAGGCTTTTGTGCCGTCGATGATGTCGTTGGCGGTGTATTCACCCCATGCGTTGACGTGTTTAGCCGAAAATTCTTGGCCAAAGCCGGTTGCGCCAGTAGGTTGTACAACGTAAACAACATAGCCATGCTCAGCCCATAGGTTAAATGGGTAGCGACCGGTAAAACCACGAGTTACTGGCGATGTACCGCCATAATAATAAACCAGCGCAGGATATTGTTTATTGCTATCTAAATCATGGGGTAAATAAACGCGACCCTTAATTTCAATACCATCTTTATTAGTAAAGTTAAACTCTTCCAATGAGGCTACTTGTGTATTTTCATAGCCAATTGGCTTAGAGTCCCACATTACTTTAGCGCGACCTTTACCTAAGCTTAGTTGTTTTAACTGCTGAGGTGTTGACGCAGTGGTGCCGGTAACCAAAATGCGCGGGGTGCGTTCGTGTGAGTAGCTAACTTGCTCAACAACATCAAAACCCGTATTCACTTTATTAAAACGCTTTTTGCTTAAGTCGAATTGATAAAGTTGTACGGTATCTTGCTCGGTCACTTTAATAAGCGCATCACCGTTTTTAAGTACGTTTAACTGGCCGATAGCCGGGTTAAACTCTTTACTTAGCGCTCTTGCCTTTTTACCGTCACGGCTGAGTAAATAAAGTTGACCGTCATAGTTATTAGCAAGCATTCCTTCAGGAAGATTACGACCTAAGCCATTATTAAAATCTGGTCCGGCAGTGACATAAATTCCGTCGTCAGTATATTTAGCCTGATTAAATGTATTGTATTGACCAAGTACCGTAAGAGCCGATGTAGCTAGGTTTAGCTCAACAAGTTCTGTTGTTGGCTGTGGTGATAGCTGCATTGCTTGTGCTGAGCGGCTCATTAAGACGCGACCGCTTTTAGCGTCAAAATCTTCAAGTGAATGGCTAAGTGGGCCTTGGCTTAAGATTTTGCTAAGACCTGTTGGTATATCGAGTAAATAGACTTGCGATGTAGTACGAGCATAAGACCAACGGTCTTGCAGGCCTTGGTAATGCTTAGTGAGCTTGCCATTGTCTGTTGGAGACTTTGACCAACTAAAAATTAAGCTGTTGTTATCAAAAAACTGAAAGCTATTCGCACCAGAGAGGTTTCTAGCAATGACGCTAAGTTGCATGGTTTTTAGGTTTAAACGCTTAAGCTCGCCATTTAATAAATACACTAAACTTTTGCTATCTGGGCTCCAAGTAATGTTACTTGGTTGGGCTGACTCAAAGCGATAAAGTGTATTGTTTTTTTCGTCTTTAAGTTCAGTAACATATTGCGCTTGATTAGCGGTTGCATCTTCGTAATGACGTTGGCTAGTAATGAAGTAATCACCATTTGGTGCCATTGAAATATAATTGACTGTTGGCGCATCAAATAATTGCTTAGCAGACAAACCGTGTTGTTGTTTAGCGCTAAATTGCACAGTATCTAGTTCTGACTTAGCCGTAAAATCAAGCTCAACCTCATTCCAGTTGGCTACTTGCTCAGTGATGATAACAAACTGATGATCGCCTTGGCTTAAAGCTAGCTCATAGCTTTTATTTTTTTCTGTTTGCTTTTCACCATCAATAAATAGCTGTGCGTTTTCAATGCCTTTAAGTGTTAATGAGCCTTGGCTAAAACGTTCAGTTGAGGCGGTAAATTTGAGTGCCTGTAAACCACCAAGTGTTAGCGCACTCACTTTATCGAATGATTGCCAGTCAAGCTCATCGCCAAATACGCGTATGCTATCGCCGCTTTTTTGCAAGCTAGGTAGTAGGTTAGCAATAATGGCATCGCGATGATCCGTTTGATATGGCTTAAGTTGCATATTTTCGCCAAGAGGGCCAATAAATTGCACCGCTGATTTATCAATGGCAGCGGCCATCGCAGTATTGCTTAACGCACATAACGCTAATGCACTAAATGTTGTTTTTAGCTTGGCTGATTGGCTTAGCCAAGTAGTTGAAAGTGTCATAGTTTCGCCTGTTGAAGGTAATTTAAACCAATATAGCACGCTGCAAATTACCCAAAAAGTGCTCTGCGTTAGATTGCAGTCTGGTTTGAGCTTGTGGTGTTCAATTGCTATGGTGAGCAGGTTAACTTTTTAAGAGGGCTTACAGTGACATTGTTACTTGTTTATATGTTTGTTGCCATTGCGGTTTCGTTTTTGTGCTCAGTGATGGAGGCAGTACTGTTAAGTATTACACCAAGTTATGTTGCCATGCTCAGAAAACAGCAACCACAATTGGCAAAACGTGTTGGTAAGCTTAAAGACAACATAGACCAACCGTTGGCGGCAATACTCACGTTAAATACCATAGCGCACACAGCAGGTGCCGCTGGTGTTGGCGCACAAGCTGCAGTAGTGTTTTCAGATGCTGCGGTTGGCGTTGCCTCTGCAATTATGACGCTATTGGTTCTGGTGCTTTCTGAAATTATCCCTAAAACATTAGGGGCTAATTATTGGCGAGGATTAACACCCATTGTTAGTGTGAGCCTAATTTGGTTGGTGTTTATTCTAAAACCCTTTGTGTGGTTTGCAGATATTTTAACGCGCTTTTTAGGGCGTAATTACGATGAAGCCTATTATATTCGCCAAGAAATTGAAGCCATGGCTGATATTGGTACTGAATCAGGAGCCCTTGGGCAAGATGAATCTGAAATCATTCGCAGCCTGCTGCATTTTCGTCATGCCAAACTCGATACCTTAATGACACCACGTACGGTGCTTTTTAAAGTACATAAAGATTTAACTGTAAACCAATACTTGGCGGAGCATGGTTCTTCTTCGTTTTCTCGGGTATTGGTTTATGACAAAAATGGTGATGATATTATTGGTTTTGTGCATAAAAATGACATTATGCTGGCTTATCATCGTCTAGGTGAAGACTATAAAATTAGCAAGCTCGTTAAGCCTATTTACACCGTACCAGAAACCTTGCATGTGCCGACCTTACTTGAAACCTTACTGTCTGAGCGCACGCATATTTGTTTAGTCGTGGATGAATACGGTGATGTGCAAGGTATTGTCACCCTTGAAGATTTAATCGAAGCATTAATGGGGCTCGAAATTGTTGATGAGCACGATCAATCAGCTAATATGCAAAAAGTCGCCAAACAGCGTTGGCGACAACGTTTAGCATCGAGTAATACCATCGTCAGTGACGATAAGCGTCAACCTTAGCGGCGATGCCCCGCTGCGGTTTTTACCATTTGTCGCCATGAGAGTGACCAATTTAAAAAGTCTTCTTTAGCTTTCGGGCGGCACAGCAAAAAGCCCTGCATAAGAATAAACTCTTTGTAGCGGTCGAGGTATTCGAGTTCTTCCACTCGCTCAATGCCCTCGGCTACAATAGCGAGATCTTCTTGTATCGCTATATTCACTAAGCTACTAACAATCACTTGGGAAAACTGATCGGTTTCAATATTGCTAATCAGGGTGCGATCGATCTTAATTTCGGTAAACGGTAATGTTTTGAGTTGTTGAACATTAGTAAAGCCAGTACCAAAGTCATCGAGCGAAATACCAAAACCGCGCATTCGTAAACGGTTGAGTGTTTCGAGCTGTGCCGCACTTCTAAGTGCATACTGCTCAGTGATTTCGAGGATGATTTCACTTGGAGTTAAATTATTTAAGTGTAAGATTAACGCAAGTTTATCTGGGCAGCTTAAGTCTTCTAGTTGCGAGGGTGATAAATTGAAAGCGAGCTTTAAGTTTTGATCAAAGTTTTCCTTTATTTCAATAAAATCGCTAGTGGCTTTTTCAAATAATTGAAAAGTAATAAGGTTTATCAAGTCCAAATCTTCAGCAACACAAATAAAGCGTTCGGGCAAAATGATTTCTTGTTCTTGACGCGTGTTGATCCGTGCTAATACTTCAATACTTTCAACCCGGTTGTCATGACGATTAATTTTAGGCTGATAAAACGGGATCACTTCATTGTGGCTGATAGCATGCAGTAGTAATGATTCAGAAATAGGCGCCTGAGTTCGTTCAACATGAATAGCAAAGTGTTCCAACTTTTGAAGTAGTAAGTAAACTTGATTTAATTGTACTGGCTTAGAAACATTACCAATTAAGTGAGCGTTATGCTTGCGAGCTAAGTCTGCAGCTAGGTCTATAACCTTAGGATCCATCTCAGAAATAATGGCAATTGCACCTTGGTATTTCATGGCACCTAAATGGCGGATAAGTTCCATGCCATCCATGTCTGGCATATTGAGATCAGTAAAAACAGCATCAAAGTATTTCGGGGCTTTTTTTATTTTTTCTAGTGCTTCCTCAGCACTTAAGCTGGTGGTGATATGAGGGACTTCGAGCTCATTCAAAATAGCATGCATGACAATTAAAATTGCTTTCGAATCATCTACGACGAGAATGTGTCTATTTGACTTCACCATATTCACTCCATGAACAAGAACGCTATAGTTAAAAGTAGTAGATAAACGGTATTTCGTCATGTTTTTTGCTTGTTTTGTGGTGCGAAAAATATACCTCCTTGTACCTAAAGGAAATTCGTAATTTTGTAAGGCCTCAGTATAATAGCCGCACTTTTTATTCGTATTTATAAGAACTATGGTCAGACTTCAGCTGAGCCTCGCAGACGAAACCTTTATTTTGCATTTAAGCGGCTCACAGTTAATTCAGCTTTTTCATCATCAACAAGCAATTGCCTTTGATAGTCCAGAGTCAGATCTTTATGAGTTTGATTTTCAGGGGCAGCGTATTGGCCTTGATACTAGTAAAGTGCACGAAAAAAGCTTAGCAATCTTTGTTAACCAGCAGCAGGTGAGCCAACTTGCTTTACCTGAGTTACAAGAAGCTGAACCAAAACGCGGCATTATTGGTTTGCTGGCACTAGGCTTTAAATTATTCAAAAGTGCAAAAGTCGTGAAAGCGGCTTTAGCGGGTGCTTCGGTGGCAGGCTATGCGTGGTTATTCTCAATCGAGTTTGCCTTGATGCTAATTGCTTGCTTGGTGGTGCATGAATACGGTCATGTGCGCGCAATGAAATATTTTGGCATTAAAACGAAAGGTATTTACCTTATTCCCTTTGTCGGTGGTTTGGCTGTTTCTGATGATAAAATTACCACGCGATGGCAAGACGTGGTGATCTCACTCATGGGGCCCGCTTTTGGCTTAATTACCTCTGTGCTAGGAGTGGTGCTTTACTACGCCACTGAAATGGAAATATTCGCCGGTGTGGCGGTACTCAGTGCACTGTTAAACCTATTTAACTTGTTACCTATTCTGCCCTTGGATGGTGGCCATGTACTTAAAAGCATTAGTTTTTCGATGCGTTCATGGATAGGCCTAAGTGTATGTTTATTAGGTGTGTTATTTGGCTTGTGGCTGAGTTACACCTTTGGCTTGATGCTACTGGTGTTTTTCTTATTTGTAGGGGCACTTGAGATTATCTTTGAGTGGCGCGGGCGTCACTACTCACACCTCATTCCTCTTGATACTTACGGGCAAGGTTTTTCAGCAGTAATGTACGCACTGGTTGTTGCAGGTCACGTTGCGGTGATGATGCACTTTGCCGACTCACAAAGCCCAATCCTAAGCTTACCAATGAAGATCTTAGCAAGTTAATTAATATTTAAGCACTAAGTTATATTCAGCTTAGTGCTTAAATTTAATTAATATATTTTAATTATTTTTCTACTTTATTTTAGTAATTAAACCTTCAATTTGTGATGCGATTCATATTTAGGAAAATTCTGATTTACAAAAATTAGAGTGTCCCGCTAATTTTAAATTCAAGAGATATAGCAAAAGGATTTTGTTATGAGCTTGTTTAGAAAGGAAGCGGTTGCACAACAAAGTGAACGTTTAACTGGCGTAATTACCTTAGCGCAACCATTATCGATTAAATTAACTGTTGTAACCTTAAGCTCTGTTGCAGTTGCGATTATAGTATTTCTTTTTACAGCAGAATATTCCCGCAAAGAAACCGTTCGTGGTTTTCTCATGCCTAGTAAAGGCGTCATTCAGAGTTTTGCTAATCAAGGCGGAACAATTGAAAAGCTTCATGTAAAAGAAGGTGACTTTGTCATTAAGGGGCAAGCACTTGCTTCAATTGTTGTTCAGCAAAATGATAGTCAAGGTTTAGATCTCAGTTCACAATTAGTTGAACAATTAACAGAGCAAATTAAACTTTTGAATCATGAGGTTATGCAAACGAAAGTGTTGCAAAAACAAGAAATACTTAACCTTGAAGCACAGCAAACGCTTTTAAATGAAGAAAAGCTTGCACTACAAAGTCAATTAACACTCGCAGATGAAAAGCTTGACCTATTGCAAAGTCAACAAGCCAATTTCAACCAGCTTAATAAGAGTGGCTTTTTATCGAATATAGAGCGTGAGCAGCAACAACAAGCTTTACTCGATGTTAAGCAAGAAAAGCAAAACTTAGCTCGAATACTGATGCAGCAGAATAATCAACTGAGTCAATTACGCTTTAATCTTGCTAACGTTCCACAACAATATGCACTTCGCATCAGTAACTTAAAACGAGAAATTTCAGATACACAAAACCAACTATCGCAGTTAAAAAGCAACTATAGCTACACAATTACGGCTAGCAATAATGGTGTTGTTACAGGCATTCAAGTAGTCGAAGGAGAGGTGTTAAGCCAAGCAAAGCTTTTACTGCATATTATACCTGAGGGTTCTGAGTTAGTTGCTGAATTACTATTACCAACGCGCTCCGTAGGGTTTATAGAAATAGGCAACGAAACTCGGTTACGTTTTGATGCCTTTCCATATCAACGATTTGGTTTTATCAATAGCACAATTAGCCGTATTGATAAGGCACTTATTACACCAAACGAAGTGCGGTTACCTATTACATTGCAAGAGCCAGTATATCGACTTAGGGCTACGTTAAGTCAGCAGCAAATGTCTGCGTATGGAAAGGCCTTTGCGTTAAAAAGCGGCATGCTGTTTGAGGCAGACATAATGTTAGAGCAGCGCACATTGATTGAATGGTTACTCGAGCCGCTGTATAGCCTTAAGGGACGCGTGAGTTAATAGTTAGATGTAGGTCGGAATTTATTCTGAGAACAAGCAAAATTCATCTGTTTATTTGCCGTAATGAGCATTATTAAGCAGAGAATAGAGTGGCTGACTTTAGTTAACTTTAGCGAGCAGCTAAAGCCAGCCGATTAACCGCTTATTTTAAAAATAAGCAATCAACAACCGCTGATGATAGATATAAATAATCAGCTATACAAATTTGGAGCATAGATATGCGCGAATTAAATGTAAATGAAATTCATGAAGTAAATGGTGGTTTAGCGCCAATTATTTGGTTTGCTGGTGGTTTTATAGCTAGAAGGTTTGGCTCAAAGATAATTGGTGGAGCGATTGGTGGGGCGATCGGTTGGCTGAGTGAGCCGTAGGAGGTAATCATGAAAGAACTAAATAAAAGCGATATAAAACAAGTGTATGGTGGGTTTTTGCCTGCGTTGTTAGCAGGTATAGCTCTGGGTAGTGCTGCTAAAAAACTATATAATAAGTACGTTTAGCAACCATAGCAAAAAATTGAGCCTCTCAATTTAGAGAGGCTCAATTTGAGGAGTATATATGATATTTTTATTTGAAATACTAACCCCTATTTTTTTTGCTGTAATTTTTACTGTTTTGTATGAAAGATGGAAAGGAGGTGCTGTACAATCAGCAAAAACACTGTTTTTTTTGAGTTTTGCAAGATTGATAGTTTGCTTCTTAAGTGTTTGTCTGGCGCTATTTATTTTCGGATACTTATTAGAGGCCAATGAAACTCAATTAATGATTATTATAGCAGTGGTATTTGGAGTTACATATGCGGTTGTTTCTTATCTCTTAGAGTTAAAGGGGGGCAGTCATTGAGTCAACATAAGATAAATTTTAAAATTTACTCGACCCCTCCCTTAATCCTTCAATCCGAAATTGCTGAATGCGGTCTCGCTTCTATGGCTATGGTGGCCTGCTATCACGGCCATCAACTTGATATGCCAGCAATGCGAAAGCGCTTTTCGGCGAACCTAAAGGGGATGAGTTTACAGCAGCTAATTGAGCTGGGGGATAGCTTAGGATTAGCGAGTCGTGCGTTACAGTGTCCATTTGAAGAAGTACATAAACTGCAGACTCCCTGTATATTGCATTGGGATATGAATCACTTTGTGGTACTGACAAAAGTTTCTGGTAAAGGAGCTTCAGCTAAATTTGCAATTAACGACCCTGCTCTTGGTAAACGCAATTTAAATAGCGAGGAATTTAGTAAGCACTTTACCGGTATTTGTTTGGAGCTAACTCCAACTAGTAAGTTCGAAGCTAAACAAGAACAGGCACGAATGAGGTTTAGTCAGCTTTGGAGTGCTGTTACTGGTCTAAAAACTGGCTTAATAAAATTAATTGCGCTGTCGCTGGTTTTACAGCTATTTGCACTGATGACACCCTATTATATGCAGTGGGTCGTGGATGAAGTGTTGGTGAGCTTTGATGAGTCTTTGCTCACGGTGCTTGCGCTAGGCTTTGCATTAATTACGATCATTTCAGTTATTACTAATGCAGTGCGGAGTTGGTTGATTTTAAGGCTTTCGAGTCTGCTAAACATGCAAATGGGGGTTAATCTATTACGCCATTTACTGCGCCTTCCCATGAACTACTTTGAATCCCGCCACATTGGCGATATTGTTTCGCGTTTTGGCTCACTAGCACAAATACGTGAACGTATTACCACAGGGTTTGTAGAAACATTTGTTGATGGCGTTATGGCTATCACCGTATTGATTATGATGTTGATTTACTCACTCAAGCTGACAGCTGTTGTTGTAGGCGCAATTACCCTTTATACGCTTGTACGCTTAGTGCTGTATCGACCACTACATCAAGCTACAGAAGAAATGATTCAAAACTCCGCTAAAGAGCAATCAAACTTTTTAGAAAACATTCGTGGTATGCAAACAATTAAATTGTTTGGTAATGAAGCGCAGCGCCAAGGTATTTGGCAAAACCGTTATGCTGAGGTAATAAATAGTGAAATACGTTTAGGGCGATTAAATATTAGTTTTGAGTCTTTTAATAAACTACTGTTTGGTCTTGAGAATGTAGTGGTTATTTACCTTGCTGCACTTTTGGTTATGAGTAATAGCTTATCTGTCGGTATGGTGTTGGCATTTATAGCCTATAAAAATCAGCTAACAAGTCGCTTTGCAAATTTCATCGAGCAAATTATTCAATTTAAAATGATGCGCTTACACCTTGACCGTATCGCTGATATTGCGCTTACTAAGCAAGAAGCGAATCGCGATGGTGACTTGACCTATAGAGGGAGTAGCGACAATAAAGTGAAAGGTCAGCTTAGCCTTGAAAATATCAGTTTTAGTTATAGCGATGATCAAGCACCTATTTTAAAAGATATAAATTTAACGCTAAATTCAGGCGAGTCTATTGCTATTACTGGCCCGTCTGGCGCGGGTAAAACGACGTTAATGAAAATCATGTTGGGTTTATTACAACCCACATCAGGCAAAGTATTACTTGATGGCATGGATATTACCCAACTAGGCCTTAAAAATTACCGCAAACAAATAGCCGCAGTAATGCAAGATGACACGCTATTAGCTGGCTCAATCGCCGATAATATTAGCTTCTTTGATCCACAACCCAATTACTTAAAAATAGAACAGTGCGCTCGTCATGCAGCAATTCATAGTGATATTACTAAAATGACTATGGGTTATAACTCATTAGTGGGCGATATGGGTTCTAATTTATCCGGCGGACAACTTCAACGGTTATTACTTGCCAGAGCGCTGTACCAATCTCCCAGCGTCTTATTTTTGGATGAAGCAACGAGTCATTTAGATCAAGAGAACGAAGCAAAAATCAGTGAGCAAATTAAGCACCTAGAGATGACGCGAATAATGATTGCTCACAGGCAAGAGACTATCAATATGGCGGATAAAGTGTTTGAGTTACAAGGTGGAGCTTTAACAAGTACAGTAGCTCAAAATGAAACTGCGTAATCGAATGTGATTTTAGTAGCTTGTATTTTACAAGCTACTAAAGCAAAGGCTAGGCACGTTAAATTTTGTCGGAAACGGCCTAACCTATTAACAATCCGGCAAAAAATGCGAATACATGGAGAGTATATTATGCGTGAATTAACCACAATTGAAATTGGACTGGTTATTGGTGGAGTGTTATCGAATACAACAGTTAATGAAGGAGACTTTGAAAGGAAAGATAGGCCTGGGTTTGGCATGCCACACTTGCCTGTACCAACAGAAACTGATGATTGAGTTATTTTTTAGATAAGGAGTAATGTTCTCCTTATCTAAATATCATTTAAAGAATAGTAACCTGGTTAGTAACTATCACATGCTTAAGTGAGTAGCTTTTATTACGCGCTTATTTTTATGCTGAAATGATTAGATGAGTTTGCTCTACTATTAGCTATTGAAAGTTCTGTTTATGAAAAAATTTTTATTAATTTTCTTTATCACTTACATCATAACCAGAGTGGCTTTTTTTACTTTTGATTTTTCTATTTCAAAAAGTAGTAGCTTGGTAGATTATTTTATCGATATATCTGCGTTCATTTTAGTGTACTTCGTTGTTTCTAAGATCGTTTGTTTTGTATTAAAAAGAGATAAAAGAAGCGAGAGCAGTGATTCTAACTTTAAGTGATAGACTGTTGTTTTGGTAGAATGAAGTACTGATTCGGCGGTGATTTAAGACCGAATGAGAGTTTTGGTTACCTTTGGTAAACAAACCGTTTTGAAGAGGGACTCTCGCTATGAGCTTTTGCCCCTCTCTAATAGGTGATGTTTATAAAGCTTTTAAGGGTAAAAACTCAGCATTAACGATATAAACACGCCAGTGATAATCAGCTGCACAAGGCAAAATCCCATGATGTCTTTTGCTTTTAAGCCGGCAATAGCAAGTACGGGGAGTGCCCAGAACGGCTGAATAAGGTTAGTCCAAGCATCGCCCCATGCGACAGCCATAGCAACCCGTGGCATATCCGCGCCAAGTGTTTGTGCGGCTGGAATAACAATCGGCGCTTGCACTGCCCATTGGCCGCCGCCTGACGGCACAAATATATTCACAAACCCTGCACTTAAAAAGCTCCAAAATGGCAGTGTTTCGGCTGTTGCAATGGCAATAAACCCTTCAGATATTTGTTGAGCAAGTCCCGTTTTTACCATAATCGCCATGATCCCGGCATAAAATGGAAATTGAATCACAATGCCAGCGCCACTAGGGATTGCTTGCTGTAAGCTGCTAAGTAAATTATGCGGTGTTTGATGCAGTAAAATTGCGCTAAATAAGAAAATTGCGATCACGCTATTTAAGTTTAAGCCGCCTCCGTTTAACACAAAATAATAAAATAAATAGGCAAGACCAACGGCACCTACTCCCATACCAAGCAAACGACTATGTTCTATGACTTCGGCAGGGCGGGTGGGTGTTGCTATTTGCTGCGTTTCATCATCAAGCTTTGCGGGGTCAACATAAACACTATCTTTTTCGCTTGGCAGCATATAGCGATTTACCAACGGCATGATAATAAACAAGCCCACAACAATAGCGATATTAAATGCCGAAAAAATTGTGTTTTCGGTACCTATCACCCCAATGCTTTGCTGTGCAAAGTGGCCATCGGTTGCGATGGTCAGCGGCACTGAACCGGCTAAGCCAGCATGCCAAACAATAAAACCTGAATAGGCACTGGCTACTAACAAACGGTAATCAACGCGGGTTTGTTTCGCAATTGCTTTGGCGAACAAAGCGCCAATAACTAAACCGAAGCCCCAATTTAGCCAGCTAGCCAATAATGACACGAGCGTAACGAGTATAATCGCTTTGGCAGAGCTGTTGGCGAAAGTCGCAAGCTTGTTGAGTATGCTGCGCATCACCGGGGTACTCGCTAGCATGTAGCCCGTTAGCAGCACCAGCAACATTTGCATGGCGAATTGTAGCAGGTTCCAAAAACCACCACCCCAAGCCGCGAGCACTTGCGTGGGCGTTGATGGCGTAAAGAGGCTCGCAACGATAAAGCTCAGCAAAGTGAGTAATATAACAAATACAAATGGGTCGGGTAGATAACGCTCTACTAGATTAGTGAATGGTTTAGCAACGCGATTTAGCATGGTTTTTATTGTTGTCGTCGAATCGATAGTGCCAATAAATCATGAATAACGATGATTGGCAAATTGCGACGTCGTTGCTTGAGCTTATGCCTTCAAAAACAAATGCTAAAATTAATTACTGTGAATCTTGCTCAAGCACCGCTTTTAAGCGAGCCTGAACTTCTTCGACTAGCAGTATTGGCTGGAACTTTGATAAAAACGCATTACAACCAACCTTCTCAACTAAAGCTTGATTAAAGCTACCACTCAAAGATGTGTTAAGCACGATATATAGGTTTTTCATGCGGCTGTCGTTACGAATTTCGTGTGTTAAGCGGTAGCCATCCATTGCCGGCATTTCTGCATCGGTGATCACCATGAGTAATTCTTTCTCAACATCTTTGCCTTGATCAGCCCAGCCTTTTAACATTTCGAGTGCTTCAAGTCCGTTACGAGCAGGTATGATTTCGATGCCAAGTTGCGACAAGGTATCGCTTACTTGTTTACGAGCCGTTGGCGAATCATCGGCATGAAGAATTTTGCGGCCTGCAAATTCATTCACGATACTTTTATCAAGAATGTCATTAGATATTTGTACTTCATACTCAACGATTTCGGCGAGCACTTTTTCTACATCGATAATTTCAACTAGATGTTCTTGGCCATCGCGTTTTACTTTAGTTAAGGCTGTTAGGTAGTGATTTTTACCAATTGCGGTTGGCGGTGGCATGATATCTGACCATGTCATATTAATGATCTGATCAACTTTACCAATTAAAAAGCCTTGCACAGTGCGGTTGTATTCAGTGATAACTAGGTTTGTATCTTCGATGTTTTTAGCTTCAGGCATATTAATCGCCTTGCGTAAGTCAATAACCGGAATTGATTCACCGCGTATATTGACTACCCCCGATACTTTTGGGTGCGCATGAGGGATCTTGCTAATTGGTGGCAGCTTTACTACTTCTTTAACTTTAAACACATTTAGAGCAAATAAGTGACGGCTGTGAAGGTAAAATAGCAAAAGCTCTAAGCGGTTTTCACCGACCAGTTGCGTACGCTTATCAACAGAAGCAAGAACACCTGACATATTTCACCCTAAACACCTAATACAGAGATAGTATAGTCTACTATTATTTTTCATCGACATGTATGTTCAATTTAGCGCCTGTTGCTAAATATCCTGCATTACAGTACCGTATCGATAATTTCCCCCACGATAGATTGCAAGGATCATGCACTATTTTTTTAATCGAATAGTAGTTCTTATTCGCAGCCATATTGATCAAGTAAGTTGGCAGGCTGTGGTGCTTACCACGCTTTTGCATATGCTACTAATTTGGTGGCTGCTTATGCTTGCAGGAGAGCAAGCTCTTACACCTCTTGGCACTTATTTTTATTATTATGTAGTAACTACGTCAACAGTTGGCTATGGCGACTTTAGTGCGAGCACTGAGCTTGGCCGTTGGATTGTCGCATTACTGCAAATACCTTTTGGTTTAGCATTATTTGGCGTTCTGTTAGGAAAAACAGGGCAAACAGTAACTTATTTAATTAGGCGCGCTATGACGGGTGATAAAAGCTTCGCACATATAAACAATCACATTATTATCTTTGGTTGGCATGATACACGTACTAAGAAGATGGTCGATTATATCTTGGCCGATCATAAACGTTTAGATCGTCGTATTTTATTGGCCGTTACGGAGCAAATGGAGCATCCATTTTTAGCAAACCCGATGGTTGATTTTGCACGCTTAACTAGCTTTACTGACCTAGATGAGTTGAACCGAATTGCGATTGGCCGGGCCGATAAAATTATTATTGATGGCCAAGATGATGACCAAACGTTTACAACGGCATTACGTATTAGCAAGTTGGTAAATGAACAGTGCCACATTAGTGCACACTTTACTGATGAAACGAAAATCGAAATGCTACATGAGCATTGCCACAATGTAGAATGTAGCAGTGCTAAATCAGCCGAGATATTAGTGCGTTCAATGCAAGACCCAGGTTCAAGTCGCGTGCAAGAAGAGTTACTATCGACATTGCACGGTGATACTCAATTTAGTTTACCAATTCCAAAAGGCGTGCAAGCAATGGAATTTGGCAAGCTGTTTCATCACTTTAAATGTAGTCACGATGCTATATTACTGGGTGTCGCACATAATTTGAGTGCAAAAAATATGGACTTAAACCCGCCGCTTGATTACGTGGTGAGTGAGGGAGATATTTTGCATTATATCGCTGCTGAACGAGTTTTGAGCGACGAAGTTGATTGGTCAGCGTTGGTATAGTACCAATCCGCAATAATACTTTTAATTAAGTGAATTGGTATATATGAATGAAGTTGTGTTTTTAATTATCGTACTCAGTGCCTACATTTTACCTGTGGTCATTGTGCTCAATAGTAAACGCACGCAAGGCCACGAAAAGAATGCTTGGTTAATCGCTATCATCTTCTTTTCGTGGTTAGCTTTAGTAATGTACTTAACAATTATCCCTAAACACGGGCGAGTCAAAAAGCACCGTAAAGTAAAACCCAAGAGCTAGAGCCTTTTACTAGTGGCAACTTACGGTTTTTTTATTTCCCCAACGCTTTATCTAGTTCTTCTCTTAAGCGTGGGCCTTTAAGGTTTTCAGCCATGATTTCGGCAACTTTTGCATTACTGCTATTCTCAAGAGTAGTAATTCGTTCTGCTAAATCACTGGCGTAACTGTTGTTGCCGTCTCTTGTTGCGCGGAAAAATTGGCCGATGAGGGCTGTGGCAGAAATATTGCGAACATAATCATTATCGTCAGTTTGTAACAGCTTTTGAAAATGCTCAGCGAGCTTTGGCGAGACGTTATTTTGGCGAGATAAATTCTCTAAAGTACTGACACGAATTTTAGGATCATTCGTGTATTCGCTAATGCTTATCATGGCATCGATTACTGCATTTGCCTGGCTGTCATCTAAGTCGCGTCTGAGCATGCTTAGGGTCATTTTTAGTTGCCCGTAGGCTGCTAAGCGCTCATTTTCGGACTTACTCAAATTGAGTAAGGCGGCTAGTGCTTCATTTATTGAGCTGTCGGCATATTGTGGATCTGCCTTGATGCGTTCGCGGTAGTCATCAGGTAAATTACTTAGCCAGCCAAGCACAGGATTTCTTTTCTCAATTTCGACTCGTCGCTCTTGTTCTTGCTGTTCCATTGCTTGTTTAACTAATGAGGCAAGTCGCTCAGGATCAATTGTTGGCGCTTTATTTTCAAGCTCGTGAATGCGTGTTTCGAGCTCTAAGATATAGCCATGTAAGGCAACTAGGTTCTCTCTCTAGCTCTGGAATAGTTAACTCTTTTAAGTTAGGCTTCGATTGCTGAATATCTACAGGCTTGTCAGTCGAGTTTGATGTTGTATAGCTATAAATAGATAAGCCCAGTGCAATGCTTGCAAATGCCAGCGCAGTATTCCCTTGCCAAGTTGACATACGACATCATCCAAGTTGTTTTGTAATATCAGCAGATTAAAACAAGCTATTTGTATTATCAATTATTCATGCTAATAAAAAGCGCAGCTAGTTAGCTGCGCTTTTAAATAGAGTTTATATCGATTAATGGGCTTTTGCGTATGCTTCAGCTTGTTGCCATACACGTAGCATATTGCCACTTAAAATCTTTTTGATGTCATTATCAGTATAACCGCGGTCCATTAGACCTTGCACTAGGTTAGGATAGCTAGATACATCTTTTAAACCAGTAGGTAGAGAGTCGCCTACACCATCGTAATCAGAGCCAATACCCACATAATCGATGCCAATTAGCTCAACTACATGGTCAATGTGATCAAGTACTTGTTCTAAGCTTGCAAATGGAAACGGGTTTTTAGCCCGATAAGCAGCATCAAAATCTTTGCTTAGCTTAGTACCGTCTTTTTTCTTTTCAGCCTTTGCTGATTTAAGCTGATCGTACCAAGAGCCAGCCTTTGCCGTAACAAAGCTTGAACCGAAGTTAATTTGAATAACACCACCGTTCTTTTTGAGTGCTAACAGCATGTCGTCATTCATATTACGCTCAAAGCCAGGGGTGTATTTACGCAGTGACGAGTGTGAAGCAATCACGGGTACTTTCGAAATTTCCATCACTTGGTAAAACGCATCATCAGAAATATGTGATACATCAACCAGCATACCAATGTTGTTCATTTCTTTTACCAGCTCTTTACCGAATGGGCTCAGGCCTTTCCACTTACGACGAATATCATAAGATGAATCAGAAATGTGGTTACTCTGCGAGTGAGCGAGCGTAATGTAACGTACGCCACGCTCATAAAAATGCTTAAGGTTTTTAATGTCGCCTTCGATAGGTGAGCCGTTTTCCATACCCATAGCAATCGACATTTTGCCTTGTTTAAACTGCTCTATAATATCGGCAGTCGAGTCTGCAATGGCGAACTTATCTGGCGCGCGTTGTACAATCGCTTCCATAGAGTCGATTAACTGATTTGCTAATTGGTAGCTTTTACCTTTGCCTTCAAATTCTAGGTTTGCAGGAATGTAAATTGACATGAAAGGAGCGTTCAAACCACCTTGCACAGCACGCGGATAATCAAAATCACCGTCGCTTGTAGCTTTGGTTACGTCAGCCCACTTGTTATGAATACGGTAAGGCACATCGATATGGGTATCGATTAAAATAGTGTCTTTTGCCAGTTTAATGGCTTTATCTGATGCAGTAACCTGATCTGCATTTGCTTGACCAATTAAGGCCAAAGAAACTGCGGCAACCAGTGAGCTTAGTTTTTTCATTTTTTAATGGCTCTTTAAGTTAAAAAGCCATTGTGAAGGGTTACAGTGTAACTTACAAGTTTAGTCGTTGAACGACTCTTGGTACTCTGGGTCAACTTGTAGAGCAATGAATTCAGCTTTGGATATAATCGTAACTGACTCATGTAACTCAGAAAAAAACACCATGGCTTCACCATTTTTAAGCTGCTGATGAACCTGCGCTACTTTGCTTTCAATGCTAAATTCTTGTTCGCCGTAATCAGTGCCTTCACGTAAAACATAACTTTCGATTAAATTATACAGAGTCTCTTTATCGAGGCGTTCGTGGGGAATGATCATAA
Organism: Pseudoalteromonas sp. PA2MD11; assembly: GCF_017808125.1. Taxonomy (NCBI): domain Bacteria; kingdom Pseudomonadati; phylum Pseudomonadota; class Gammaproteobacteria; order Alteromonadales; family Pseudoalteromonadaceae; genus Pseudoalteromonas; species Pseudoalteromonas sp. PA2MD11. The sequence goes on from NZ_JADKNF010000011.1 coordinate 40,746, forward strand.
CTGCTCTTTTTTAACTAATTGTTGAAAATACTCAGGAACAATTCGTTCAAGCCAATATTCGGGCTTAAAAGGGTTTTTACCGCTAATAAAACCGACATGGCCCCCTTGTTCTGAGATGCGCAGCGTTACATGTTCACTCACATCTAAGCTATCTGGCACGGCTTTTATTGATAACATTGGGTCATCTTTGGCGTGCACAATCAGCGTAGGTGTTGCAATGCTTTTTAAAAATGGTTTTGCACTCGCTTGCTGATAGTAATCTTCAGCACCGGCAAAGCCGTGCAATGGTGCCGTGAGCATATTATCGAATTGCCATAAGTCATCAATCGCCATCAGTTTTTCTGGCGTTAGGCTAATTTGCTGTTCGATTTGTGGCAGCTTTCTTTGCATCGATTTTTTCATTCGATCGAGCAAATATTTTTGATAAATCTTACCTAAGCTTTTACGAATAACTTCGCACGATGATGACAAGTCAAATGGTGCAGACACAACGGCTGCGCCAGTTAAGTTCGATTTAGTACCATGCTCACCTAAATATTTTGCTAGTACATTACCACCTAGTGAAAAGCCCACGGCAAATAACGGGCGTTTTGGGAATTTGCTCTTAAGGTGATTGATGAAAAAGCGCAGGTCTTCTGTTTCGCCGCTGTGATAAGCACGTGCTAAACGGTTAACTTCGCGCGAGCAGTTTCGAAAATGCATTAAAACTACAGCAAAGCCTTGTTGCTTAAGTTTTTTCATCATGCCTTTAGCATAAAAGCTATTTATATTGCCTTCTAAGCCATGCAATACAATAGCGAGGGGGGCTTGCTCATTATGAGGTGTTGCCCAAGCCAGTTCTAAAAAGTCACCATCAGGGGTATCGATAGTCGATAAGTCATACCGGGTATTATGAAAAGGGCGAAAAAAGCGCGGCATTATGGTTTGTAAATGGCGATTGCGCATCCACCACGCAGGCTTAAACTCAGGTAACATAGCTGACACTTTCGAAACAAAATAAGCACCTATTGTAGCAAGTTTTTGCTTTTTGAGAACAGCTACAAGATTTTAGCTATACACAAATAAAAAGCCCCTAAACAATAAATTGGATAGGGGCTTTGTGCGTCGTGCTTAATTCTTACTTAGGAACTTCTGCGTCATGTACTTTTTTAATGAAGTAACCAACATAGAAAAGGCATAAAACGATAACAACTGCCAAAATGCCGAATGACATAAATAAAACTGGGTCGCTAAAAAAATCTCTAAAGAATACGTTCATGGTTGTGCCTCCTAATGTCTATGGGTTAATCATAGGCTGGCTTGAGGACGGCAGATATGATCCAGATCAAGCAATTTTCCTGATGCTATAGGAGGTGATTTAATTGTTGATTTGGATCAAGTTTAGATAGAAGAAACAGAAAAGCTAAGGCTGAGTAAACTTAAATAGCTGAAATTAAAAATGCTCTTTATAATGGCAATTTAACTCAAAACTATAAAGGGAAGTAATGATCAAGGGTATTTTACTTGGGGCAGTGAGCTTATTGCCTAGCTTAAGTCATGCGGCAATCGTTGGTGAATTTTTAATTGGAAAAACAAAGAATAAATATAACACATATCAAGATCATGACTTAGGGGATAGCTACTCATCTTCTCTTAATTCAGATTCTTTTGGTTTTAGGTTAGGTTATGAATTTAGTGACTACTTATCAATAGAAGTTGCGAAGCATGAGCATGGAGAGTCAGTCAATGAGTATACAGTGACTATCCCAGTTCAATTCCCAGGTGACTTTGAAACCTCTTGGGATGTAAGAGTACCATTAGAGGTTGAGTCAATTAGGTTTGGTGCAAAAGGAAAGTTTGAGGTTTATCAAGATTTCTTTATTAATGCTAGAGTCGGGGTTGCTCATTGGGAGTACAAAGATGCTAACCCTGCTCACCTTGTACCAACAGATAATATTAATGAGAAAGAGAGTGGTAATGATATTTATGGGGCTTTAGGTTTCGATTATCAATTTACAAAGCGCTTTTTCTTGGGGGTTGAATATTCGCTGTTAGGTATTAAAGAATCTAAAGAGTACGACTACAGTGGAGTTGTTAAGTATAAGCATGACATTCAGGATCTTTCTATTGTACTTGGCTGGAGATTTTAAGCTGTGTGGGACTGTTTGTCTAAGTACAAACATCTAAAGCGGAGTTTATATATTTGCCTTTGAATATAGCGCTATATTGTTGGGTTTAACACAAGGTATTAGCTCAAAATTATTTATTCTATTGACTAATATTGCTTGCTGCTTTTTTTCTAGCTTTAATTCTGCGCTAAGTAGCTCTTTGCGAATGGTAGGGTAGTCTGAAACCTCGTTTTGAATGGTTTTAAGGTAGGCGCGTGTGGCTCGTAGGGGCTGTAAAGCTTGTTGGTCAAATTCGACAATGCACGACTCAAGCTCACTCAGTTGAGAGGGTGTTACAGCCAGCTCTAACGAATCAAGATAATAAAGCAGCAGGCAAAGGTTAACATTTTTGCTTTGCTGGTCTTGATAGCCTAGTAGCTTGGTTTGCATGCCGTCTTTGCTGTAAAGCTTGCATGCAAACTGCCAAAACTGTTCGCTGTTAAGCGGTTTCATCGGCAAAGGCCTGCTCTTTTTCTTCAAGCTCTTCAAGTGCCATGAGCAGCTCTTCTTCAACGTCATTAAGCTTGGGTGTTAAGCTTGCTTGCTTAGCGAGTAGCTCTGTCAGTTTGGCTTTATTTTCATCATTGTATAAGTCATTGTCGGCAAGTGCGTTTTCGATTTCACCAAGCTCTGTAGAGTACTTATCAAGTTGCTTTTCAAGCTTGTCGATTTGCTTTTTCAATGGCTGCACTGACTTTCTGAACTCAGCTTCTAAGCGCTTTTGTTCTTTGCGGTTAACGCTTGAATGGGCTTTAGAGGCATTGTCTTCAGGGCTTTTAGCAGCTTCTTTATTGGCATTGAGTAGCCATTGGTAATAGGCATCAAGGTCATAACCAAATTGTGTTACTTCGCCATTATCAACAAGGTAATACTCATCAGCGGTATTCTTAAGCATATGACGGTCGTGCGATACGGTCACCATAGCGCCTTCAAAGCCTTGCAGCGCCATAACTAAAGCATGGCGCATTTCTAAATCGAGGTGGTTGGTTGGCTCATCCAGTAACAGTAGGTTTGGCTTTTGGTACACCAGCATTGCTAGCACTAAACGGGCTTTTTCACCGCCAGAAAATGGCGCAACTGGCTCAAGTGCTTTATCGCCAAAGAATGCAAAACCGCCTAAAAAGTCACGCAATGATTGCTCAGGAGCTTGCGGATTTAAACGTTGTAAATGGGTCACTGCACTGGCTTTTAAATCAAGTGACTCAAGTTGATGCTGTGCAAAGTAACCAATATTTAAGCCCTGATGCTGAAATACTTCACCTGCTTGAGGTTGTAAATCGCCAGCTAATAATTTGATCAGTGTTGATTTACCCGCACCATTTCGGCCAAGCAGCGCAATACGGCTACCCGGCACAAGGTTTAGCTTGATGCTATGCAAAATGGTGGTGTCGCCATAGCCTGCTTTGGCTTGGTCGAGAGTCATCAACGGGTTTGGCAGTGCTGTTGGCTCGGCAAATTCAAAATCAAAGGGTGAGTCAACATGGGCTGGGGCCAGCTTTTCCATACGCTCTAGGGCTTTTACGCGGCTTTGTGCTTGCTTAGCCTTACTGGCTTTTGCTTTGAAGCGCGTAATGAATTTTTCTAGGTGAGCAATTTGTTCTTGTTGCTTTTCGAACATCGCTTGTTGTTGTAATAAACGCTCTGCTTTTTGGCGTTCGAATTGCGAGTAATTGCCTTTATAAACATTTATTTTTTGTGCGTCTATGTGCCAAATTTGGTCAACAACGGCATCTAAGAACTCTCGGTCATGGGAAATAAGCACTAGAGTGCCTGTGTAGGCTCGTAAAAAGCGCTCTAACCAGTAAACCGCATCGAGATCTAAGTGGTTGGTTGGCTCATCCAGCAGTAATAAATCGGCATCACGAATAAGTGCTTGTGCTAAGTTTAAGCGCATACGCCAGCCACCAGAAAAGGCGCTCACTGGGTTGTCTATTTGTTCATTACTAAAACCTAAACCGTGCAATAGCTCTCCTGCTTTTGCCTCAATGCTATAGCCTTGAATATGTTCTAGGCCAATATGTGCTTTTGCCTGCGCATCGCCGTCGTTATTTTGCTCAGCTTCGCGTAGCGCAATTCTTAGCGCGTAATATTCAGGGTGACCTTGTAATACATAATCTAGAGCGCTGATTTCGAGCGCGGGTGTTTCTTGCTTCACAGAAGCAATTGACCAGTCTTTAGGAATTTGGCATTCACCGGCATCGAGTTGCAATTCAGACTTTAATAGTGCGAACAGCGTTGATTTACCACAGCCATTAGCGCCAACAAGGCCGACTTTATGCTCTGGGAATAAGGTTGCAGAGGCTCCCTTTAGTAAGGCGTTACCACCACGTAGAAGTTCGATGTCTGAAATTTGGATCATGAATGTTTACTTGCACAGCACTGATTTAATTGTCGCTATCATAACACGGATCACAATAGCCTTCGCAATCGTATCAAACAAAGAATTATTAGGCTAAAATAGCCGCCAACATGCCACGGGAGATCATCTATGAGACAAAAGAAACGCTTTATTGCTGGCGCATCATGCCCTGAGTGTAAGGCCATGGATACCATGATGCTTTATAAAGAACATGATGTGGAAAAAGTTGAGTGCGTACAGTGTGGCCACAAAATGACGCAACCAGAGCAGGCTGTTCAGGCCTCAACACGCCAATTTGAGCAAGTGATTGGTGTATTTAAGCCGGGCGATTAATTCCCGGCTCTATCACTACTTAATTAATAGTGCGGCGGTGGCGGCTCTTGCATTTGTGACATTAAAGATGGCTGCTGCGCTTCTTTAATCTTTTCTGCGAGTAACTCTGTCTGGCGTTTCATTTTAGCCAGCTGTTGTTGGTGCGCTTTAAGCTCATCGTTTAATATTTCAATTGTTTCATCTTGAAAAGCGACTTTCGCTTCAAGTTCCATTAGACGATCTTCAATTGTATTCATTTGATTCTCTTAGATTAAAACTTTCAGCGAATCCGCTGGAGCTTTCGGTTAATAACGCTTGGTTGTTATCAGTAAACGCAACATCTAACACCACGGCTGATTTCGGGCGGCTTCCTTCACGAGGAATCACTTGCCACGTTTGTAATTTTTTACCTGACTCTAGTTGCCATAAATCAACCAATCGATTGGGTGAACCTGTGGCAATTAAAGTGCCTTCATCGTTAAAACGGACGGCGGTAAAAATTTTCTGACGCGCAATATACGCCAGTTTGCTAACAAGATCACCTGTAGTCAGTTGCCATACATTTGCTTGCTTCATACTGTCTGCGGTAAATGCGTAACGACCTTGTGGATCAAGGGCGACTTGAGTAACGCGACTTGGGTGATTAAAGCGATGGATCACTTGCCCTGTGCGAGTGTCCCAAAAGTAAGCAACATAGTCATTTGAGCCGCTAATGGCGTAGTGACCGTTAGGTGATAGATCAACAACATTGACTTTTTCTTGGTGGCCAAGGAACTCTATGCGCCTGCCACTCTCTAAGTCGAGGTAAACGACTACACCGTCGGCGCGACCATATAATACACTGCGCCCTTGGTTACTTATCGCGATATCTCTAATTGTTGAGGCGTGTATTTTGTAATAACCCGTGTTGTTGCCCGTGGCAATGTTCCACACTGCAAAGGTGGACTTCTCAGCGGTAACTGCATGGCTGTTGTCGTACGAGATAGCAACAGTATGGACGAGACTATCTTGGGCTTGTTGTTGAAACCATTGGTATTTTAATACCTGCTGTTGATTATCCCACAATGCAACCCCATGGTGTATTGATGAGATTAAGCTGTATTTACCATCGTGCGACAGCGCGGAGGCGAAGGCACCTTTAGCCGCATGCTCATAGCGTGCAGTTGATTGCTCATGTTGCTCAGAGCAAGCTACAACTAAGCAAAGGCTGAGCAGATACAAAAAAGTACGAAATATCGACATATTACGAGTATTTCCCCTTAACTCTTAGTGATTGAGAGGTTAGACTAGGTCTCGTTGAAGGCCTAGGTTGTTAGTCTAATCGCTGATCATGCATTGGCATGACGTTAGTTATTAGACAAGCAGCCTACCATGTAGGTCGTTAATCTTTAACTAGTAATAATACAATAATTGACAACTGCAAAGTGTGTCGGAGATATAAAATGAAAAAGACGATTAAATTGTCATTGATTGCAGCGTCAGTTTTAGCGCTTACAGCTTGTAATCAGGAAGCAAAAAAAGAACAGCAAGTTGAAGTTAAACTAGAGACTGAAGCTCAACAACAAGCATACGGTATTGGTGCATCTGTTGGTAACTTCTTAAACCAAGACCTTGCTGATAAAAAAGCGCTAGGTGTTGAATTAGACGAAGCACTTCTCAAGCGTGGTTTTGAAGACGCACTAGCGGGTAACGCTAAACTTGATGACGAAAAAATTCGTGAAGTGTTAACAGCGCTTGATCAAAGCATTCGCACTAAGCAAGAAGAAAAAGCGAAAGTAGAAGCTGAAAAGAGCAAAGCTGAAGGCGAAAAATTCCTAGCTGAAAACGCGAAGAAAGAAGGCGTTACAGTAACTGAATCTGGCCTACAGTACGAAGTGATCACTGAAGGTGAAGGCGAAAAGCCAGTAGCAACTGACGTTGTTAAAGTTCACTACAAAGGCACTTTATTAGACGGTACTGAGTTCGATAGTTCTTACTCACGTAACGAACCAACTACTTTCCCACTTAACCGTGTGATCCCAGGTTGGACTGAAGGTTTACAATTAATGCCAGTTGGCTCTAAGTACAAGTTCACTATTCCATCTGAACTTGCATACGGTGAGCGTGATCTTGGTAAGATCCCAGCTAACTCAACGCTTGTTTTCGAAGTAGAATTACTTGAAATCCAAAGCGATGACAAAGCTGTACCAGCTGAGTAATATTTAACTCAATAAAAAAGGGCTTTTTAGCCCTTTTTTCATGCGCGAAGTTTATTAACTAAATGCCGTTTCTTTCATTTTCAATGTGCCACTATCTGCATCAAGCTCAACCACAGTGCCAACAGGCAGAATAAATTGGCGCTTAATATGGCCAATCATAGCCCCACGATAAGCAGGAATTCCCAGAGGTTTTATATAATCTGCAAAAATATCGTCAAGGGTTAACGAGCCATAACCACGACCAGGCTTACAGTCATTACAATCGCCAAATACAAAGCCTGCAATCTTATCCAGCGCGCCCATAAGTTTTAGTGTGCTCATCATCCTATCAATTCGATACGGCGCTTCGTCGATATCTTCTAAAAATAAAATTGCGCCATTAAAGTCAGGTAAGTAATTCGACCCTGCAAGGGCTGTCAGTACCGTTAAGTTGCCTCCTATTAATCGTCCCGTGACTTTACCAGGTGTAATCGTTTGGGTTAGGTACTGAGTGTTAACAAGCTGGTTGTCGGCTTTTGGCAAGTTTTGGAAATGCATCAATTTACGCGCTTCGAACATGCTCTTAAATTGCGCGACATGAAACGGGTTCCAGTCACTTGATGCATTTGGGCCATGAAAGCTGATTAACCCAGCTTGAGACAGTAATGCATTGTGAAGAGCGGTAATATCTGAATAGCCCATTAGAGGTTTTGGGTTGTTACGGATCATTGCGTAGTCGAGCAAAGGTAGAATACGAGCAGCGCCTGAACCGCCACGTAAACATAAAATGGCATCAACCTCTTTGTCGCTGAATAAACTATTTAAGTCGCCGGCTCGCATTGCATCTGTGCCAGCTAAATGACCACGTCTTGCTAAAATGTTTGGTGCAAGCTTAGCCTTGTAACCCAGTGCTTCTATAACGCCTTGTGCTAATAAAATATCAGCGTGTGCAGCAGTGGCAGCTGAAGGGCTACATATCCCAATTGTGCCGTCTTTAGGAAGAGCTTTTGGCTTAATTAATCTGTGGGTACTGCTATTCTGTGCTGCCATTAAAGGAGCTGATGTTAAACTTGCGCCGGCGGCAAGAATTGAAAATGACTTTAAAAATGACCGTTTATTCATAGCGAGCCTCATGTTTTTATAGTATGAGTATCGCATTGAAGAAAATATTTCAAATATTTGTTACGAAATGGAATAGATGATTCTTTTTGGAAAGGCAGAAACACTTCAGCAGAGAGTGCTTCTCTGCTGTGCAACTATGCTGTTAGCTGGTGTGATTCGAATATAAGTTGTCGATTAACTCATCTTCTAGTTCAAAGCGCAGTTCAAGTGCTTCGCCTAAGATTGATAGGTCTTTATCAAATTCATCAAGCAAGTCATCTTTGTTAATTTCTGCGTATTTGTCGTTAAAGTCGAGTGCTACATCTGTGGTTTCAGAAATGCGCGGGTATAAGGCATTCGCCAGCTTTTGGCTTTCAGGACCTTTTTCTTCACACGCTTTGGCAATGTCGTCGTAAATTTCGAAATGGCCAGCAGAAAGGTAATCCATCAGAATTTGGCAAAAGTTTTGAATTTGCAGTTGATCAGGAAGGGCGTGATCTTTCTTTTCGTACGGTGAAAAGCCTGCAATGCGGCAGAATAACACAAGCAGCTCTTGACGCTCTGTGAGCCATTTGTCGATTACAGAGTGACTACCACCCCATTTTTGTTGAGCTTTTTCCAAACGCGTCAGCATATTTCATCTCCTCGCTGAGTAGGTTTTCCTTTGTATATATAAAAAGGAAATATGACACAAAGATCAACTAAATTCTTAGTGTCTAATTGCAACAGATTGTAAAAGCCATTCTAAAGACATACTTTTCAGCGTTGAATAGGCCAAAAAACGACCTTGTTTTTAGAGCGGACTTTTTTGCTCTCATTGCAGTGTATGGGAATTGACTCAAAACTACTAGTATTAATTTTGCGATTTTTATCTAAGCGGATGAGTTGTAATTTGCTGATTTAGAAAAGAAAAAACCACCAAAATTGGTGGTTTAATTCTTTTTCTAAGACTTGTTAAAACAAGCGTTCTTATTATTATGGGAAGATTATTGTTCTTATTGTTATAAGATTTTTATTATTGTTTTTGTTAACGCGGGATAAGTTATACCAAGCTTTTTTGTATGTTGCAAATTTATTAATGAAAAGTTTTAAATTTATTTTGTTTGAGCTTAAAAAACAGACAATAGGACTAGGCGGCATTAAAAAACATGATCTATATCTAGCCTTGATTATCTATCCATAGTGAGACGCGCAATATGGTGATACAATCTGCTCAATTTCATTCAGTTCTAGGATTCTATACGCATGAGCGAATTAAAAAACGATCGTTATTTACGTGCACTACAAAAGCAACCTGTTGATGTTACACCGGTATGGATGATGCGCCAAGCTGGCCGTTATTTACCTGAATACCGTGCTACACGTGCCCAAGCAGGCGACTTTATGAGTTTATGTAAAAACGCTGAACTTGCTTGTGAAGTAACGTTACAGCCATTACGTCGTTATCCGCTTGATGCTGCAATTCTATTCAGTGATATTTTAACTATTCCAGATGCTATGGGCTTAGGTCTTTACTTCGAAACAGGTGAAGGTCCAAAATTTGAACGTCCGATTTCTTCATTAGCAGATGTTAAAAAAATCCCAAATATCGATCCAACTGATGAACTTGGTTATGTGATGAATGCGGTAAGTACGATTCGTCGTGAATTAAAAGGTGAAGTACCGCTAATTGGCTTCTCTGGTTCACCTTGGACCCTTGCTACTTACATGGTTGAAGGTGGTAGCAGCAAAACATTCGGTAAAATCAAGAAAATGGCCTTCGCAGAGCCACAAACACTGCACCTGTTACTTGATAAATTAGCTGACTCAGTAATCGACTATTTAAACGCGCAAGTTAAAGCGGGCGCGCAATCGTTAATGGTATTTGACTCATGGGGCGGTGTATTAAGCCCACGTGACTACAATGAGTTTTCATTACAATACATGCACAAGATTGTTGATGGCTTAATTCGCGAACATGATGGCCGTAAAGTACCAGTGACGTTATTTACTAAAAATGGTGGTCAGTGGATTGAAGCAATTGCAGCAACAGGCTGTGACGCAGTAGGTCTAGACTGGACTATTAACATCGGTGATGCAAAACGTCGTGTTGGCGATAAAGTCGCGCTGCAAGGCAACATGGACCCAGCAATGCTGCATGGCACGCCTGAGCGTATTCGCCAAGAAGTTGCCACTATCCTAGAGGACTTTGGTACCGGCTCTGGCCATGTATTCAACCTAGGTCACGGTATTACACCAGATGTAGACCCAGAAAACGCAGGTGTATTTATCAACGCCGTTCATGAATTCAGTGGTAAATACCACAAATAAGCAAAAGCTAATCGTAAAAAAGCCCGCATTAAGCGGGCTTTTTGTTGTAATTTATTTCGTTACTTAAACAAACGATTTAAGCCATTTAATGCAGCTACGCGATAGGCTTCAGCCATAGTCGGGTAGTTGAACGTGGTATTTACAAAGTAATCAATGTTATTACCGCCGTTCTTTTGTTCCATAATCGCTTGACCGATGTGAACGATTTCAGAGGCACGCTCACCGAAGCAGTGCACACCCAGTACTTCTTTGGTATCAACATGGAATAAAATCTTTAAGCTACCCACCTCGGTGCCTGCAATTTGTGCACGCGCTAAATGCTTAAATTGAGCGCGGCCTACCTCGTAAGGGACTTTTGCAGCTGTTAACTCTTGCTCTGTTTTACCCACTGAACTCATTTCAGGGATTGTATAAATACCTGCTGGAATATCAATGATCAGCTTTTCATCACAGTTACCACATGCAATCGCATCGGCTGCAATACGGCCTTGGTCAAATGCCGCACTTGCAAGGCTTGGGTAACCAATAACATCACCTACAGCATAAATGTTGTCGACTTCTGTTTGGTATGTTTCGTTTACCTTAAGCTGGCCACGACCATCCGCTTTTAGGCCTACAGCTTCAAGGTTTAATGTGTCTGTGTTACCAGTACGACCATTGGCAAATAAAATACAGTCAGCTTTTACGCGCTTACCTGATTTTAAGTGCATTACCACACAATCATCGCGAGTTTCTACGCGATCAAACTCTTCATTGTGACGAATAACAATACCGCTATTCCAAAAGTGATAGCTCAATGCATCTGATATTTCTGCATCCATAAAGGCAAGTAGGCGGTCACGGGTATTTACCAGGTCAACCTTGGCGCCTAAACCTTTAAAAATAGAGGCATACTCACAACCGATTACACCGGCACCATAAATCAGCACACGATGAGGGTCATCTTCAAGGCCTAAAATCGTATCGCTGTCGTATATACGTGGGTGATTAAAGTCTACACCCGGTGGACGGTAAGGGCGAGAGCCAGTAGCAATAACGATTTTTTGTGCGGTAAGTGTTTCAAACGAACCGTCTAGGTGCGTTACTTTGATAGTGTGTTTATCAATAAACTCAGCATCACCTTGGTACATATGAATGCGGTTACGCTCATAAAAGCTGCTACGTAAATTAGATTGCTTTGAAATGACGTTACTTGCGTGGTGCAAAATATCTGGGAAAGTTAAGCGGTTAGGGCGCTCACTAATATTAAATAGCGGATTTGCTTTATATTCAATATAACGACTTACAGAATGACGTAATGCTTTTGACGGGATAGTACCCCAGTGCACACAACCGCCACCTACCGCTTCTTGGCGCTCAATGACAGCGACTTTCTTGTTACTTTTAGATAGGTTCATGGCGGTACCTTCACCGCCAGGACCTGTACCTATGATGATCGCATCATATTGATAAGATGGAGTATCTTTTTGCTTTACTTGTTGTTTGGCCACAGCCGCTCCTATGTTAACTAAAAGAGGCTTTTAACAACCTCGCATTTAGTGCAAGCCAAGCCTGCTTTTGGTTTTCCCAAGCGGCTTCAAGCTCGTGATATTGTGTCATTAATGCTGATTTTTCACACTGTTTCATCATTTTATTACGTTTGATTTCTAACACGCGTTTTTGCAAGGCACAGAAGTGTTGCAGTTTTTTCAGCAGTAAATCGTACTCAGATTGTAATAATGTAAGCTTATCTTGCGCTAAAGGCAATTTTGCAAGGCGACCTTGAGTCTTATTCATCAAGGTTTCTGCTTTGGCTTTTTCGATTCGCTCAATCGGTGTGCGCTTTAACTTTGAAGCAAGACCGATTGCCGCTAGAGAGCGGATCATCCACTTAGTTGGATCATAGTGATACCACTTAATGCCATTGCGATAGTCGCTAGCAAAAATGTGATGGAAGTTATGATAGCCTTCACCGTATGTGAATAGCGCTAAAAAGCCATTATCGCGGGCGGTGTTTTTTTCTGTGTACGGACGTGAACCCCAGATATGCGCCAGCGAGTTGATAAAAAAGGTAAAATGTTGGCTCAATACCAAGCGTAGTAAACCAACCAGTAATAACATGCCCCATACATCGCCAAGCATTAAACCAAGTAGTAAAGGAATACCAAAATTAGTCGCGACGACTAACTTCATATAGTGACGGTGTTGCCACATAACGACTTTGTTTTTTTGTAAGTCTCGGCAGTTACTGTAGTTACCGTATTGTTCGCCTTGGTAATCGCGCAGCATCCAACCGATGTGGCTATACCAAAAGCCATTAGTAGCGGCGTAAGGGTCTTTGATTGGATCATCAACTTGACCATGGTGAATACGGTGATCGCTACTCCAGTGCAAAGCACTATTTTGTAATGCAAAAGCGCCGCCTAAGGCAAAAATCACTTCAATAACAGGATGCACATCATAGGCTTTGTGTGCCCATAAACGGTGATAACCTGCAGTAATAGAAAGTCCGGCGTAGAACATACAGCCAACAAAGGCTATCCACTGTGTACTGGTGTATCCGTAGCTAAAGCCATACCAAGGAACAAGGGTGATCGCGGCCAAAAATGTAAGGCTAAAAAATAGCACATTGGTCCAAATAATCGGTGGTTTTTTCATCTGAATAAATCTCGGCGTACAGTTGTACGCTAAAATAGTGTTTCATTCTCTCCGCGTCAAGTATTAGACTGTCTCATTAACCGAAAAATCATTAAAAGTTCACGCTGGGAGTTTCCATGTCGGGTGTTAGAGCGCAACAGAAACAAAAAACACGACAAGCACTAATCGAGGCTGCATTCAATCAATTGAGTGCCGATCATAGTTTTTCTAATTTAAGCTTGCGTGAAGTTGCCCGTGAAGCAGGGATTGCACCTACCTCTTTTTACCGCCATTTTAAAGACATGAATGAGCTTGGTTTGACCATGGTTGATGAAGCTGGTTTAACACTTCGCCAGCTTATGCGCCAAGCGCGTCGCCGTATTGAGAGTGGTGGTAGTGTGATCACGACATCAATCGTGACCTTTATGGAGTTTATCGATAACTCGAGCAACCAATTTAGATTGTTATTGCGTGAGCGCTCAGGAACTTCAAAAGCATTTCGTGCCGCGGTTGCTCGTGAAATTAAACATTTCATTTTAGAGCTTGCGCATTACCTTGAAAGCGAAACACCATGCGATCCAACTCATGCATACATTCAGGCCGAAGCCATGGTGACTTTAGTATTTAATGCCGGTGCCGAAGCCCTCGATATTGAAGGGACACAACGCGAAGAGCTGGTTGAGCGTTTAATCTGGCAATTACGTTATATTGCTCGCGGTGCCACTTTATACGTGCGTGATAGTAACCAATCGCAAAAGTTAATCTAAGCAATAGAGGCTTTACCTTCCGAAACTTTAAACGTTCAACACACTCAATGAGGGTTAATTAACCTTAAAAATGCATTTTTGTGGATTTTTAATTCTGGTAAGGCGATTTAAAAATCGGTTTTGTGGAAAAATTATGCTTGCAAGCAGGTTTTTTGAATGTTAAAAATACAGCCACTGAACACACATTTAGTAAATTAAGATGCAAATTACACATTCAATTACATTAAAACTAAACCTCTTACTGCTTAAATCAGTGAGCGGGGCTTAGTGTATTTGCATTTGTAGAACATTAAAAAACCCCGCAACCGCGGGGTTTTTTTTATCTCGCTAATGGGTCATTGGGAACGAGGACAGTTTATGAAAGATAAGGTTTGGATTTTTGACACAACGTTACGTGATGGTGAGCAAGCATTAAAAGCAAGCCTAACCGAAGACGACAAAATTCAACTTGCGCATACCATTAGCCGCTTAAATGTGGATGTAATGGAAGTGGGTTTTCCGGTATCTAGCCCGGCAGATTTTCGCTCTGTACAGCGAATCGCGACTGAAGTGAAAGGGCCGATTATTTGTGGCTTAGCACGTGCTGTAGCAAAAGATATTGAAGCATGTGGTGAAGCGCTTCGCCCGGCGGAGCAAGGCCGTATTCATACATTTATTGCAACCAGCCCATTACACCTTGAGCACAAATTACGTATGAGCTTAGACGATGCAACGGCAATGGCTGTTAAGTCGATTAAACTTGCGCGTAACTACACCGATGACGTTGAGTTTTCTTGTGAAGATGCAGGTCGTACACCGCATTGGGATTTATGCCGCATCGTTGAAAGTGCTATTGATGCGGGTGCATCAACTATCAACTTACCTGACACCGTAGGCTATGTAACGCCAGACGAATACGCTGCGATGATCCATCACTTAATGAACAATGTGCCAAATATCGACAAGGCGCGTTTAAGCGTGCATTGTCATAACGATTTAGGTTTAGCGGTTGCTAACTCAATCGCTGCAGTACAAGCCGGTGCTCGCCAAATCGAATGTACGATTAATGGTATTGGTGAGCGCGCAGGTAACTGTTCGCTTGAAGAAGTGGCGATGATCATGCAGATGCGTGAAGACCACTTAAAAGTGCATACCGATATTCGTAGTGAAGAAATTTACCGTGCTTCGCGTCAAGTCGCGAAGATTTGTAATATGCCAGTACAACCAAACAAAGCAATTGTTGGTGAAAATGCCTTTGCACACAGCTCAGGGATCCACCAAGACGGCGTATTAAAAGCCCAAA
Organism: Pseudoalteromonas sp. PA2MD11; assembly: GCF_017808125.1. NCBI lineage: Bacteria > Pseudomonadati > Pseudomonadota > Gammaproteobacteria > Alteromonadales > Pseudoalteromonadaceae > Pseudoalteromonas > Pseudoalteromonas sp. PA2MD11. Next base: position 55,817 of record NZ_JADKNF010000011.1, read on the forward strand.
ACACTTACGAAATTATGTCGCCAGAAAGTGTCGGTGTACCTAATAATCAATTAAACATGACTTCGCGTTCAGGTCGTCATGTTATTGAGCATCGTTTAGAAGAGTTAGGCTATCAAAAATCTGATTACGATATGGATAGCTTATACAGCAGCTTCTTAGCATTAGCAGACCAAAAAGGTACTGTGTATGACTACGACTTAGAAGCGATGATTTACTTTAATCAAATCAAAGATAAAGACGAGAAGTACCAACTTGAGTTTGTTAACTCTACGTCTAACTCACAATCAGTGGCGAGCTCAACAATCGGCATGACAATTGATGGCGAGTCTAAGCAAGAGGCAGCAACAGGTAATGGTCCTGTAGAAGCATCTTTCTTAGCAATTGAGCGCTTAACGGGTATGTCGGTTGAAATGATTGAATATAACCTAGAAGCAACAGGCCAAGGCGCCAGCTCGCTAGGACAAGTGAATATTATCGCTAAATACGATGGTCGCCCATATCACGGCGCGGGCATTGCTGCGGATGTGGTTGAAGCGTCAGTACGCGCCATGATCCGCGTTTATAACTTAATTTATCGTGCACAAAAAGTGTCTGATTTAAAACAACAGAGGAAAGCAGGATGAGTCAATCGAATTACAGTATCGCAGTATTAGCAGGCGACGGGATTGGTCCAGAAGTTATGGCAGCAGCAGAAACCGTCTTGGATGCTGTAAGCGAAAAGTTTGGTTTTACTTTGACTCGTCATCACCACGCGATTGGTGGTGCTGCCATTGATGAGTTTGGTCAGGCACTGCCGCAAAGTACATTGAGTGCTTGTGAAAATGCTGATGCGATTTTATTTGGCTCGGTAGGTGGTCCTAAGTGGGAAAACTTACCACCTAACGAGCAACCAGAGCGAGCTTCACTGTTGCCACTGCGTAAGCATTTTGGTTTGTTCTGTAATTTACGCCCAGCACAATTATTACCAGCACTAAGTGCTGCATCACCGCTGCGTGCAGATATCAGTGCACAAGGCTTTGATATCTTATGTGTGCGCGAGTTAACCGGTGGTATTTATTTCGGTGAAAAAGGCCGCAGTGGCGAAGGTGAGCAAGAAGCCGCTTTCGATACCCAAACATATTCACGTAAAGAAATTGAGCGCATCGCACGCTTTGCATTTGAAGCCGCTAAGCTGCGTAGTAATCATGTTACCTCGGTTGATAAAGCGAATGTGTTAGCGACCAGCGTACTTTGGCGTGAAGTGGTCTCTGAAGTGAGCAAAGACTACCCAGAGGTAAGCCTTGACTACATTTATGTTGATAACGCGGCAATGCAGTTAGTTAAACAGCCAAGTCAGTTTGATGTATTACTTTGCGATAACTTATTTGGCGACATTCTGTCTGATGAGTGCGCGATGATCACCGGCTCTATGGGCTTATTACCATCAGCGAGTTTAAATCAGTCTGGCTTTGGTTTGTATGAGCCAGCTGGTGGCTCAGCACCTGATATCGCGGGTAAAGGGGTTGCAAACCCAATCGCACAAATTTTAAGTGCTGCGCTTATGTTGCGCTACTCACTAGGTCAAGATGAAGCGGCTCGTACGATTGAAAAAGCGGTGGCAGAAGCGGTTGAAGCAGGTGTTGGTACGCCAGATATCTACCCAAATGCAGGGTACACCACCAGTGATGTTGCTGCGGCAATTGTGGCACGTATTTAATTAAAAATTGTTTGCGCTGAGCTCGTCACTCAGCGTAACTAAAATGAGGGAATAGCAAGTGGCCCAAACCTTATACGATAAAATTTGGCAAGCTCATGTAGTCGCCAGCATAAATGATCAAACCGATTTACTTTATATCGACCGTCACCTAGTTCATGAAGTTACATCGCCGCAAGCCTTTGCGGGTTTACGTGAGAAAAACCGCAAAGTACGTTGCCCAGAAAAAACCTTTGCGACTATGGACCATAATGTTTCAACAAAAAGTCGCTCATTAGATGCTGCGAGTGAAGTGTCAAAAAATCAATTAATGGCACTGGATGCAAACTGTAAAGAGTTTGGTATACAACTTTATGATTTAAATTCGATTAATCAAGGTATTGTGCATGTAATGGGGCCTGAGCAGGGCATTACCTTACCGGGCACAACCATAGTGTGTGGTGACAGCCATACCTCTACCCACGGTGCATTTGGCGCACTAGCGCACGGTATTGGTACTTCAGAAGTTGAGCATGTTCTAGCTACTCAAACGCTACAGCAGAAAAAAGCCAAGTCGTTAAAAATTCAAATAAATGGTCGCCTGCGCCCAACCGTTACTGCCAAAGATTTAATCATGGCTGTGATTGGTAAATTAGGCACTGCGGGTGGTACTGGCTATGTTGCTGAGTTTTGTGGTGAAGGGATCGAAGCGCTGTCTATGGAAGCGCGCATGACACTTTGTAATATGAGTATTGAAATGGGCGCAAAAGCGGGTTTAATCGCACCAGATCAAACAACTTATGATTATTTAAAAGGTCGCCCATTTGCACCACAAGGTGCTGACTTTGATAGTGCCGTTGCCTACTGGCAAACACTAAAAACTGATGAAGGCGCAGAGTTTGATCATGTTGTTGAATTAGAGGCTGCTGATATTCAACCGCAAATTACGTGGGGTACCAGCCCTGAGCAAGTGATTGGCGTAGATGAATTCATTCCTGATCCTGAGCAAGAGCCAGATCTAATCAAGGCTGATGCAATCCGCAGCGCACTAAAATATATGGGTTTAAAAGCTGGTGATAAATTGTCTTCTGCGACTGTTGATACCGTATTTATTGGCTCATGTACAAATAGCCGAATTGAAGATTTACGTGCTGCTGCGCAAATTGTTGAAGGTAAGCAGGTTGCAGCGGGTGTTGAAGCGCTGATTGTTCCTGGTTCTGGCCTTGTAAAAAAACAAGCTGAAGACGAAGGCCTTGCAGATATCTTCAAAGCAGCTGGCTTTGAATGGCGTGAACCAGGTTGTTCAATGTGCTTAGCAATGAATGACGACAGATTAGAAGCCGGTAAACGCTGTGCGTCGACCTCTAATCGTAACTTTGAAGGTCGCCAAGGTCGCGGTGGCCGCACTCACTTAGTGAGCCCAGCAATGGCTGCGGCAGCGGCAATTCATGGTCGTTTTGTTGATATCAGAGGAGAAGCCTAATGAGTGTATTTTTTAGTGGCTTAATGGCCCCGTTAGATAAAAACAATGTTGATACTGACCAAATTATTCCAAAGCAGTTTTTAACTTCGACCAGCCGTGATGGCTTTGATGCGGCGCTTTTTTATGATTGGCGTTATTTAGATAACGGCGAGCCAAACCCTGAGTTTATTTTGAACCGCCCTTGTTACCAAGGTGCGCAAATTCTTTTAACTCGCGACAATTTTGGTTGTGGTTCATCGCGTGAGCATGCGCCATGGGCATTAAAGCAATATGGTTTTGAAGTGATCTTAGCGGAAAGCTTTGCCGATATTTTCTTTAATAACTGCGGCAATAACCAAATGCTTGCTATCGCATTACCAGCAGAAACACTTGAGCAATTATTTGTGCTGAGTGAACAGCATGACGATATTCATATCGAAGTTGATTTAGAAAACCAACAACTTCGTAGCGATAAGTTTGACACTATTCACTTTGATATTCGCCATGACATTAAAGAGCGTTTATTAAGTGGCTTAGACTTTATCGGTGTGACTGAAACACTTAACAGCCAAATTGATGCCTTTGAGCAGCAACTTGCAGCAGAACGCCCTTGGCAATAACCTGTTTTTCCATGTGAACCTAAACGCGGCCAAGGCCGCGTTTTTATTTATTTTTTGCAGGATATGATTGCTTGTTTGAGCTCATGTCCATCATCACATCTAAAAACATCATATTTTTTACCATGTTCACATATAATAGTTTCACGATAATATAAAGGTTTACGACAGACTCTTTGTCGTAAAGGCAGCTTGAAACTACAGAGTTTTGTTGTTCCTCTTGAAGCCTTAGCTCCTTTTTTGGTGAAATAGTTAGTCGTTAATACAGTTGCAACGAAGGGCACAACGACTTTGCCCACTTCATAAAGAGCTTGGATCTCTTCAGGCCCAAATAAAAGACTAGCCCCACGATACTGACCTCTTTTAAATCGACCCTCATTGCCTTTTAATACAATATTTTTTCTGCTAACAGTAAGTCGAAAGTTACTTTCAGCCTTTTTAGGAGCGGAACTAATTTTATTTGGATTAATCTTTTTCATGTAATTTTTATTTTAGATTTGGATAAATGAATATTTATTCTGCTTGATGGCGTTTGAACTTATAAAAAAGATAATATTAGCATGACGCAGTAATTTTACTAATATTGCGAGTGTTCTGATATGAAAGCTCACTATTCATCTATTTTATTTTCTTTCTAAACTTTAAGTCATTAGGCTAGGCTGAAATTTTATTTAGGGAACACACCATGAAATATTTAGTGGCATCGATGCTCGTAGCTGCATCATCAGTAGCGGCTGCGCGACCTGCACCGTTAGTGTCAATTCCAAGCCATGATGGCTTTTTTGATAATATTGCTGCCCATTGCGGTAAAGCTTACGAAGGTAAAGTGAGCGTTGATAACGCAGCTGGCCCGAGCTCATTTGCGGGCAAAAAGTTAGTAATGCATGTACGTCGTTGTAACGAGCGTGAGTTACAAGTGCCATTTCATGTAGGGGATGATGCGTCTCGTACTTGGATCATCACAAAAACGGGCAGTGGACTTAGTTTAAAGCATGACCATCGTCATAAAGATGGCAGCGATGATAAATCAACCATGTATGGTGGCCATACCCTTGATGCGGGTTTTGCTAACGCACAGTCGTTCCCGGCTGATCAGTATTCAAAAGAGTTGTTTGTGAGTCAAGGTATTCCCCAATCAATGGGTAACACGTGGCAAATGTATATTTATCCAAAGCAATTTACGTATCGCTTAGTGCGTGAAGGACGTGAGTTTCGCGTTGATTTTGACCTAACTAAACCTATCACGCCGCCAAGCGCGCCGTGGGGATATGAAGACTAGTGCTATTTAGCTTCGTCTTCACACTGTAAAACAACCGTTAAAGGTGGCTGATAGGCGCGTGGTTTAGTTGGAAAACGTTCATACTCCTGCACCCCATCAGTCACTCTTAGCATAAAAGGTTTGTCTCTACATAAGCGACTAGCATGGCGCAGTAAGAATACGCTTTGATTGCGAAAGTGCTTGTAGTCGTCAGACTGAATTTCGAGGTGGTAGCGGCCGTCGGCCAATTTAGTTTGGTAGTAATGGACTTTTTCGTCGAAGTCATAGAGCTTTTCGGTTTCGCCTTTTGCTGCCTGTGCATTACTGCACCCCGCTAACATTAAAACGGCGCTAATTAATAGTGCTTGTGTACTTCTCAGTTCACTCATTAACACTTAACTCCATGTGATTAATACCTTGTTTCATCGTGATGTTGAACCTGAATTAGCATCCATAGTCAAACTAAGGTAACGTTACGTCTTACATGTAGTCTAACACCCAAAAAGGGAAAATGTGATGCTCAATAAAATAAAACAGCTGTTTTCAGCGCTGAATGATACCCAATCTAGCATTACTGAGCATGACCTAAAAACCGCCGTTGCTGCGTTATTGATTGAGGTTATGCGTGCAGATAATGAGTTACAAGATGATGAGCAACAGACCCTGAATGAGACCTTAAAGAAGTATTTCTCGCTTAACGAGGAAGAGGTTCAAGAGTTAGTTGCAAGTGCATCACAAAGCCTAGATGATGCAATAGATTATTTTCAGTTTTCAAAGCAAATTAATGCCCAGTGCAGCGCCGAGCAGCGTATTGATATCATCGAACTGTTGTGGCGATTAGCCTACGCAGATGGCAATTTAGATAAGCATGAAGAAATGGTTATTCGCCGCGTCGCAAGCTTACTTTATGTAACCCATGAAGACTTTATCGCTGCTAAGCTAGCAGCGACAAAGCTAAGTTAGTAGCGATAAAACTAGGCTAGCAATTATTTATTTAATTTGCTCGCTACGCTCACAAGTTGCTGGGCAAGGCTGGCAACTTTATCGGCTGTATCAGCATCGCTGATGCGGCCTTGCTCATCTAATTTAGTGTGGATAGCAGGCACTGCTAGTTGATCTGCAAGTACTAAGCTACCAATACCCGATAAAATATCACGTACGTGATTTAAACCACGTAAGCCACCTAAACCACCCGGTGACGATGCATACAGTGCAGTAACTTTATTTCGAAAAGCAGGCACTGCACCTTGCTCTGTACGAGATGCCCAATCGATTGCGTTTTTAAGTGGTGCTGTAATTGAGCCATTATATTCTGGGCTTGCTAATAAAATGCCATCAGCAGCGCGGAGCTTATCTTTTAATAATTGTGCGCCAGCAGGTGTACCTTGCGCTTCAATATCTTCGTCAAATAAAGGTAAGTTTAAATCGCTTAATTTAATCACTTCTACTTCAGCACCACTTTCGAGGGCGAAGCGCGCAGCTTCATTGATCAGTTTTTGATTAAAGCTGTCTTTACGTAGGCTGCCTGCTAGGGCAATAATTTTTGGTGCTGTCATGATTGCTTCCTTTTTTAAGCTTCACTGTTGATATACTCACTGTAGCAAAAAACAGCTTGCAGAAAAGCCAAATAAACGCAAAACTTATGTGCGTATATGCACACAAGGAGCCGTTATGGCGATTCAATTTGATGATTGGCAAGATGTAAAAGTTGCTTATGAGGTGGCAAGGCTCGGCACGTTAACCGCTGCTGCCGAATCGTTAGGTGTTCATCACAGCACAGTGCTTAGAAGAATCAACAATTTAGAAGATAACCTTGATGCGCGGTTATTCCACCGTCATGCTCGTGGCTATACAGTGACAGAAATTGGCGCTAAGTTGTTTGCGACTGCAAAATCGATTAACGCTGAACTTGAAAAACTTCACAACGATATTATTGCCGCTGATAGCCAACTGCGAGGCAGTTTATTATTAACTACGGTTAGTGGTTTTATTGATGTGCTTAGTGATGTCTGCGAGCAGTTTCAAAGTCTGCACCCGCAAGTGCAACTCGAAGTTATTCTTGATCAAAACCGTTTACGCCTTGATCACGGTCAGGCGCATATTGCCGTGCGAGCGGGCCCTCGACCTGATGAAGGCGACTATATTGCCCAGCATTTAGCTGAACTTTCGTCAGGGTTTTATGCCTCTAAAAGTTATATTGAAAAGTATGGCATGCCAAAGAATATTGAGCAGTTGCAGCAGCATAGTTTTGTCTCTGGGGTGGCTGGCTATAACGGTAAAGTGCCTTATTTTGCATGGGTTGATCAACACATTGAACCTTCGCAAATTAAGCTACGGGTGTCTGAAACATCAGAAGCTACACGGGCGATTGTGAGGGGCTTAGGAATTGGTGGTTTACAGCATGAAGTGGCAAGCCAATACCCTGATCTGCTGCCAGTGCTTCCTAAAGAGCTAAACTGGCCAACGGATCTTTGGCTGGTAACGCATCACTTGGTGCATCGCACAGCCAAAGTCCAAGCATTTAGTCAGCTTTTAAAAGCCTATTTTAAAGATTTAAAAGCTTAAACAGACTTTTTAACGCTAATGCCTAGCCGTTTGGCTAGGCGCACAAGGTTGGCTCTATCAACACTTAAGCTACGTGCTGTGGCAGCCCAGTTTAGGTTATGTAGTTCAAGTTGTTGCATAATCAATTGATAACTAAAAGCGTCAGTTGCCTCTTTCAGCGATAAGCGAGTGGCTTTTTGTTCGTTAACTGCAACAGGGCTTGGTGCGGCAACGGCGGTTTTAGCAATATCACAATGTTCAGGCTCGATTGTGACAATGCTTTGTTGCCATTGCTGTTGTTTGGCTTTGAGTGCTGCGCGACTGATCACATGTTCAAGCTCTCTCACATTGCCTGGCCAATCATATTGACGCAGTAGTAATTGTGTATCGCTACTAAGCTTAAGTTGCTTAATTGCCAGTTTTTTAGATGTTTGCTCAATAAAAAAGCCTGCTAATAAAATAACATCGTTATCGCGCTCTTTTAGTGGTGCAACATGCAATGGGTAAACGCTTAATCGGTGATAAAGATCTGCACGAAAGCGCCCCGCAGCGACTTCTTGTTTTAAATCGCGATTGGTTGCTGCAATCACTCTGACATCAACATAACGGCTTTGATCTTCCCCCACCGTTTGTACTTCACCACTTTGTAATACGCGCAATAGCTTACTTTGCATAGCAAGCGGCAGCTCGCCGATTTCATCTAAAAACAGGGTGCCACCATCGGCAAGTTGAAACTTTCCCTGACGCGCAGTATGTGCGCCAGTAAATGCACCTTTACTGTGACCAAAAAATTCACTTTCGGCTAAGTTCTCTGGTAACGATGCACAGTTTAAGTGGATCAACGGCATGTCGCGGCGTTTTGAGTTTAAATGGATATTGCGCGCAACGAGTTCTTTACCGACACCTGTGTCGCCTTGTATCAATACGCTAAATTCTGAGGCAGCCACCAGCTGAATATCATTTTTAAGGGTCTGCATTGCTTGGCTATTACCAATAATTTCGACACCTTCTCGTGTTAGTGCCTCAAGGTTAAGCTGCTGCGCAACTTGATGGTTGTGCTGTGCATGTTGCCTAAAATGCTGCAAGGTTAGGGCATGCTCAACATAGCCTGCAGCTAGCTGTTTTAGTTGATTGAGCTCGTTCATTGCTAAAGCGTCAAAGGCATGTTCATCTAAACTATCAAAGGTCAAAACACCGAGTAGTTCGTTATTGTCTTTGCTGCTCTGCAGCGGCACACCCATGCAGGCATGAACAGGAAAGTCGCCATGCTGGCTTTGTAATAAACCATCGTAAGGGTCGGGTAGGCCACAATCTTTGGCAAATTTTAGCGGTTCACTGCCACGGCATATTTCAAATAAACGCGGATGCTCCGCTATTTTAAAGCGTCTTCCTAACGTATCGTCCGACAATCCACTAAGGGCTACGGGCTTTAACACATCGCCTTGTTTCAATAATAAGGCAACTGCATCACATTCAAGCCAATCATTAATGCAACTCAACAGATAACTGAAATTATGATCAACACTGCTTGCTTTGGTAAGTGCAAGTGCAACATCAAGAAGGGATTTTTTGAACATCATGTCAATTTGACCTGAATGTGTTTTATTGATGTTTTTAATGGTGTGTTATTTTGACTTATTTATCAAGCGCCCAAATTTAATGTATTGATATTTAATGGTTTTTATTTTTGGCTTGAACTGTGCAATAGCTGGGGAAATTAAACGCTGAGAGCACGAATGAAAGTCATTAATTTAACTGAACCTATGCCAACTAAGATCAAATTTTATCAACTCAGCCAGTGGCCGTTATGGGCATTAGCATTTCGGCCTTTTTTCTTGGCAGCAGGTGCCTTAGCTGTATTTGCTATGAGTTACTGGTTTTTAATCTTGGCGGGCTATGCACAGTGGCACCTAACAATGCCCGCAACGCTTTGGCATGCTCACGAAATGCTGTTTGGCTTTGCAGGCGTGGTTGCCATGGGTTTTTTGCTAACCGCCGCACAAACATGGACAGGCGTGCCGAGTGTAAGTGGTATTAAGCTTTGTTTGCTTAGCATGATTTGGCTTGCTGCAAGGTTTAGTTTTTTTATTGATATTGCAGGGTTCGAGCAGCTTAACCTTTATATTGTTAGTGCGCTACAACTCGTTTGGTGGCTAGCTGGAATTATTATTCTAGCTGACATGCTGATACAGGCAAAAAGCAGCCATAACTACTTATTTGTTGTCATCGCATCTTTGCTCTGTGCGCTCAATGTGATTTTTTTGAGCTTAGTTGTACTTAATAAAATGTCGCTGGCACTGGGGGTTGTTGATACCGCTGTACTTATCATGACACTGCTAGTTGGTGTTGTGGCTGGGCGAGTTGTGCCATTTTTTACCGCGCGCGGTCTTAACCTAAGTGAGCAAGTTAGAGCCCCCAAGCTCGATAAATTAGTCGTATTTAGCTCATTTTTCGCTATTGCGTGGTTCTTTATGAGTCAGCTATTTTTTAGCGCAATGAGCACCGGTTGGGTTTTTGCTTGGCTTGCTTGTTTACATTCAGCTCGGTGTGTTTTGTGGTGGCATAAAGGCATTCTAAAAGTGCCTTTGCTATGGTCATTACACGTGGCTTATTGGGCTTTATCGGTTGGTTTAATACTCATCGCGCTGAGCTATTTCAGCCCCATTATCTTATTCAAAGATGCGCTTCACCTGATCACTGTTGGCACCATAGGTGTGATGATCATCGCCATGATGGTACGTGTCTCTCATGGTCACACTGGGCGTGCATTACAAGCCCCTGGGTACATTAGTTTTGCATTTATACTCATTGTGATAGCTGCCATTGTACGTTCGTTACTTCCCGTTTATTTAGGTCATCACCTTGCATGGCAGTTAAGTGCGTTGCTGTGGGTTGCTGGCTTTAGCTTATTTTTATTTCATTGTGCGCCCATCTTAGTGAATCGTCGTGTTGATGGTCGCCGCGGTTAACCTCTCTAATAGGAAAAACTATGTTATCTGAAAAAACGATCCAGGTTGTTAAAAGTACTTTGCCTTTGCTTGCACAAGCAGGCCCTCAAGTGACTGAGTATTTTTATGATCGTATGTTTAGCTACAACCCGGAGCTTAAAAATATTTTTAATATGACACATCAGCAATCGGGCTCTCAGCAATTTGCGCTGTTTAATGCCTTAGCTGCCTACGCGGCAAATATTGATAACTTGGCAGTGTTAAAAGGTGCGCTTGCACGCATTAATCATAAACACACCAGTTACCATATTTTGCCTGAGCATTATCCTATTGTTGGTGGACATTTAATTGCGACTTTAAAAGAGTTATTGCCAGAACAATTTACTCCTGAGGTCGAGTATGCATGGCGTGAAGCCTATTCATTATTAGCTGATGTATGTATTAATGAGGAGATGTCGCTTTATCAAAAAACCAAAAAGGCACCGGGTGGTTGGTTCGGTACTCGTACTTTCACTATTACAGAAAAACGTATGGAGTCATCGCAAATTTGTAGTTTTACATTAACGCCTGTCGATACAAAGCCTGTAGTGGCGTATTTACCGGGCCAATATTTAGGGATTAAAGTAACGCCTGCAAACAGTGATTTAACGCAAGTGAGACAATACTCTTTATCGCAGCAAAGTAATGGTCGTAATTACCGAATTAGCGTGAAAAAAGAAGGCTTAGTATCTAACTACCTACATAGCTTAACTGAGGGTGATGAGGTAGAAATTTACCCACCCGCAGGCGACTTTGTGCTTCGCGAAATTGACTCGCCTGTTGTATTGATTTCAGCGGGAGTTGGTCAAACCCCGATGATGGCGATGCTCGAAACACTATTAAGTAATCAACCTAATCAGCCAATTCATTACCTGCATGCTTGCGACAGTGAGACACAGTTTGCCTTTAAAGAGTACTTATTTAAGCAACAGCAAGCGCACGCTTCATTACATTGTGTTACCTGGTTTAAAGATGGCAAGGGGGGCGATTTTGCGGGCTTAATGGATGCAAACCTCATCGCTGACAGCTTACCAATAAGCAAAGGTGACTTTTACCTGTGTGGCCCAATCGCATTTATGGCAATGATAAAAGAGCAACTACTAGGTATTGGGGTTGCAAGTGAACGCATTCATTATGAGGTGTTTGGCCCTCACCAAAGTCTATGATGTAAAAGGCGCAGCTGAAGCTGCGCCTTTTTGTTAGTTAACTTCGCACTCTAAATTGGGAAGTGAAATACGGAGCTCTTTTTTGGGGTAGTAAAGCAGGCATTGCTCACCTGCTTTTTGCAACACAAACTTCTCAGAAGGAATTGAATGGGCACCCATAATTGGCAGGCCATCAGGGCCTTTGTTGGTGCCGTGATCAATCAGTAACTCTGCGCTCTTAGTAAACACATCATCGGCTAAGGTGACCAATGCACCGCCTTTAGCTGATTGAATAGCCTGCTGTAGCTCAGTAATCACTCCCGGGTTTACCCGAACAAGCGTGGCATTTTGCGGTTGCTCCGCTTGAGTACTTTTACAGCCAGCTATGCTTGCCAGTAAGGTGCAGGTTAATAACAGTGCTTTATTCATTATCATCCTCCTTAGCTGGTAGCGGACGGGTTAAATCCATATTATTTTTGAAAAGTGAAGTATTGGCTTTTAGCGAAATACCAGCTTCATCAGCAGCATAAGATGAGGTTGTCGCTTGCTTAGCTGTGACACTTTGCGTTACCACTGGGCAACTATCATTCTCAATATGATAAAGTGCTGCACTTAGTAGTGCTTCATCGCTATCACCAAGTTGATGGGAAAAGTCGTCATCAAGTTCGCAGCCTTTTACATCAGCAGCGAATTGTGGTGAAGGAGTAGGCATTAAGCCATCGGCATATTCACCAAAACCTTTGTAATTAGTACCTGTAAATTGAATAGTATAGTAGGTTGTTGCGCAATTATGCGTAGGCGTAAATCCGTAAGGCTTACCGCAAGTTTTTCCACCTATTAATATCACTTCAGCATTAATACCATTTAAACCATTTATAAATGCTTCAGATGCAGAACAGGTACTCGCAGTGCTAAGCACATAAACTTTAGATAAGTTTAAATCTGGAAGAAGGTCATTTGTTAGCTCAAAGGTTGAATAGTCAACTTCAACGTTGATAAATGGAAATGGGTCGTTAAGAGGTTGTTTATCATTTTCAATGACTTGATAATAATAAAAGTCTTCTGTATTGGCCGGGCCTGCAACCATGTAGGCAAGCTGTGATGAAAGCGCTAATAAACCACCGCTATTGTATCTAAAGTCGATAACAAGCTCATTAATGTTATCTTCTTGAAATTTGTTCATCGCACTTATTAGTTCAGGCTGCGCAATACTAATATGGCTGTTGAACTGCATATAGCCAACTTTTGTTCCGCTATTCGTTATAATTGTGTCTACATTTTGTACAGGTGTTTGCGTTATATTTCCAGCTACTAATGAGAATGTTTTTTCTGTCCCATCATTGCTTTTTACTTTGAAGGTATGAGTATCGCCAGCGGTTGGCCCAAACAAAGCTTCATTCAAAGTGTCGATCCCGGACTCAGTATTTGTATCAATACTTACGCCATTGACTAAGATAACACGATCGCCTCGTTGTAATCCTGCATTGGCAGCTGGAGAGTTATCTTCTAAATAAGCAACTCTTAAGTCACGAGGTGGGGTATTATTAATTAAGGCCCAGTTAATTCCATAACCTGACACCACGCCAGACTGAGATTCTTGAAAAAAATCTTCAGTAGGTTCACTAAAATGGAAGTTATCTTTAAAGGCGCCTGAGTCTGTAGTTTCGAAGGTTTTTAGTTGTTCAAAATAAGCGGCGACTGAGCTGAAGTTATCAGGGTCGTTGTCTTCTATTTCGTTATACCAAAGATAGGTTTCGTCACTCCATGAACGTAGCCACATCTTCTCAGTAAACTCAGAGCCTGCTGTATCTGGGTAAGGTTGATTATCGTTATATGGATCATTGCCAGTTCGCGGTACAGCGCATTGATCTTTAAATTCGCTTGATGGCTCAAAGACACCAGCCGTCCAAGTGGGGTCGCTGCTTGTTGGTGGCGGAGTTGTTGTGTTGTTGTTATTGGTAGAGGAGCTTCCGCTACCGCCACCACAGCCAGATAAAGACACGCTTGAGACAGCTAAAAATATCGCAAAAGCGAGTTTATTTTTGGTAATCATAAGTGCTTCCATTCTAATAGTCATCGCTTTAAAGTTAACAATTACTTTACATGAAAGCAATATATTATAGCGCCTTACGATTGCTCATTTCAGCTATTTCAAGCTTTTGCCACGATTCAAATAACTTACGTTGTTTGTCAGATATTTTTAAGCCATAGGTTTTTTGCATATAAAAATAGGTATCGGCTATTTGCTTTCTTGCATAAATGGGTGGCTCAAATACGCGTTGCTTAAAGTCAACTTTTACAGGGCATGCTCCGTAACTTGCACTTGATGTTGACACCATGCCATAGCGAAAGTTTGAGCGGTCAGCATTGATCTCGCCTATAGCAGGTGCAAGGTTATTAATGTCGGCTTCCATTTGACGAAACTTTTCACTGACCTTTTTACAGTTTTTGCGACCGCCATCCTGCCAGCATTGTAATTGATGGCCAAACTCCCAGGCAGGCACAATGTGCTCCCACTCTATTCTTTTTGCGCGAGCATTCTCTTTTCCAGAGCGGGTGACAGAGTTTCTAGGAATATAACCACAAGCATCAGGATCTGGCACAAGTTTTTTACCTTGGCGCTTGATATCGCAACCACAATATAAGCTTTTACTATTGCTTGGTAGATTCTTAATTAAATGCTTTTTGGCACTGTAAAAGCTCGAAAACTCTTTAGCGGATATAGGAGAAGTGAAAATAAAACAAAGGGCTAAGTATAGGAATAAACGCATATCCATCACATCAGTGAACTACAGGAACAGCTATTCTAGAACGACTATTCTAAAAAGGAAAAGTTTTTCAACTCAGCTATAGTTGTTAGGCCGTTTTTATTAAAGGAATTACAACCATGTTATTAGGTGCTTTTTCTGTAAGTCTAAATGTAAAAGATATTCGTGCTTCAAAGCAGTTTTATGAAAAGCTAGGTTTCAAAGAGTTTGCTAGGGAGATAGAACAGCATTGGCTAATTATGAAAAACGGTGAACATTTGATTGGTTTGTTTCAAGGTATGTTTGATAAAACCATGCTGACCTTTAACCCTGGGTGGGATCAAAATGCCGAAGCTTTGGATGAATTTGCAACCTTTGAGCAATTAGCTGCACATTTTCAGCAACAAGAATTAGAAATACAAAAGGTCGGTGATGCGAGTTTTATTATCACCGACCCAGATGGCAATCCTATTTTGATTGACCAGCACGTGTAGCCGGTTTTTTACGTTTAATTCGAACGTTTTGTAATAACAAAATAATTCCCGTGATACAAAACAGTACGCTGGTGGCTGAGAAGCTGATGAGTAGTGGATTGTTAAAGTTTTCACGCTCATCATAATCCATAATGTGCAGCATCCAGAAAAAGTCGAAAACCCGCCACAGATTGCTGCGCACAGTAATAACTTTACCGGTTTGACTATCTAAATATAAAGTAGTTGTTCGCCAATCATCAAAGCTTACTTGCCAAACATTGGCTTTGTGACCGACTTCTCTAGGCCCTTTTGTTAATAACTGCGCTTGCGTTATTTTTGCCTCAATAAGCAGGTGAGCTTGCGCATTTTCAGTGATTTGCGCTTTACTCGGTACAGGCATTTTAGCACCTGTTCTGCCATCAAAAGTAAACGTACCGCTAGAGGTTGTGACTTCTATAGTCGGGGTATCTAGAAAGTGGCTATATTTAATACCTTCGATTTGCTCAAATTGCGCTGTTATTTTATCAATTGAAGTTGGGTAGTCCGACAATAAAAATGGGCTACTTAAACTGCGATTAGCCAGATGCTTACCATGTACTTTTTCAAGTGGTAATGAACTCATTACCAGCCCACCTAAGAGCCAAAAGAAGATCTGTACAGCAAGCAAGTAGCCAAGCCATTTATGCCCTTTGCGAGCATATTTGAAGGTGCGTTTATTCATTACTACCCCGTTATTATTGTTCTGTGGGCGCTATTTTAGGTTGTTTAGCTAGATTGCCAATGCGGCATAATGTCGCATTAACTGTATTCTAGATTTGGTATATATACAAAACTGAGTTAAAGTTTCAGTCGATATCAATAGAGGGTAAAAACGAGAGTATGTCGGAAATTCAATTTTTAAATGTAGATCTGGAGCTTGAATCAAAGCACGATATTAGTGCGCTTGTTGCTGATTTGAAGAAAAACGCCATGGTTTTACATTATGACCAAGATGAATACCGCCAACTAGCACGTATTGAAGCAACCGCAGATATCAGCTCTCCAGATAAAGCGATTAACCAGCTTTGCGAGCTTATTGAGTCTTGCTCGCGCAATGCATTAAAACAGTGGTTATCGTGTTCAAAGCGTACATTTGATATAGGCTTTGAATCAGGTAATTCGCCTAAATGCTTTAACCAACCCCTGCATGCCGATACTTTGTTACGTATCTCAGCAATTGGCGCAGGGATTGAAATTACTATTTATCCTGTTGAAAAATAGTCTTAGTTTAGCGCTCTACAACGGCTGCGGTCATTCTTGATACGCAGCACAGCTCTCCTGCGGCATTGGTAATTTTAATATCCCAAACAGAAGTTCGCTTACCTAAATGCAGCGGCCTAGCGGTTGCTGTTAACGTTCCTTTACGTGATGCTTTAATATGGTTGGCATTAATTTCTTGGCCAACAGCATAAAACTTACTGAAATCAACCACAAAGTTGGCTGCATAGCTTGCTACTGTCTCTGCTAATACAACGTTTGCTCCGCCATGGACCATACCCATAGGGTTGTGATGTTCAGGAATAGCAGGCATGGTCGCTACTAAGTAGTCATCACCAATTTCAGTTACCTCAATGCCCATGGTTTTCATTAAAGTGCCTTGCCCTGTTATTCCATTTTCAAAGCCTTTGCATTGCTCTAGTGTAATTGGGTGGTGCCAAATACTCATTGTGTTTCCTTAGCCTGCTAGTTAAAGCTATTACCTTATGGCATCTTTCGATGTGGTTCAATGTTAGTTTTGTAGCAATATGATGAGGTTAATTTAAATTTGCGATTTTCAAATAACTGTATATACTCACAGTTAAATGTACTGTATGGAAAACCAGTTGTATGCGCCCATTAACGAAACGCCAATCGCAAATTTTAGAACTAATTAAAGTCTTTATTAAAGATACTGGCATGCCTCCTACGCGTGCTGAAATAGCTCAAACATTAGGTTTTAAAAGTGCCAACGCTGCTGAAGAACACCTAAAAGCACTGGCTAAAAAAGGCATGATCAAAATGAAGCCTGGGGCGAGTCGCGGTATTCAGTTAATTGAAGAAGATGAGCCAGAGCAACTAGGCTTACCTTTAATTGGCCGTGTTGCAGCTGGTGAACCTATTTTGGCGCAAGAGCATGTTGAAAGTCACTGCCAAGTTGATCCTTCATTATTTAAACCTGCAGCCGATTTCTTACTGCGTGTAAATGGCATGAGTATGAAAGACATTGGTATTATGGATGGCGATTTGCTTGCAGTACATAGAACACAAGTTGCTGAAAATGGGCAAGTAGTTGTAGCTCGAGTCGATGAAGATGTAACAGTTAAGCGCCTAGAAAAGGCAGGTCGCAAAGTGCTTTTACATGCTGAGAACGAAGAGTTTTCGCCTATTGAGGTTGACCTTGAGCATGAGTCGTTCAACATCGAGGGGTTAGCTGTTGGGGTTATTCGTAACGCTGATTGGATGTAAACGTTCCCAATTTGGTGCATCAAATTGACTCAATTTGGTGCGCCACTGAAATTTTACTACTTAATTAGGATTTGTGAATCCTTACTCTTCATTTAAAGCCTTATATGGCGCAGTTTTCCTCTCTTTTTATATTTCGTTTTTACTCCTAAACATTAAATAACGCGCTGATTATAGTTGTTATTTCTGCACCAAAATAAACATTTATTATCATTAAAACTTGCTTATTGGTCATTTTTTAACTAATTGGTTAATACACTGTATTAACACCTAATTAATAAAAAGACACAAAAATGTGCGAGGTGTTAGACAGGGGGTCGGTATCATAAGTGGGTCAAAATGATACGTAGTCGCTCTGAACAATAAGAAAAACGAATGGGCACCTTGTTGTATCGCCTTTTCGCTTTGCGTCTTGCAATAGCATCTAAAGGAGCCGTCACATGGGTAAACTGCGTTACGCCTTGTGGCTTATATTGGTTGCACTTCCTGAACTTGCATTGGCGAACAGCCAATACAATATGCGTAAAGGGGTGACCGATATAAGTAATAATGTTTATGAGTTACACATGACGATATTTATTATCTGCTGTGTAATCGGCATCATCGTATTTGCGGTGATGTTTTGGGCTTTAATACACCACCGTAAATCCAAAGGGGCCAAGCCTGCCCAATTTCATGAAAGTACAAAAGTTGAAATACTTTGGACTGCCATTCCATTTGTCATCTTAATCGCCATGGCTGTGCCTGCCACAAAAACCTTAATTGCCATGGAAGATGCCTCTAAAGCCGATATCACCATTAAAGTGACCGGCTCACAGTGGAAGTGGCATTACGAGTACATGGGCGAAGACATTGCTTATTACTCGATTCTATCTACTCCTAAAGACCAAATAGACAACCAAGCAGAGAAAACTGAGCATTATTTGCTTGAAGTAGATAAACCGCTAGTACTTCCTATCAATAAGAAAGTTCGCTTTTTAATGACCTCAGACGATGTAATTCATTCATGGTGGGTGCCTGATTTTGCGGTTAAAAAGGATGCAAATCCTGGGTTTATTAATGAAGCGTGGACACGTATTAACGAACCCGGAGTATACCGTGGTCAATGTGCTGAGTTATGCGGTAAAGATCATGGCTTTATGCCTGTTGTGGTGAAAGCCTTACCTGAAGATGAATTTGCTAATTGGCTTGCAGATGCCAAGCAAGAAAAAGCCAATGCGGCCGCAGCAGATGCTGCTTTGCTTGATCAAACATTACCGAAAGAAGAGCTTATGGTCTTAGGTGAGCAAGTGTATATGGCAAGCTGTGCTGCATGTCACCAACCTACCGGTATGGGCCTACCTGGCGTATTTCCAGCACTTAAAGGCAGCCCGATTGTATTAGGTGATGTAAAAGATCACATAGACATTGTGTTACACGGTAAGCCTGGTACAGCAATGCAAGCGTTTGATAAACAGCTTTCAATTAAGCAACTTGCTGCGGTTATTACTTATAAGCGAAACGCGTGGGGTAATGATACCGGCGATGTTATCCAACCGAGTCAAATTCAAGCCGCGATTGATGCAGCAGCGGAGGCGAACTAATGAGTAATGTTATTAACGAGCAAGCAACAGGGCATGCGCATCACGACCATCATCACCCAGCTAAAGGTTTTAAGCGTTGGCTTTACACCACCAATCATAAAGACATCGGGAGTTTATACCTGATTTTTTCACTCACCATGTTTTTAATTGGCGGAGCAATGGCAATGGTGATCCGCGCTGAACTGTTTCAGCCTGGATTACAGTTAGTCGATCCGCACTTTTTTAATCAAATGACTACCGTACATGGCTTGATCATGGTGTTTGGTGCCGTTATGCCCGCGTTCACTGGGCTTGCAAACTGGATGGTACCTATGATGATAGGCGCACCAGATATGGCCTTACCACGTATGAATAACTGGAGCTTTTGGATATTGCCGTTCGCATTTTTAATCCTGTTGGCTTCGTTACTCATGCCTGGTGGTGGTCCTGCGTTTGGTTGGACTTTCTACGCACCACTATCAACAACTTACAGCAACGATAACACTGCACTTTTTGTGTTTGCCGTACATATCATGGGTATCAGCTCAATTATGGGGGCGATTAACGTTATCGTGACCATCGTCAACTTAAGAGCACCAGGTATGACGTGGATGAAGCTACCGCTATTTGTTTGGACATGGTTAATCACTGCATTTTTGTTAATTGCTGTTATGCCTGTTCTAGCAGGGGCGGTCACTATGGTGTTGACCGATAAATACTTTGCAACCAGCTTTTTTGATGCAGCCGGAGGGGGCGACCCTGTGATGTTCCAGCACATTTTCTGGTTCTTCGGTCACCCTGAAGTGTACATCATGATTTTACCAGCCTTTGGCATTATATCGACTATCGTACCTACCTTCTCGCGCAAAAAGCTATTTGGCTATGCGTCTATGGTGTATGCAACTTCATCGATTGCGCTGCTAAGTTTTATCGTTTGGGCACATCATATGTTTACCACAGGGATGCCTGTAGCAGGCGAGTTGTTTTTCATGTACGCCACCATGCTCATTTCGGTACCAACGGGCGTTAAAGTGTTTAACTGGGTAGCCACCATGTGGCGCGGTTCAATTAGCTTCGAAATTCCGATGATGTTTGCCATCGCCTTTATTGTGTTATTCACCTTAGGTGGTTTCTCTGGCTTGATGCTTGCGATTACACCGGCAGATTTTCAGTATCACGATACCTATTTTGTGGTGGCTCATTTCCATTATGTGCTTGTGACAGGAGCTGTGTTCTCAATTATGGCGGGGGCCTACTACTGGTTACCGAAATGGACTGGCAACATGTACAACGAAACGCTGGCGAAATGGCATTTTTGGTTATCGCTAATCAGTGTCAACGTGTTGTTCTTCCCTATGCACTTTGTTGGCCTTGCCGGTATGCCGCGTCGTATTCCTGACTATGCACTGCAATTCGCTGACTTTAACGCCATTATCAGTATTGGTGGTTTTGCATTTGGCTTATCGCAACTGTTGTTTGTGTTGGTGGTATTTAAATGTGCCAGAGGGGGCGAAAAAGCACCTGCCAAAGTATGGGATGGAGCTGAAGGTTTAGAGTGGGAAGTCGATTCTCCAGCACCTTATCATACTTTTGAAACACCGCCGGAGATTAAGTAATGAACCATGCACCTTTGCTAAAAAAACTGCTGATTACATGCTTGCTCATGTTTGCTTTTGCTTTTGCAATGGTGCCGCTTTACGACGTGTTTTGCGACGTTACAGGGTTGAATGGTAAGCCATCATTAGAAAAAGCGAGCGCGAGTGAATCAATAAATACACAGCGTCAAGTTGATGTCAGCTTTACCACTCACGCTCAAAGCGGCGCGCCATTTAAGGTGCAGTCTGAGCAATACAGTGTGGCAGTACAACCTGGTGCCATGCGTGAAGTTAAATTCTCAGCGAAAAACACCAGTAATGAAGACAAAGTCATGCAAGCAATTCCATCAGTATCACCGGGTAAAGCAGCAAAGTACTTACATAAAATCGCCTGTTTTTGCTTTGATCAGCAGCCAATGAAAGCCGGTGAAGAAATGGAGTTTACCTTGTTGTTTTATGTTGATACTGAGTTACCCGACGATGTTGAGGAACTGACGTTGTCGTATACCGTGTTTGATATTAGCGGGCATGTTGTGGCTAAAAACGATTAAAAGCCGCCAAGCTAATTGCTAATTGGGAGCAAACAAAATGAATCAAAATTATGAAAAATACTATGTTCCAGCCGAGAGTCCTTGGCCAATAGTTGGTGCCATCGCGATGTTTTTAATTGCTGTTGGTGCTGGTTTAACTGTGATGCAAGTAAGTGGTGAGGGCAGTAGTGGCCAGTATGTGTTGTATCTAGGCATTGCCATATTAGTTTATATGGTTTTTAGCTGGTTTAGAAACGTTATTGAAGAGTCTCATAAAGGGCTTTACTCAGCACAAATGGACCGCTCCTTCAGACAAGGTATGAGCTGGTTCATATTCTCTGAGGTTATGTTCTTTATGGCGTTTTTTGGCGCTCTCTTTTACGCACGTATGATTTCGGTGCCTTGGCTCGGTGGCGCTGGTAATAACGCTATGACCAATGAAGTGCTCTGGCCAACCTTTGAAGCCGTATGGCCGCTATTAACTACGCCAGCGGGCGAGACCACACAAGCTATGGGCTGGCAAGGTCTACCATTGATCAACACGCTTATTCTGCTTACCTCGTCGGTCACAATTCACTTTGCTCATGTTGCTATTGAAAACAATAAGCGCGGCGCCCTGAAGGTGTTTTTATCTTTAACCGTGCTATTAGGTGTGATTTTCCTTGGCTTACAAGTTTATGAGTATATGCATGCTTATCAAGATCTAGGTTTGACCTTAGATGCGGGCGTTTATGGGAATACCTTTTTCTTGTTAACGGGCTTTCACGGTATGCACGTGACACTTGGAACCATTATTTTATTTGTAGTGCTACTAAGAATTTTTAAAGGCCACTTCACGAGTGAAAAGCACTTTGCCTTTCAAGCAGCTGCTTGGTATTGGCACTTTGTTGATGTGGTGTGGTTGTGTTTATTTGTATTTGTGTACGTGCTGTAGCTTTGTGAAGCGGCGACGGGTTGGTGTGAATAAAGCCTAATTTCATTGCGGCAATGATGAGCACCAGCACAATACCTGAAAACAGCACTCGACGACCTAAGTAATGCGACATGGGTTTCGAGTGCTCTTTTGCTGACATCATCACAAACAGCGCTCTAAACAGGTTGAACAGAATATAAAGTAATAACAAAACAATAATGACTTTAATCATATTAGGTATTCCAAATGCAGTTAATTTTATGGCGCAAACAAAAGCTTAGCTCAATTATCGCAATTTGCGTTGTGATACTTGCAGTGCTTATTTGTTTACGACTCAGCGTTTGGCAATACCAGCGAGGCGAGCAAAAACAGCAGCAACTAAGCCAGTTAGCCGTTTCGAAAGAGCAAGGAGTTTTGAATTGGCAAGAGCTGCAAAATTTACCTAAAGAGCTGAACAAAACGGGCATGCAAGTCAAAGTCTCTGGCGAGGTAAATAAACAACAGTACTGGCTGCTTGATAATCAAATTTATCAGGGGCAAGTGGGCTATGACTTACTAGTAGCGATGACAATTACCGGTGAAACCGCGCCTTTAATCGTTAACTTTGGTTGGCTAAAAGCTCCAACAAACCGTAGCCAGTTGCCAACCGTTGTGTGGCCAGAATCAACAAGCTTTACGGCTACTGTGCAATTGAAACAAGGCAACTTACAAGGCTTCACACTTGCCGATGAGATTGGTGCAGAGCAAGGCTGGCCTAAGCGTATTCAAGGCATTGACTTAGCAATTTTTAGTGCTCAATTAGCAAAGCCCTTACAAGACTTTATTGGTTATCGTAATGAAGCAGATGGTATTGCAACCCCGCATTACCAGAGTGTCGTGATGGGGCCAGATAAACATTACGCCTATGCCGTGCAGTGGTTATTAATCGGCTTAGCGTGTGTTGTTATTGCTTATTTTGCGATGAGAAGGAGAGGTTATGAAAATAAACCCGCTTAGTTTATTCGTTTTATGCTGTTTTGTGCCGTTGGCACTTGCATATGCAGCATTAAAGCTTGAGTGGTTACCGAGTGGTTCGAGTAATCATGGTGAGCTTTTAAGTGAAGAAGTGAAGCTAGTTGATTGGCAACAAGGCGAACCTAAACAATGGACTATTGCGCTTAATTATCCAAAAGAGTGCACTGATGTTTGTGCAAGCCAATTAGCCAGTCTAGATAACCTATATGTCGCTTTAGGTAAAAATCAGCAAAAAGTGGATGTGGCGGTACTGACAAATCAACAGCAGGTATCGGCAAATTGGCGTCAATTAGCAGTAAGTCCTGCACTTAAAGCGGGAGACCTATATTTAGTTGATCACATGGGCTTAGTAGTTTTGCATTACCCCTACACGGCTGAGCCAGAACAAAACAGACTGATTCAAAAAGGCTTACTTAAAGACTTAAAGAAACTACTTAACTATGCGCGTTCAAGTTAAACCTCATTAAGGGGATAAAGATGTATAAAAATTATAAATATTTAGTCTTAATTACGGTTTTCTTCTCAATCTTAGTTGTTGGGCTTGGTGCTTATACACGGCTGAGTGATGCTGGGCTTGGCTGTCCTGACTGGCCTGGGTGCTATGGATTTTTAACCGTGCCAAAACATGAAACTGCTCTGTTACATGTTGAGCAAAACTACCCTGATATGATGTTTGAGGCTGCAAAAGCATGGAAAGAAATGATCCACCGCTATTTTGCCGGTGCCCTTGGCCTATTAATTTTAGCTTTGTTTGTTTTTGCATTTTTAAAACGTCAATATCCAAATATGCCGGTTAAGCTGCCATTAGCACTATTATTACTGGTGGTATTCCAAGCCGTATTGGGCATGTGGACTGTCACTATGAACCTACAACCTTTAGTTGTAATGGGGCATTTGCTCGGCGGTTTTAGTATTTTGTCGTTGCTGTTTTTATTGTATCTACGTTTAAAGACCGAACCTGTTGCTAGCAGTGATAGCGGCGCAAAGCCATATTACCGGTTAGCGCTGGTGGGCTTGGTGGTGCTTATACTGCAAATTGCATTGGGTGGCTGGCTTGCGGCGAATTATGCAGCTCCACATTGCAATGGCTTACCGCTGTGTAGCTACGGACAACCGTTTTCTTTGAAGAGCGTTTTTCAATTACCGCTCGAGCACAGTACCTATGAATATGGTGTGCTATCGCAGCAAGCGCGTATGTCTATTCATTTGCTGCATCGTATTTGGGCGCTGGTTACTTGTGTAGTGTTAGCGCTGATCATGTGGCGCATATATTCACGCTGTTACTCACGAAAAATTAAGCACTGTACCGTCACTGTATTAATCGCTTTGTTGTGCCAAATCTGTTTAGGTCTAGCTGTTGTGCACTGGCACTTTCCATTAAGTGTTGCGCTTGCGCACAACCTAATGGCCGCATTGTTACTGCTTAGCATGGTAAGACTATGCTTCCACTTAAAAATAAGAACCTAGGAGGCTGTGATGGCATTATTACTAAGCTCAGAAAAATCATTATTTATTCAAAGCTCAGAGTTACTTAAAGATTACTTAGCTATAAGTAAATTTAAAGTGGTTGCCATGCTTGTACTCACAGCATGGGTTGGTCTGGCATTAGCTCCTGATGTTGGGCGAGGAGTATTTGTGCAACTCGCAAGCTTGCTAGGCATTGGCTTGCTGTCGGCCGCAGCTGCTGTGATCAATCATGTTGTTGATAGTGAAATCGACAGTAAAATGGCACGTACGCGCCATCGCCCTGTGGCAAAAGGTCGACTCAGTAAACAGCACGCTTTGAGCTTTGCTGGAGTGATTGGCGTAATAGGTTTTATGATGCTTGTGATTTGGGCGAATACACTTACAGCCATTCTTACTTTGTTTGCGCTTGTTGGCTATGCCTTTATTTACACTTCATTTTTAAAGCGTGCCACACCGCAAAATATTGTTATTGGTGGTTTGGCTGGAGCTATGCCACCGCTGTTAGGATGGGTATCTGAAACTGGCCATATGGCTGCTGCACCATGGTTATTGGTGATGATTATATTTACCTGGACCCCACCACATTTTTGGGCATTAGCGATTGCACGTAAAAGTGATTACGAGCGGGCAAAAATTCCGATGCTGCCAGTTACTCACGGTATTGAATTTTGTAAAACATGTGTAGTGGCTTACAGCATTTTACTCGCGTTAGTGTGTGTACTGCCTTACTTAATTGGTATGTCAGGGCTAATTTATTTGCTTGGGGCGAGCATACTAAATGCTGTTTTCATTTATAAGGCGCTGAAGCTGAAAATAGCACCTAAAGATGATACTGCAATGGACTTATTTCGTTTTTCAATTGTGCATTTAATGCTACTCTTTATTGTCTTATTTATTGATAAATGGTTAGTTTTATGACGCGAATAGTCGCTTTATTATTTATGGGCTTGGTGTTATTTATTGCTGGATGTGAAAAAAATAATAGCGTCCCTGAGGTGGAAGCGCTGGTTTATGAGCAAGCGAAACCGATTAGTCCTTTTTCATTAACTGATCAACATGGTGCGCCTGCAAATAACAGCCAATTTATGGATCATTGGAATTTGGTCTTTCTAGGTTACACCAGTTGCCCAGATATTTGTCCAATGACACTGGCAAAACTAACCGCGATTCAAAAACAGTTAAGTCAAGATTACAAAGTACAAGTATGGTTTGTTGCTGTTGATCCAAAGCGTGACACAACTGAAAAGCGTAAAGCTTATATTGATTACTTTAATCCTAACTTTCTTGCTGTTTCAGGTCCGCATAAACAACTTTTTCCATTTGTAAGAGAGTTAGGCTTAATTTACGCAATTAACGATAGCGATCAGCAAGAATACGCAGTTGATCATAGTGCATCAGTTGTTTTAGTTGATCCTACAGGCTCTGTTAGAGCTATTTTTAAACCACAATTTAAGCAAGGTAATGTGCCATTAGTAGATGCTAGCAAGTTAACGGAGGAGTTTAAGTTAATAGCAGACTATTATGCAGAATAAAGCATTTGCCTTGCGATATTAGCTAACAATAGTAAATACATTTTTTGCCATAACTCGCTAAGCTACTAAAAAAATTTACTATTTTTTAAAGCAATTTATGGCAATTTCGTTTAGTCAGTCTAAGCTTTTATTATGAATTGTTTTAAGCAGGGAAGATTCAAATAATGTTAAAGCTCCCTATTGAATTAGCCATTACTCAGGTCGAAACACTCCATCAAGATTTGTTACAAGAATTGTCTGCGAATGACGATATTTGTCTTGATATTAGTGAAGTGACACGAGCTGATACGGCGTCAATTCAGCTTTTATGTGCGCTGCAAAAACATTTGCTTTCGGTACAACACAAAATCATATGGGTTGGTGAAAGCAAGCCTTTGCAACAAGCAATTACTAGTTTGGGTTTAAGCCATTATCTTGTGCTTGAAAATGCCAATTAAGAGGTTTTTATGAAGAGAATTCTAGCTGTCGATGATTCTGCATCAATGCGCCAAATGGTCAGCTTTACACTAAAAAAAGCAGGCTTCGATGTAACAGAAGCAAAAGATGGTAGCGAAGCACTAAATATCGCTAAGCAACAAGGTTTTGATGCGGTTATTTCTGATGTGAATATGCCTGTCATGGATGGCATTACTCTTATTCGCGAGCTGCGTAGCTTACCTAATTATAAATTTACACCACTACTAATGCTGACCACAGAGTCAGGGCTTGATAAAAAAACAGAAGGTAAAGCTGCTGGAGCAACAGGGTGGATTGTTAAACCATTTAATCCTGAGCAATTGTTAGCGGTATTGAAAAAAGTGATTCGCTAATAATAGGAGCGGGGCATGAGTATAGATCTAAGCCAATTTTTTGAGGTTTTCTTTGAAGAAAGCTTCGAAGGTCTTGATGCAATGGAAGCCGAGTTATTGAACTTGGTGCCAGGCGAAGAAGACTTGGAAACGATAAATACAATTTTCCGTGCTGCACACTCAATAAAAGGAGGCAGTGGTACCTTTGGTTTCAGCGCCGTTGCTGACTTTACTCATGTACTTGAGACTTTGTTAGATCAAATCCGTGAAGGCGCTCGTACCTTAACCGCAGAACACGTTAATCTACTTCTCAAGTCGGTTGATTGCTTAAGAGCGTTGTTAAGAACATTACAAGCGGAGCAGCAGCCAGACTTAACAGAGGCTGATGAGTTACGGGTTAAATTTGAAGAAATTCTGGGCATGCGCTCTAAGAGCAAAGTTGTTCAGCAGCAGGCAGTTAGTAACGAAACTAACATAAAAAATACCTTTCAAATTGACTTCAAACCCCATCATCATTTATTTAAAACTGGCAATGAACCACTGTACATGATCAGTGAACTTGCTGAGTTGGGTGAGCTAGAAACACAAGCCTTTCAAGATGATGTCCCCGATATTACTAACCTTGCCCCCGAAGACTGTTTCTTATCATGGCGTTTTTTCTTAACCACAGACAAAGAGCAAAGTTGCATAGAAGAAATTTTTGAGTGGGTTGAGGATGACGCTGACATTGCTATCACATTGTGCGGTGGCTTGTTTGGTGATGAAGAAATTACAACGACTGAAACGGCTACAGCAGTTGTCGAACAAAAGAAAGAAGTCGAGCCTATTCCAGTTAAATCAACTACTGATACGAAAAAACCAGTACCCGTTAAAGCGACCACAGCCAATGCAGAGTCAACCTCAATCAGGGTTGGTATCGACAAAGTTGATTCATTGATCAACATGGTGGGTGAGTTAGTTATTACTCAAGCGATGTTAAGCCAGTTAGGTGAGCAAGAAATAACCGAAGCAACCATCGCCTCGTTACAAGAGGGCTTAGCGCAACTGGCACATAATACTCGTGACTTACAAGAAAATGTCATGCGTATTCGTATGTTACCAATAAGCTTTGTATTTAGTCGCTTCCCTCGGTTAGTTCGTGATATCTCGCAAAAGTTGGATAAACAAGTTGAGCTTAAATTGCTTGGTGAACAAACAGAACTAGACAAAACGGTGATGGAGAAGCTTTCTGATCCTATGGTGCATCTAGTGAGAAACTCCTTAGATCATGGCTTAGAGACAGTTGATAAGCGTGTTGCTGCGGGCAAAGACCCTGTTGGCACTGTGACGCTTAATGCATTTCATCAAGGCGGTAATATTGTTATCGAAATTATGGATGATGGTCAGGGGCTCAACACGCAAAAGATCAGAGAAAAGGCGATAAAAAATGGCTTGATCTCTGAAAGTGACGATTTAAACGATAACGAAATTAATGAGCTTATCTTTTTACCTGGCTTTTCGACAGCGGATCAAGTGAGTGACTTATCTGGCCGCGGTGTTGGTATGGACGTGGTTAGGCGTAATATCGAAGCGCTCAGTGGCTCGGTTGAGGTGGCTTCAGCGCCAGGTGTCGGTTCAACCTTCACCATCCGGTTACCTCTTACTCTAGCTATTTTGGATGGTCAATTGGTTAAAGTTGCCCAGCATACATACATTATTCCACTCATTTCTATTATTGAGTCACTACAAATTGATATCAGCAAAGTCAGTCGCGTCGGTAAAGATTTAGATGTACTTCGTTTGAGAGATGAGTACATCCCAATTTTAAGGCTTTACAATATTTTTAATCACAAAGGTGCGATAGAAACGCTTGATAGAACTTTGTTGGTTGTTGTTGAGAGCGATAATCAAAAAGTTGGTTTGTTGGTTGATGATTTATTATCACAGCAACAAGTGGTTATTAAAAGTTTAGAGGCGAATTATCAAAAAGTTGATGGTGTATCAGGAGCGACAATTTTAGGAGATGGCAGAGTATCTTTAATTATAGATATCAGCGGCTTAATTAAATTGTCAGGCTTAAGGAAGCCAGGAAGCCAAGAGTTAATTATTGAATCTAAAGCTAATTTGGAGGCGTCATGATTGTTGAGCACGATGACCTACAAAGTAAGCTGAATATCGGGCAAGACGAAGATATTAAACAGTTTTTAACCTTTTTCATGGCTGATGAAGAGTACGGTGTAGATATTCTTACGGTACAGGAAATTCGTAGTTGGGAAGAAATTACTGAAATTCCAAACTCACCTGACTTTGTTAAAGGCGTTATAAATTTGCGCGGCACTATAGTTCCTATTATTGATTTACGGCTGCGCTTTGGCTTGCCCGCTGTCACTTATGGACCGTTAACTGTCGTTATTGTACTGAAAGTTAAACTAGAGAGCACATGTAAAATTATGGGTATCGTGGTTGATGCCGTGTCGGATGTCTATAGCATTGCAGAGCATGAAGCGAAAGCGGTGCCGCACTTGTCTGACTCAGACAACACTCAATTTGTTGCGGGTTTAGTCAATGTGGGTGAAAAGATGGTCGCGTTACTAGACCTACAAAAAACAATGGACATTTAATTGGGTAGATTAACAAGAAGGTGAAGGGTATGGGATGGTTTAGTAGTCCTAAAAACGTTGAGTCAAATAATGATTTAGTTGTTGCAGCACTGAACAAATCGCTGGCAGTTATTGAGTTCGAACCAAGTGGAAACATAATCACTGCGAATGCTAATTTTTTGAATGCCATGGGTTACCGACTTGAAGAAATTCAAGGGCAACATCACGCAATTTTTGTTGATGACCAAGAAACTCAAAGTCCTGAATACCAACAGTTCTGGCAGCGCTTGCGCACAGGTGAATTTATGTCAGATGAATTCAAGCGGTTTGCCAAAAATGGTAAAGAAATTTGGATTCAAGCTACCTATAACCCAATTATTGATAGTAATGGCAATGTCGTTAAAGTTATTAAGTTTGCCAGTGATATTACAGCGCAAAAAGAGCTAGAAAAAAAATCTAAGCGTGATGCAGATCTGTCAAACGCGCTTCGGGTCTGCCAAGCCAATGTGATGATTGCTAATAATGACCTAGAAATTATTTTTGTTAACGAACAAGTACAAAAAATGCTTAAGTTTCGTGAAGAAGCTTTAAAAGAGGTGCTGCCAAACTTCTCGGTTGATAGCTTAGTTGGCACCTGTGTTGATGACTTTCATAAGCAACCATCTCATCAGCGTGAAGTACTAAGAACCTTGACCGAGCCTTTTAAAACAACGCTTAAAATTGCGGATTTAATATTTAGTTTAATAGCAACGCCGTGGCTCAGTGTATCTGGAAGTCGCCTAGGAACAATTGTTGAATGGCAAGATATCACTGATAGCGTGGCAAAAGCGGAAGCTGAAAAACGTGAAGCAGAAGAAAATCTTCGTGTTCGACGCGCGTTAGACCGTGTGGCAACCAATACCATGATTGCAGACGCCGGCAATAATATTATTTACATGAACGAAGCTGTTTTAAATATGATGAAAGCAGCTGAAAGTGATTTACGTAAAGACTTACCTAATTTCAACAGTAGTAACCTCATTGGTCAAAATATTGATGTGTTCCATAAAAACCCAGCACATCAGCGCAATATGCTGGCGAAGCTGAGTAGCACATATAGCACTGAAATATATGTTGGTGGTCGAACATTTGGATTAGTTGCAAACCCTATCTTTACGCCAGAAAACGAACGAATTGGTACGGTTGTAGAGTGGGAAGATAGAACAGCTGAAGTGGCGATTGAAAAAGAAATTGCAGGCCTTGTTGCTGCTGCCGGGAATGGTGATTTAGAAGCGCGTGTTGAAGAAGCGGGCAAACAAGGATTCTTCTTACGTCTAGCGCAGGGCTTGAATAGTCTAGTTAGTATCGTCGATGATGCAGTAAAAGACACGGGCAATATGCTTGATGCCATGGCAAATGGTGATTTATCAAAACGAATAGAACAAGAGTACCAAGGTTCATTCGATAAGTTAAAACGTGATGCAAATGCCACAGCTGATAAGCTTACTGAAGTGATTAATCGCATTAATACCTCTGCAACGCTCGTTGCCAGTGGTGCAGAAGAAATTTCGCAAGGTAATGCAGATTTAAGTCAACGGACTGAAGAGCAAGCTTCATCACTTGAAGAAACAGCATCAAGCATGGAAGAAATGACCAGTACGGTTCGTCAAAATGCTGATAATGCAAAAGAAGTGAATGAACTTGCGGAAGAAACGCGTACAAAAGCGCAAAAAGGTGGTGAAGTTGTCAATCGCGCCGTAACCAGCATGTCGGCAATTAATGAATCGAGTAAGAAAATTGCTGACATCATTAGTGTGATTGATGAAATAGCTTTCCAAACAAACCTACTTGCGTTGAATGCTGCAGTCGAAGCTGCACGAGCAGGTGAGCAAGGCCGAGGTTTCGCTGTTGTTGCTGGTGAGGTCCGTAACTTAGCACAGCGTTCAGCCGCCGCAGCAAAAGAAATCAAAGAATTAATCCGAGACAGTGTTGGCAAAGTTGAAGATGGTACATTACTTGTTAATGAATCAGGTTCAACATTGCAAGAAATAGTAACAGCAGTACAAAGAGTTACGGCAATGATCTCTGATATTGCCCAAGCATCAGAAGAGCAAAGCTCTGGCATTGAGCAAGTTAATAAAGCCATCGCTCAAATGGATGAAATGACTCAACAAAATGCAGCTTTAGTTGAAGAAGCATCAGCTGCGGGCGAATCAATGGCTGAACAAGCAAATGATATGCGCCGCTTGTTAAACTTCTTCTCGTTATCAAATAACGAAGTTGATATTTCAAACAGCGCTAGTTCAGCGCCTGCAGCTAAACAGCCAAGCTCACCAGTGCGTTCGGCACCAAAAGGCAACAATTTTGTTGATCCCAGTGACGAGTGGGAAGAGTTTTAAACTCTTCCCGACTTTATCCTAATAAGTTAATTGCACCGACTGTTACAGCTGCAGGGTCTAACACATGAAAGAGTTTTTATTAACGGATAATGATTTCAAGGCTATTTCTTCTCAGGTGTACGATGCGTGTGGCATTGTATTGGCGGAGCATAAACGTGAAATGGTTTACTCGCGTTTAGCAAGACGTATCCGCCATCACAAGCTAAAGAGTTTTAGGGAGTACTTAGGTTTTCTTGATGAGAATAAAGAGCAAGAGTTCAGTGAATTTATTAATGCTATAACCACTAATCTGACTTCTTTTTTTCGTGAGCCCCATCACTTTAATTACCTGAAAAATACTATAGTGCCAAAACTATTGGTTGGTAATGCAAAACAAAAGCGGGTAAGGGTCTGGTCAGCTGGCTGTTCCACTGGCGAAGAGCCTTATACGATTGCTATGACATTGCATGGTTTATTTCCACCCGATTGGGATGTGAAAATTTTAGCCACCGATTTAGACTCAAATGTACTCGCAAAAGCGCAGGCTGGCACCTATACCGCAGCAAATGTGAATGGACTAGACAAAAGCCATCTTAAGCGCTGGTTTTTGAAAAGCCACGATGGAGAACTTTATAAAGTAAAGCCCGAACTACAAAAGAACATTTTTTTTAAGCGTCTAAACTTATTACAGAGCTGGCCTATGAAAGGACCGTTTGATGTGATTTTTTGTCGTAATGTTGTTATCTATTTCGATAAGCCAACCAAAGACGAACTTTTTAAACGCTATCACGACTTACTGACTAACACTGGCTACTTATTTTTAGGGCATTCAGAGACATTAGGGAAGGATCATAAGGAATTTAAAAACTTAGGCCAGACTATTTACCAAAGGGGCGGATCATGAATAGTCACTTCCGGCCTGTTATATCTGGCTTTGAGCATGTGAAACGGTTTTGGGATAATCGTCGTGGGAAGGTAATTGCTAAGGTATTACCTGGCGAGTTTTATGTCTCTAAAACTGATGAATTGATCACGACAGTGCTTGGTTCATGTATTGCAGCATGTATTTATGATGAAGGCCTAGGAATTGGCGGCATGAATCACTTTATGTTGCCTGTAGAAAAAGGAGTCGATCCTAGTAATGCTCATAGTCTTAATTGTCGTTACGGTAACTGGGCAATGGAATATCTGATCAATGAAATCCTTAAAAACGGTGCTTCTAGGCGCAATCTCAAAGTAAAACTGTTTGGCGGCGGGAAAATAATCCGCTCAATGACTGATATTGGTGTTGGCAACATTCGTTTTGCAAATGCTTATATACTTGAGGAAGGTTTAGATTTAGTATCTCATGATGTCGGTGGGCCTTGGCCCCGAAAGGTGATGTTTGATCCTCAAACAGGTAAAGCCCAAGTAAAAAAAATGCGTGAACTGCATTCAGATAAGCTCGAAAAACGTGAAATCAAATACCTACACGATATCGAACAGCAAGATGCAGAAACGGATATTGAATTATTTTAGGAGAGCAAATGATCAAAGTACTCATAGTTGATGATTCTGCTTTGATCCGTGGTTTACTCAAGGAAGTACTCGAGCAAGCAGAAGACATTCAAGTTGTTGGCGCGGCAGAAGATCCTTATCAAGCCCGAGATTTAATTAAGCGCCTCAATCCTGATGTCTTAACGCTGGATATCGAAATGCCGAAAATGGATGGATTAAGCTTTTTAAAAAACTTGATGCGCCTTCGTCCTATGCCAGTTGTGATGATTTCAACACTGACTCAAAAAGGCTCACCCATTACACTGGAAGCCCTCGAAATTGGTGCTGTTGATTTTATTGCTAAACCAACTATCAATGTAACAGAAAACTTGCAGCGATATGCACATTTACTTCATCAAAAAGTACGCACAGCCGCAGGTGCAAGAATACGTGCATTTAAAGAAACAAAAATTGAAGACGATAGCGCCTTAACAGCACTGCAATTTAAGCCCAATAGTGTACTTGCAATTGGTGCTTCAACAGGTGGAACAGAAGCAATTAAAGAAGTGCTTGTGCGCATGCCAGAAAACTGTCCACCGATAGTGATTACACAGCATATCCCGCCGGTTTTTAGTACTTCGTTTGCGATGCGCATGGATAGAACCTGCAAAATTAGTGTTAAGGAGGCTGAACATGGCGATAAGTTACAGTCAGGTTGGGCGTACATTGCGCCAGGCGATCAGCATTTAAGTGTAGTGAAAAAAGCAGGCGGCCTATACTGCCAGCTTGATACTAATGAGTTGGTTAATCGCCATCGCCCAGCGGTTGATGTGCTATTTAACTCCTTGGTTGTGGCTTGCCCTAAAGCGGTTGTGGCTGCGTTATTGACCGGTATGGGCAGCGATGGCGCAAAAGGCATGCTCGCATTAAATCAAGCAGGAGCTTACACCATCGCGCAAGATGAATTATCGTCAGTGGTATGGGGCATGCCAAAAGCCGCAGTCGAACTCAATGCGGCTAATGAAGTGGTTCGCCTTGATAAAGTCACAGCGCAAATGCTAAAACAAGCAGTTAAGGTACAATAACCCAAGGTTGAGAGAACCAATAATAGCTGCCTTTCTTCGCGATAGAAGGGGCCGTGCAGTTAAAGCGAGAACGGCCTTTTTTCAGTTTTTCAGGTGATGTGATCTTCACCGTATCTTTACTAAGCCAGGTTAAATCAGCTTGACCAATACCTGATACATAACAAGCAAACTGGCTTTTATGAAAGTCCTGCATATCAAATTGCATCGTTAAACTAGGTGGGTTTTCGTCTGTCACACTATCTGAGTAGGTGAGCTGTTTGATAGTGAATGCTTGAGAGTCGAGTTTAGTGGCAAGTGTTTCAAGCTTTGAATAAAAGCCCGATGCTGGAAAACGTGGTAATCGGGTAAAGTCAGAATGGATACCAACAGCACCCGAATGCTGACCTATACCAACAAAGCCTAGCGATTTTACTAGTTGTTGCAATGAATTATTAAACTCGCCATAAGGGTAAGCGAGGTATTTATAATCATGGCCAATTTCTTCTTTAATTCGCTGCTGGGCAGATAAAATGTCTTTTTTAGTCCGTGCAAGCCATGCTTCTTCACTCTCGCCTGGTTGTTTGCGATGTAAGTAATTATGAATTTGCGTATGGTTGCTAATTAAGGCACCTTTTTTCGATAGCTCCTTTAACTGCTGCCAAGTCATTACATAGCTTTTGCCTTCATCAATTAGCTCGGGATTGACGAAAATAGTGTACGGATAGCCAAATTTTTCTAAGATGGGCGCTGCTTCTTCATAGTTATTTTTGTAGCCATCGTCGAAGGTAATCGCGACGGTTTTATCTGTTAGCGGTTGGCCTGTTTGTAATGAGGTAATGAGTTCATCTAATGGAATAACGTTAAAGTTATTATCTTTTAAATATTGCATATGTTCAGTGAATGTTTCGCTACTGACACTGGTGACCGCAGGAAGGCTTTCACTGACGTGGTGATACTGTAGAATGACTGCACCATGGGCGCGCAAAGATAAACCTAACAGGACTGCAAATACTACATGAAACATTTTCTTAAACGTCATAAGGCACACCATAAAAGTTTACTGTTATTAGCCGGTCCGATGATTTTATCAAATATTACCGTGCCAATGTTAGGTTTAGTTGATACTGCTGTAATCGGCCACTTAGGAAGCGCTCACTATTTGGCTGGTATAGCGTTGGGCTCAGCAGTTATCTCGTTATTATTTTGGCTAGCAGGCTTTTTGCGCATGAGTACCACAGGTTTGGTTGCCCAGGCTTATGGTAAAAGCGATCATACCTTGCTCGCTGAGCTATTAAAGCGCAGCTTGTTACTAGCAACAGCGGTTGCGCTATTATTAATAGCGCTGAGTATACCTATTCAATCCTTAATGGCATATTTATCAAATGCTAATGAAGCTGTTTTAGAACAAGCAAATAGCTATTTTTCGATTCGTATTTTTAGTGCGCCAGCTGCTTTGTGTAATTTGGTTTTACTTGGTTGGATGCTAGGTGTCCATTATGGCCGCGGGCCTTTTTATTTATTACTAATCACCAATATTACCAATATCGTGCTTGATATTTATTTTGTGGTGTTTCTTGATTGGGGTGTGGCTGGAGCTGCGTGGGCGTCTTTAATTGCTGATTATATCGCACTTGCTTTTGCACTTATGTTAGTTCCACAGCTCGCCAAAAAGCAAGGTGTTAATCTTGCTGTGAAAGCCTGGTTAAGTGTTGCTAAGTTACTTGATTTGGTGAGCTTAAATCGCGATATTTTTATTCGCTCATTAGCACTCCAGCTATGTTTTAGCTTTATGACTTTTTATGGCGCACGGATCGGCGAAACAACCTTAGCGGCTAATGCCGTGTTGCTAAACTTTTTAATGTTGGTGAGCTTTGCGCTTGATGGTATTGCTTATGCAAGTGAGGCAAAGGTCGGTAAAGCGAAAGGTGAGCACAGCGCTAAGCAGATTAAGTTATGGGTTAATTTGAGCTTGTTTTGGGGCGGGTTATTTGCACTGTTTTATAGCCTTATATTTTTATTATTTGGTGAGGCAATTATTCGCTTACTTACCGATGTGCCCGAAGTTATCAGCCTTGCAACGGTTTACCTTCCTTGGGTGATTATATTGCCTATCGCGGCGATGGGTTGCTTCTTATTTGATGGTGTATTTGTCGGCTTAACCCGTGCTAAAGACATGCGTAATACTATGTTATTTAGTGCTCTAGTGGGCTTTTTTGGACTGTTTTGGGTAGTGAGTAGCTGGCAAAATCATGGTTTATGGTTTGCGATGACCAGCTTTATGCTAATGCGCGGGTTAACGCTGTGGTTTCGCTATTGTAAAATTGTCAATAATCAGCAATTATTAGATTAAATTACTTCCACAAATCAGGGTCGTGATTTTTGGGAGACGAGCGCTCTAAAACTTGCGCAAAACGGTTGGCAAAAATACCTAAGTAGCCCCAACCAGCAAAGAATAAAGCCACTGCTAGTATGGCTAGGCCAATTAATTGAAATAGTGCGGGTCCATAGTAACCTATGGCAATAAAAATCACGGCTAGCACAAATAGTGCTAGGCCGCGAAGAAAGCGTTTTAAGCTTAACTTGGGGTCGCTACCTAAGCGAAATACCCATTTTTTAAGCATGCTTAATATACCGGTTAGTAGTAAGAGTGCTCACCAGATTGGTGATCAGTAATGTCTCTTACACCGTTGATTTCGTCAAACTTGGCGATCATTTCTTTCTCGATGCCTTCTTTTAGTGTGACGTCAATCATTGAACAACCGTTACAGCCACCACCAAATTGCAGTACCGCGATGCCGTCAGCAGTAATTTCTACTAGGCTAACTTGGCCGCCGTGGTTAGCGAGCTGAGGATTAACTTCAGTTTCAAGCATATGTTGAACACGTTCTTGCAGTGATGCATCGTCGCTAAGTTTACGTGCTTTCGCATTTGGCGCTTTAAGCGTTAACTGAGTACCCATTTTGTCAGTTACAAAATCGATTTCAGCTTCTTCTAAGAAAGGGGCGCTTTCTGCATCAACAACGGCATCAAAACCATTGAATGGTATACGAATATCAGTCGCTTCAACGGCGTCTTCTGGGCAGTAAGAAACACCACACTCAGCCTGCGAAGTACCTGGGTTTACTACAAACACACGAATGTTTGTTTGTTCAGCTTGGTCTGCTAAAAGTTTAGCAAAATGAGATTGTGCAGATTCAGAAATAGAGATCATAAAACGGACTATACTTGACTAAATTACTCGGATACTGTGTATCATACTCCGCTCATCGTGTTGTCGCCAGTGTTGAGCGTAAAAAGTTGCATCTATTTTATCGAATGGTAGCGTTAAAACATCAAATAATTACGGGTGCTATCTATGCGTTTCATAATAACAATATTAACCATGCTAGTGAGCGTCAGCGCATTAGCAAAACCTCTTTCTTATTACTTTGAACAAGATGTGAAATTTGACCCAAGTATTCCGACTCCTGAGCAGGTGTTAGGCTACGAAGTGGGTGAGTGGCATGTACGTCACGATCAACTTGTGCAATATATGCAAATTCTTGCTGAAAAAAGTGACCGAATGAATTTTAAAGTAATCGGTCGCACTCATGAGCAGCGTCCACTGGTGATGCTAACGGTTACAGCGTCCGACAAACTTGACCAAGTAGAGCAAATCCGCAAGGCTCACTTAGCTCGCCTAAATGGTGAAGCGAGTGACTCAAGCAAACAGCCTGCAGTTGTTTGGATGGGTTACAGTGTTCATGGTAATGAATCATCAGGCAGCAATGCATCGCTTCTCGTTGCTTATTACCTTGCTGCAGCACAGGGGCCAGAAATCGATGCCTTACTTAACAACACGGTTATTTTACTAGACCCATCATTAAACCCAGATGGCTTAGCGCGTTTTGCAAATTGGGCAAACAGCAACCGCGGCATGAAGTTATCATCAGATCCACAAACTCGCGAGCATATCGAAAGTTGGCCAAGCAGTCGTACTAACCATTACTTGTTTGATTTAAACCGTGACTGGTTGTTACTGCAGCACCCAGAATCGCGTGCACGTATTGCACAGTTTCACCAATGGAAACCGAATATTCTAACTGACTTTCATGAGATGGGCCCAAACAGCACTTATTTTTTCCAACCAGGGATCCCAACCCGTAAGCACCCAATCACGCCTGAAGAAAATGTCACGCTGACTAAAGCAATTGCAAACTATCATGCAAAGACACTTGATGAGCACAACGCACTTTACTTCACTGAAGAAAGCTTTGATGACTTTTACTATGGTAAAGGCTCAACTTACCCAGACGTCAATGGCGGTGTAGGCATCTTATTTGAACAAGCGAGCTCGCGTGGTCACTTACAAGAAACGATCAACGGTCCGTTAAGCTTCCCGTTTACAATTAAAAATCAGTTATTAACTAGCTTATCGACATTCCAAGCAGCGATTGATAACCGTACAGACTTACTTGATTATCAAGCAAAATTTTACAACAAAGCAGTTGATCTTGCTGGTGATGAAGACTTTAAAGGGTATGTAGTTAAAGGCGGCGCTGATCAAAGCCGCATGCAATACTTCCTTGATTTACTTAGACAACATCAAATCAATGCGTACATGTTAGAAGAGCCGTTAAAAGTAAACGGTCAAAGCTTTTCTGAGCAGAGCTATTATGTGCCATTAGCACAGCCACAATTTCGTTTAATTAAAGCAATTTTCAGTGAGCAGCAGCGTTTTGTTGATAATACGTTTTATGATGTATCTGGCTGGACACTTGCTCATGCCTTCAACCTAGAATTTGCAAAGGTAAGCAGCAACTGGGGTTTAAATGTGGCAAAAAAGCCTTGGCAGCAAAGTGTTAAGTCAAGCTTTGCAGCATTACCGCAAAGCTATGCTTACGCATTCAAATGGGATGACTACCTAGCGCCAAAAATGCTTAATAGCTTACTCGAGCAAGGCGTGAAAGCACGTGTGGCATTAAGCCCACTAACAGCAAAAACACCATCAGGTGAAATCGCTTTTGAGCCAGGTAGTATTCTTGTTCCTGCTGGTCTGCAAACTGATAGCAACTGGGTTAGTTATTTAAACCAAGCACAGAATGAGTTTGGCATTGAAATTACACCCATTAGTTCGGGCTTAACGGTGAAGGGGGCTGATTTAGGTTCTCGTGCAATGGCGGTTGTGAAAGCGCCTAAAGTATTGCTAGTGGGTGGTCAAGGAACTAGCCAGTATGAGCTGGGAGAAGTGTGGTACTACTTAGATCGTTTTGTTGGTACAGCGCCAAGCATTATCGAAATGGAACGTTTAGGTAACATCGACCTTGAAAACTACAGCCATATTATTTTAGCGCACGGAAATTTCAATCGTCTTGATGATGCGACTAAAGTGGCTATTAAGTCGTGGGTGCGTAAAGGCGGTGTTATTTGGGGTCACAAAGGCGGTGCTAAGTTCTTAGCCGATCAGCAGCTACTAAAAGCCAATTACTTATCTCGTCGT
Source organism: Pseudoalteromonas sp. PA2MD11 (assembly GCF_017808125.1). Taxonomy (NCBI): domain Bacteria; kingdom Pseudomonadati; phylum Pseudomonadota; class Gammaproteobacteria; order Alteromonadales; family Pseudoalteromonadaceae; genus Pseudoalteromonas; species Pseudoalteromonas sp. PA2MD11. The sequence goes on from NZ_JADKNF010000011.1 coordinate 95,559, forward strand.
GATGTAGCGAGTGCCTTTGATACCACAGGGCTTAGCTATGCTGATAAAGATGACTTAGCAGGCCGTCAGCGTATTGCAGGGGCTATTTTTAATACCTCAGTGGATTTATCTCATCCACTTACCTATTCGCTGAATCGTAATACATTACCTGTGTTTAAGAATAGCACTTGGCTACTTGAGAAGTCAGATGCCCCATTTGTTAATGTGCTTACTTACACAGATAAACCGCTTTTAGCTGGCTTTACTGATGACGTAAACGTAGAGCAAGTAGCGGGTGCTGCTGGCCTCATTGCGCATTCATATGGCAAAGGCAGTGTGATAGGCATGACAGATAACCCAGTATTCCGTGGTTACTGGTACGGCACGAGTCGATTACTAAGCAATGCCTTATTTTTTGGTAATGCCTTTCATGCCTCTGGTGATAAATAATCACACTTAATCATAATGCAGGTTGCCTAACCCTGTTAGGCAAGTGAGCATAGCCCATATTTGCTTCGCCCCTGCATTTTTTATGGCTTCTGTCGCAGCATTTAAAGTTGCGCCAGAGGTCATCACATCATCAACAACTGCCACGGTTTTCCCTGTTAAATCTTGCTGACAAACAAATGCATTTTGTAGATTTTTAACTCTTTTCGCTTTACTTAACTGTGATTGTGCTTTGGTTGCTTTTTGCTTGTAAAGAGCTGAACTAACAGTACATTGCTGGTTTTTTAAAACAGGCAGCCAAGTTTGGCTTACCTGATTAAAGCCGCGTGCTAAAAAGCGTTGATTATGCAGAGGCAGCACAATAAAAAGGTCGGGCCAATTTGCATTAACTTGACGAGCTAATTGCAGCTGTTTCCCTATCACTTGTTGTAGTGCCACACGAAAATATTGTTGGTCATTAAATTTCAATTGCTTGAGCCAAAGTTTAAAAGGTGCTTGATACCACGCACAGGCAATTAAATGGTCAAAATTACTATCAGGAAATGCATCACATATATCTGGTCGGTGTAACAGATTTGGATGGCGTGTAAGGTCAAATAAATTAAGGTCATCTAAACAATACTGACACAAAGCTTGATCAGCCTGTATGTGATTCTGGCAGCTAATGCAAAAGTTGGGGAATAGTGCGTCTAGCCCTAGTTTTAAGGCATGAGGTAAGTGAGACATTGCATTCATTCCTTTAAACGCTATTATGAGCGCTAAGTGTGGTTGGGAAATACAAATTATGCAAAATGAGATGGTGCTATTACATGGCTGGGGAATGAACCAAGGGGTTTGGCAAGTGATCAAACCTGAGCTTGAGTTTTTTCATTATGGTGAAGTCCGTTGTCTCGATTTACCTGGCTTTGGTAACGCACAGTCTATTCCCATACCTTACACTTTGCACGCTGCGGCTGAGCAACTAAGTACACAGCTAAATGATCAGTCTATTCTTGTTGGCTGGTCGTTGGGCGGGCTTTTTGCCTTGTATATTGCAGCACATTGGCCTGACAAAGTAGCAAAGGTTGTGTTGGTTGCCTCAACGCCTTTTTTTGCGCAAACCGACGAATGGCCGGGTATCAAACCTGACGTATTAAATGCATTTAAAGATCAGCTAGTTAGTCACAGAGAAAAAACGATAGAACGGTTTTTGGCGATACAAGCGATGGGCAGTGAATCAGCGCGGGATGATATTAAGCAACTTAAAGCACTTTTAAACCAATACCCTGCGCCTCAAGAGCAAGCTTTAAGTGCGGGCTTAGACATTTTACAGCAGGATGATTTACGGGAACTATTCGCTAACCTTAGCGTACCTGTGCGTGGTATTTTCGGTCGCTTAGATTCATTAGTACCGTATCGTGCGATTGAAAAAATGCATGCCATACAACCCCAGTTTGAATACGAGGTTTTAGATAAAGCTTCACATGCGCCTTTTATTTCTCATAAAGCAGCATTTATATCAGCACTGAAATCAATGTGTTAAGCAAAACTCGCTGAGAGGCCAGAAAAATAGCGGGATTTAGCTTTATTTTGCTCGTTTTATGAGCGATACTTACCGGGTAGATCTCACTGTTGGAGGGTGTTATGCCAATCAGTTCTGTTTTTAATAATGCGGTAGAAGGTTATAACCGTGCAAGCCAAGGTATCGAAAAGGCAAGCGCTGAGATTAGCCGTGCCTCAATTGATCAGCAAGATGATGCCCAATTAGCTCAACAACGCCAATTACAAGCGGCGACTCCAAATGAAGCTGTAACTCCGCCAGTTTCACAACCTGCCCCAATTGATGAGTCGCTTGTTAACTTAAAAGTTGAAGAGTTTAATGCAAAAGCCAATATCAACACGATTCAGACTGCTGATGAAGTGCTCGGCACATTAATAGATATTAAAGTTTAAAAACTTATGAATATCGTCACTCCGTTTCCTTCGATTAATATCAACACGGCGAACGTGCACACCGAAAGTGCTCGCCGTGATAATCAGTTACGTGAAGTGATCCCGCCACCTGCCGCTACCAAGCCGAGTAACGCAGAAAATAAAACCCTGAATGATGGCGACAAAACCAAGCAGCCGGGTTCTGAGGCGGGTACGTATGATGCAAAAGGGCGTCTGGCTGAAGACAAGGTGATTGAAGAACGTAAGCAAGGTGGTGAGCAAGAAGAGCCTGAACAATCAGAGCAAGAACAACAAGAAGCTAAACAAGAGCAGCAAAAAGAGCAAAAGGTTGCCCAGCAAGAGCAGCAAGATGCTGAGCAAATTAAAGAGCTAAAAGCCCGCGATACCGAAGTACGTATTCATGAGCAAGCTCATGCATCAGTGGGGGGGCAATATGCGGGCTCACCAAGCTATGAATATCAACGCGGTCCTGATGGTACGAACTATGCTGTGGGCGGCGAGGTGCAAATTGATGTTGCTGTAATTGAAGGCGACCCAAAAGCCACAATTGAAAAAATGCAGACGGTGCGTGCTGCAGCACTTGCACCACAAGAGCCTTCGAGTGCTGATCGTTCAATTGCCGCAGATGCCACGCAAAAGCTGATGGCAGCGCAGGCTGAACTTGCCAGTCAATCAGCTGATGGCGATGCTGATTCAGGCAAATCGACCTTCAAAATAAACAGTGAGTATGCCGAAGATAGCGCTACTCAAACCAGCGAAACCAAAACAGCAAAGCGTGATGTTGAAGTAGATGAGCGCGCTGCTCGTATTGCTAATTTTTATCAAGCAGCGACCTTGCCAACTAATCAAAATCAGTTCTCTGCTTTTATTTAAGCTCCTAAAATAAAAAACCGCGTAAGTTTACACTTACGCGGTTTTTTCGATTTATACCTACAGCCTATTATTTTTTCACTTTTGCATTGGCAAATGCATCAGCAAAGGCATTACCCATGGCAACATTGCCAAATTCGCGTTTTTGTTTAGGTGCACTTTTCGCTTTCGCAGCTGGCTTAGGTTTGCTAGCTGATGCGGCTTTATTGCTGGTATCAACATCATCGTCTAAACGCATGGTAAAGCTAATACGTTTACGGGCAGCATCTACTTCAACTACTTTTACTTTTACAATATCGCCCGCTTTAACCACTTCACGTGGATCAGAGATAAACTTGTTCGTAATAGCAGAAATATGCACTAAACCGTCTTGGTGTACACCCACATCAACAAAGGCACCAAAGTTAGCAACGTTAGACACTACACCTTCTAAAATCATACCCGGTTTTAGGTCATTAATGGTTTCAACACCGGCTTTAAATTCAGCTGTTTTAAACTCAGGGCGCGGGTCGCGGCCCGGTTTATCAAGTTCTTTGATAATGTCGGTAACCGTTGGTAAACCAAACTTTTCGTCTGTGTAGTCGTTCGCAACGAGCTTGTTTAGGATGTCAGAGTTACCAATTAGGCTGTTAACATCTAAGTTGTTCTTCTCGCAGATACGCTTAACAACTGGGTAGGCTTCAGGGTGAACTGACGAGTTATCAAGAGGATCTGAGCCTGTGCTGATACGTAAGAAACCGGCAGCTTGTTCAAAGGCTTTAGGCCCTAAACGTTCAACTTTTTTAAGTTCAGAACGTTTGCTAAATGAGCCATTCGCATCACGGTAGCTAACAATGTTTTGTGCTAACGTTTTGTTTAAGCCAGATACGCGAGTAAGTAGTGGCACCGACGCCATATTTAAGTCTACACCCACTGAGTTTACACAGTCTTCAACCACAGATGTTAGCGTTTGACCAAGTTGGCTTTGCGATACATCGTGCTGATATTGACCTACACCGATTGATTTAGGCTCAATTTTTACCAGCTCAGCAAGTGGGTCTTGTAAGCGGCGCGCGATAGACACAGCACCACGTAGTGAAACATCAAGGTTAGGGAATTCATTGGCGGCAAACTCAGACGCTGAATAAACAGAAGCGCCCGCTTCACTGACCATAATTTTATTTAGCTTAAGCTCACTGTTCGCTTTGATCAGCTCTGCAACTAACTTGTCAGATTCACGTGAAGCCGTACCATTACCAATAGCGATTAGCTCAACTTTATGCTGGCGGCATAGTTGTTCTAAAGTACGAAGTGATTTATCCCAATGATTTTGTGGTGCGTGCGGGAAAATTGTTTGTGTTGTTAACAGCTTGCCAGTGCTATCGACAACGGCAATTTTACAACCAGTACGTAGGCCAGGATCGAGTCCTAACGTAGTACGTGGACCTGCAGGAGCGGCCATTAATAAATCTTTTAAGTTTTTAGCAAAAACGTCAATTGCGCCGGTTTCTGCTTTTTCGCGCATTGCACCTAAAAATTCATTCTCAAGGTGAAGGCTTAACTTAATTTTCCATGCCCATTGCACTACGCCCATTAACCAACTACTTGCAGCAGAATTGCTAACATCTAAGCGATAATGATCGGCAATCATTTGTGCACACACTTGCGCCGGATTTTCTGCGCCAGGCTCTGGGTTGATACTAAGTTGTAACACGCCTTCATTACGCGCACGCAGCATAGCAAGTGCACGGTGTGATGGTACTTTTTTTAGTGGTTCTTGATGCTCAAAGTAGTCGCGGTACTTTACGCCTTCATTTTCTTGACCAGCGATTACAGTACTTTCAATCTGACCATGTTGTGCGATATGACTACGGAATTTAGCAAGTAGTTTGGCGTCTTCTGCAAAACGCTCCATTAAGATAAATTTAGCGCCATCGAGTACCGCTTTATTATCTGCAAAGCCTGCATCGGCATTAATGTAGTCACTTGCTTGTTGTTCAGGGTCGAGGCTAGGGTTGTTAAATAGCGCATCGGCAAGCGGCTCAATACCCGCTTCAATGGCAATTTGTCCTTTTGTACGGCGCTTAGGTTTGAAAGGCAGATATAAATCTTCAAGCTCAGTTTTACTGTCAGCGTTATTAATATCAGCACTTAGCTCAGCAGTTAACTTGCCTTGCTCTTCGATAGTATTAAGGATAAAGCTGCGGCGCTCTTCTAATTCACGTAAATACGATAAACGCTGCTCAAGTAAACGTAATTGCGTGTCATCTAAGCCACCAGTTACTTCTTTACGATAACGGGCGATAAAAGGAACTGTGGCACCTTCATCAAGTAATTTGATTGCAGCAACAACTTGTGGTTGCTGGGCACTTAGCTCAGTTGCTAAGCGTGCAGAGATATTGCTCATGCATAACCCTTTTTAAAAATAGAAAATCAGTAAAACTGAAGATTAATTGCCTGAATAATATCACAATAAGAAGGCCTTAAAAGCACTGCTTTTAAGGCCTGCAAAAATAGTCTTACACAACGCGGGTTTTAACGCTTAGTGCGGGTGATCAACCTGCTGTAATACTTCGCTGAAGCCATTAGCAATTGGGTTGATATTAACAGGAATATGTAATTTTTTAGCAATTTCACGGGCTGAAATCAAACCACAAATTTCATGTTCAGCGCTGGTTACTAAAAGGAACATCATACCTTGGTGTTCCATAGTTTGCAGTGCATCGCCAATGCATGCATCGCCAATGCATGCATAGCTAATACTTTGTAAGCTTACACCAGCTAAGCTGCTAAGTGGTGTCATTACATGCTGCAAAGTAACTTCATTGCGATGTAAATTGAGGCGCTGAGCAAGAATCATGATTTTAGAGCTTTGTAAGTCAGCACTTGAAGTAATACCAATAAGCTTTTCGTCATTATCTACGACTAAAATAAAGTCAGAACAACGACTGCTGGTTTGTTTAAGTGCATCGACAATACTCAAATCATGATGTGCTCGCACAGGGTCTTTGCTTGTAAAGCTATTTAATACTTTTAGCGCTGGAGAAGTTAAGTCGAGGGTTGGTTCAACTTCGTTTACAGTATTAGATAAAGCACCATTAGAAATGTCTTGAAGACGTAATTCTTTGAATTTATTCATTTTGATCACCATACATTTTAATAAAACTGAAATAGAAAATTTGAGTTAATTAAAAAGCAGGTGGTCCTCGCTGGTGCGCGCTATAAACAGACACCTTATTACAAGGGGGAACATACGAAACAACAGGCGCATCTTGCAGTGGTTGGGCTACATTAGTGATGAACGCAGGAGTATGTTTATCGAGGTCGGTATCTAAGTTAGCAGGGTCTGCACTATCACACGCAATAAAATGAGCAGTTGGCGTAACACTGTCTGAGTGGCTTTCTATATCACTGGCGTAAGATATCAAACTCACACTAATTAATAGTGCGAATACAATGGCATTACTCATTATGCGTTGTATTGCGTTTGACATACTTACTACCTTCTAAAACTCAAGTAATGATTTATCTTGAGTACCTTTAGTTATAGATCACATTTTTAGACTAAACAATCACTAATTAACGCTTTCTGAATTTTCTGGCAAAAATTATTTCGCATCCGGATAAGTTATCTCGTTGATATACCATTCTTTTGCGCCTTCAGGCGTGATCACTGAAAAATCATCATCTACCTGTTTGCCAAGGAGCGCTCGAGCCATAGGTGCATCAATCGAAATGTAATCTTTGCGCTCGTAAATTTCGTCGGGGCCGACAATGCGAAAACGCTTTGTATCGCCTTGTTCATTCTCAATTTCGACCCAAGCACCAAAAAACACTTTACCTGCTTGTTGCGGGTTGTAGTCAACAATTTTAAGATCTGGCATGCGTTTACGAAGATAGCGCACACGGCGATCTATCTGTCGTAAAACACGCTTATTAAACTGATAATCTGCGTTTTCAGAACGGTCGCCCAAGCTTGCTGCCCAAGTCACAATTTTGGTAATTTCAGGGCGCTTTTCATGCCATAAGTAGTCATGTTCTTGTTGTAATTGCTGATACCCTTCTCGGGTTATTAAATTTGTCTTTGCCATTTTATTCAGCCTAAAAAGAAAACCAGCCGCAAGGTATAAAAGTCTTTTACCTTTGTCGAGTCGGATTTTGAAATGTTCAGTAACAATCTAAGCGCGTAATTCGTTTTTTATTCTTAACTTTTTCATTTATATTAATAAGTAACATATTACAAAAAGAATGAAAGTTATGGGACACGAAACGACAAAAGTATTGGTTGTTGATGACGATATGCGCTTACGTAGTTTGCTAGAGCGTTACCTTGTAGAACAAGGCTTTATTGTTCGCTCAGCAGCAAATTCAGAGCAGATGGATCGCTTATTAGAGCGCGAGAACTTCCACTTGATTGTATTAGATTTAATGTTACCAGGTGAAGATGGATTATCAATTTGCCGTCGTTTACGTCAAAAAGAAAATGACATTCCAATTGTAATGCTTACAGCCAAAGGCGATGAAGTTGACCGCATAATCGGTTTAGAGCTTGGTGCTGATGATTACATTCCTAAACCATTCAACCCACGTGAACTGTTAGCGCGTATTAAAGCAATTTTACGTCGTCGTGCGAAAGAAGTGCCAGGTGCGCCTGCTGCCGAAGAAAACGAAATTAGCTTTGGTGACTTCACACTAAACCTTGCGACCCGCGAAATGAGCCATGGTGATAAAACAATGTCGTTAACCAGTGGTGAGTTTGCGGTATTAAAAGCATTAGTGACTCATCCTCGTGAACCGCTTAGTCGCGATAAACTGATGAACTTAGCGCGCGGTCGTGATTACAGTGCGCTTGAGCGCAGTATCGATGTGCAGGTTTCACGCTTACGCCGGATGATCGAAGTGGATGCCGCGAATCCACGTTATATACAAACAGTATGGGGCTTAGGCTACGTATTTGTGCCAGACGGTGAAAAATAACAGTAATGGGCATGTTTCCACGTAGTGCGTTTGGACAAACGGTATTTTTGGTTGCAGCCCTGCTGTTAATCAATCAAATTGTCTCTTATATTACGGTCAGTTTTTATGTTGTTAAACCAACTATAGAACAAGTAAACCTGATCCTATCTAAACAGGTGAAAACCGTGTTTATTGAATGGGAAGAAGGGGTTGAGGTTAGCAAGGAAGCTTCTGATAAGTTTTTTGAGATCACCGGCATCGAGGTCATGACCCAGCGCCAAGCAATGAGTCAGGGTTTGGCTGAAACTCGTGAGTACTCAATGCTATCGCGAAGCATGTCGAAAGAGCTCAATGGTTCTGCTCGGGTACGTATTAGCCAAACCGACCCACTTGTTTATTGGGTTGAAGCTCCACAAGCACCGGGTTATTGGGTACGCGTGCCGCTCACCGGCCTGCAAGAAAACAACCTAAAATTCTTAACCTTTTATTTATCGAGTATTGGCTTTTTAAGTGTGCTCGGTGGTTGGTTGTTTGCCCGCCATCTAAATAGACCTTTAAAAGCACTGCAACAAGCCGCTGTTAAAGTAGGGGTAGGTGACTTTTCTACCAAATTAGAAGAACAAGGTTCTACAGAAGTCATTGAAGTAACCCGTGCGTTTAACCAAATGTCGCGTGGTATTGCAGCTCTTGAGAACGACCGTCGGTTATTAATGGCAGGTGTTTCTCATGACTTGCGCACGCCGCTTACACGAATTCGCCTTGCCACGGAAATGATGTCGGACGATGAAGATTACCTGCGTGAAGGGATCATTCATGATATTGAAGACATGAATGCCATTATCGACCAATTCATTGAATATTTACGCCACCACAAACGTGAAGAACTTGAGCTAGAAGACTTAAACGCGATTGTGTCAGAAGTTGTCGAAGCTGAACAAAAACATCACCGCACTATTACCTTTAAAGAGAATCCGAGCTTAAGCGAAGTGCCAGTGAGTATGGTAGCAATAAAGCGTGTTGTTACTAATATGATTGAAAACGCAATTCGCTATTCAGATGGTGATATAGAGGTTGAAACCCGCGTGAGCAGTAATAAAAAGTTTGCCATGGTCGTGGTTAACGATCACGGTCCGGGGATCCCAGAAAGCGAACTTGAAACTGTATTTGAACCGTTTAAACAAGGTGATGCGGCACGTGGTAGCGAAGGCAGTGGCTTAGGCCTTGCGATTATTAAACGTATTGTCGATATGCACGGCGGCCGAGTACAACTACTTAATCGCCCAGAAGGTGGCCTCAGTGCGCAAATCTATTTGCCGTTTTAAAAGTATTTAGCTGTAAGCCTTAAGCTATAAGTTTCAAGCAGCCCGAGTGGGCTGCTTTTTTATGGCAATAAAAAAGCGCGACATCAAATGCCGCGCTCTTTTTACTTGAAGCTTAAACTAACAGCTTTTAGCTTAGATTGCTTTAAAACGAATCGCTGTACCGCCGCTGGTGGCAAGCTTTAACGTTAGCTTATCATCAGCAGTCACAATGCGTTTTTCTACTTTTAAGTCGTAAGGGTTATTTACCCATTCAGCTTTGTCACCGTCGCGGTAGATTTGCGCTTCAAACTTTTTACCTTTATCTAAGAAGTCTAACTTCACTTCTAAAGTGCGGGCTTTTTCGTCTGTAACAGCACCTAGATACCAGTCGTTACCTGAGTATTGATCACGCTTGCGTTCTTTACGTGCAAATACAACGAAATCGCCAACTTCACCTTGTAGTGCAATACTTTGTTGCCAATCAGTTGGTACATCCTGAATAAACTGGAATGCATCTGGCTTCGCTAAATAATTACGTGGTAAATCTGCCGCCATTTGAATTGGGCTGTACATTACAACGTATAGCGCTAATTGCTTCGCTAGGGTTGTTTGTGGGCGGTTGGTATCAGCACCTAAACCGTTAAAGCCCATATCAAAAATACCTGGCGTAAAGTCCATTGGGCCTGCAAGCATACGCGTGAAAGCTAGCATTGGAATATGCTCTGGTGGATTCGGCGGTGTACCCCATGCGTTAAACTCTTGACCACGGGCACCTTCACGAGCAATCCAGTTCGGGTATGTACGACGTAGGCCGGTATCTTTCACAGGCTCATGCGTGTTGATACTAATTTTATGTTTTGCAGCAAGTTTTACGTTGTGTAGGTATTCATTAACCATGAACTGACCATCGTGCCACTCTTTGCGTACAATACCATTTTCATCGATACGCTTGATGTTACCACCGTCGGCGACATAACCTGTTTTAACTTGGCTTACATTTGATTTTTCGTATAACGCAAATGCATCTTCCATTTGGTTACGGTAGTTAGTCACGTTACCCGACGTTTCGTGGTGACCGATTAATTGTACGCCTTTTTCTTTGCCGTAACGTGTCAGCTCTTCAATATCAAAGTCGTCATAAGGTTGTGTAAAGCTAAAAACGTCACCGTTATAGAACCAGTCGCCATCCCAGCCAATATTCCAGCCTTCGACTAGCACGCCATCGAAGCCATATTTAGCAGCGAAGTCCATGTAATATTTCGTGTTTGCAGTGGTTGCACCATGAATTTTACCGCTACCCCAAGTATTTTCATTGATGTGCATACCCCACCAAATACCTACGTATTTACCCGGTTTAACCCAAGATACATCACCCAGCTTATTTGGCTCATTTAGGTTTAAGATGATATCTGAGTTGATTAAATCAACGGCTTCATCACCAATTTGAATTGTACGCCAAGGAGTATTAAATGCGCCGTGCTTTTTAACCGCTACACCGTCTGACCAAGGTGTTAAATCGGCTTGGAAGGTACCATCACGACGTTGATTTAACACCATGCCTGCATAATCAACAAGGGCAGCTTCGTGAATACTAATATGCACACCCTCTTTATTTTTTATAGTAAATGGTGTGTGCACAAGTGCTGCTTTATGAAGTGGAGTGGTGTTATAAACATACTCATAACGGTTCCAACCACGAGCTGGTATCCACCATGCAGTTGCATCTGATGAGTCTGTAATAGCAAACTCTGTAAGTTCTTTAGTGATTTCTACATCATCATAGCCAGCTTGTTTTGGTAATTCGTATCGAAAACCCACACCATCATTAAAAGCGCGAAAACGTATCGTAAACGTGCCACCTTGTGGTTGTGGTTTTTTAAAGGTAACAGCGACTTCGTTATGGTTATCAACCACAGTTTGGCGTTCACCCCAAGGTTGCTCCCAGCTGCTTTTTACCGAATCAGTGGTTTGGCTGCTAATTTTATAACCTTCACTCATTGCTGGTTGTTGTTTAAAAACAAGGCCTAACGAAGAGTTCGCAATGACTTGTTTACCTGCAAAGCTGATTTCGTAGCTAGGTGTGTGTTGCTCATCTGAGATAGTTACTTTGATCTGCCCATCAGGTGAACTGACGGTTGTGGTTTGTGCTAGGCAAGTACCTGAAAAGGCTGCTAACATTAAGGCAGTTAATCGCATTGTTGTTCCTTGGCGGCTTATGGTTATGGATTGTTGTCACGTATTCACATACATCCTTAAAGCATAAAGTGACTTGCCGGTTAATACGAGAGATCTGCATACGTATTCAACAAAGTGAACGCGGCGATATCCAGCCTAGCACTGAAAAAGGTTTAGCAAAATGACAAGAATAACCCTGTTGCTACTATTGTTTAGTCAAAGTTTATTGGCACAGCAAATACAGATAGTTGATAAGCAGAATCAGCCAGTCAAGAATGCCGTGGTTTGGCTCAAAGGTTCAAAACAGCTTGCTGTTGCTGAGAGTCACTACACCATGAGCCAAAAAGAACGTGCCTTTGTGCCTCATGTGCTGGCAGTGCCACAAGGGGCAAATGTTGAATTTCCTAACCTTGATTCAATCATGCACCACGTTTATTCATTTTCTAAAACAAAGCAATTTGAGTTAAAGCTTTACCACGATAAACCCGAAAAACCGATTAACTTTGCACAATCGGGGGTTGTTGAGCTTGGCTGTAACATTCATGACTGGATGCTGGGTTACATTGTGGTCGTCGATGGTGGGATTTATGGGCAAACAGATGATCAAGGTATGGTTGAATTAAGCTTACCTGAAAGTAAGTTTACTTTGGCTGTTTGGCATGACCGCTTTAATGATATCAGTACACCAGAAACTATCGAGATAACAAACAATGGAAAGTCGGTGAGCTATCAGTTAAAGCAAAACTTATTACCAAAATTAGAACTAAGCAGTGACGAGTTTGATGATTATGAATAAATGGCAAGCCTTGCTATTGGCGAGTGTTTTTGGGTTGCCTGCAGTGGTATATGCTGAGCATGATGGTCTGGTAACTGTTTCGGCTGTGCGTGGTGACCAACTAGCTAGCTATCAGCGTAAAGAAATTGGCTTATACCGTTATGACCAAGAGCATGATGGTGTTGTGATATCCCAAGCTATGCTGAGTAGTCGTTTTGAGTTAAATAGCGATTGGTCTGCGCACACAGTACTTAACGCTCACCCTGATCCAGAACTAACAGTTGGTTTAACTCAGGCTTATTTGCAATATCAGCCTCTTACAGCTAGTCGTTATAAATGGACAGTGAAAGGAGGTGGCTTTTATCCCAAAATGTCGCTTGAGAACCCGCAAAATGGCTGGATGTCACCTTATAACTACACTAATTCTGCGATTAATACTTGGATTGGCGAAGAAGTGCGGGCCTTTGGTTTAGAGGCAAACATTAAGCGCCCAGGTAGGCAATTTAGAAGTAATCATAGTTTTGAAGGCTTTGCTGCGGTTTTTAAAGGCAACGATCCTGCTGGGACGTTGCTGTCATGGCGTGGCTTTGCTATGCATGACAGGCAGACTACGTTCAATGAACAAATTGATTTTGCTGTTCCACGTTCATTTGAATGGTCGCAGCTAGATAAGCAAGCCGAGCACGTGGAGCCTTTCGAAGAAGTAGATGGGCGTTTTGGCTATTACGTTGGCGCTCATTGGGATTATCAAAAAAAATCACAATTACGTGTCTATTATTATGACAACAATGGCGATCCAGGTGCTTTGAATACCCGTACTGGTCAATATGCGTGGGATACACGTTTTTTAAGCGCGGCATGGTTGTATAAGTTTAATAAGCAAACACGCATTATTGTACAGCTCCTTGATGGTAAAACTGCGATGGGTACAAATCGTGGGGTAGACAATGATTTTTATAGCCATTTTGTTTTATTAAGCCACAAGTTAGACCAGCATCGTCTCACAATTAGGTATGATTATTTCAAGGTTAGCGATCATGATGATTGGCAATTTGATCCTAACCAAAGTCGTGGAGAAGCTTTAACCGCAAGTTGGCGTTATCAACTGTCAACCAAGTGGCAAGTAGGTGCTGAATATTCAGTGCTGAGCAGTGACGCTCAAAACAGACCCGGTATGGGATTTAATGAGCATAACTCGCAGCAGCAATTTCAGCTTTCAGCGAGTTGGCACTTTTAATTTCATACAGTTTTATATTTTTCAGCTAAGATTCAATAAGCATGCTGGTTTCGATTTTTAATTAGGAAAATGTATGAATTTACAAAGCATTCGCGTTAAAAGTTCCCTACCGATTATTTTGTTAGGCATTGCCATTCTTATTCTAATTGCAGGCTACACTTATCTTATCAGTTTGCAAAAACAAGCTGTTGACGCGCAATCAGAACGATTTTTGAATGCGATTTCGGTCGTTGTTAATGCTGATAGAGATATTTACCAAGCAAAGGTTGCCGAGCTTACTCTTGTTACAAGCAGTAACACAGATAAAACTTATCTAAATGAACATCAAGAAAATGCCGATCAAGTTAAAGAGCGCTTTGGGCAATACTTGTCTTACATGTCACCTTACACCGAGGTAGTCGACCGGTTCCGTCATTTTGATAGCGCATTTGATTCATGGTATTCGGCATCAAAAAACTTTATTAATGACCCACAAAACAGTGAAAAAAAGCAGATTGCTGAACAAACATTTTCAGCACTGAGGGATATTTTAGATAAAGCAGGCGAAGCAGCAGATAAAACATCAAAATCTGAAACTGAGAAGTTAATGGATGGTGTTATCAGCTTTAAAGTTAAACTAATGATAATGATCGCTATCGTTTTACTTGTCGCTGGCTGGTTTAGCTATTATGTACCTCGACAACTCACGAAGCAGATTAACTTTGTGACAGAGCGAATTAATGAGATTGCGTCGGGAGATGGTGATTTAACAGGCCGTATCAATGTAAAAACACAAGACGAGTTTGCAGAACTTGCGACGGCTTTTAACGGGTTTTTAGATAACCTACAACAACTTATCAAAGACATACTTGGACAGGCTAAAGAGCTGCATAATTTAGGTCGTGACCTTGATAATTTTGCTAATCAGAACCATCAAATAAATCAAAAGCTTAGCCAAGCATCTGAATCAATAGTTAGTGCAGTACATGAAATGAGCGTTGCAAGTCGTGAGGTTGCAGGTGTGGCACAAAACTCATCCCATGAAGCTGACAACTCACAGCAACTGGCTAAACAAGGCTTGGCTGCGGTTGATAACTCGAGTCGAAAAATTGTTGCCTTGTCAGATAATATGGAACATGCCAGCCAACGTTCCACTGAACTGCAACAAAGCTCAGACAACATTGCTAAAGTGCTTGAAGTTATTCGCGCTATAGCTGAGCAAACTAACTTACTTGCACTCAATGCTGCAATTGAAGCTGCGCGAGCTGGTGAGCAAGGGCGAGGTTTTGCGGTGGTTGCAGATGAGGTTCGCACCCTAGCAACTCGGACCCAAGAAAGCACTAATGATATTCAAACTATGGTTGAGCAATTTGCAGCCAGTGTTGAGCAATCCTTACAGGCGATTAATAGTGGTAAGCGTTTTGCTGATGAAGCAGTAGAGTCGTTTACCCAAACTAACGATATACTTAACTCGATGCAAGAATCATCGGTCAAAGTAAATGATATGGCGATGCAAACAGCACAAGCAACTGAAGAGCAAACTGCTGTGGCAGATGAAATTAGTCAAAACCTGTCTGATCTAAACGATCAAACCCAACATGGAGGCGGGTTAGCGAGTTCAACACAAGAGGTCGCTAACCGTATGAATCAGCTTACTGACGAACTGAATCAGTTAGTTAATAGATTTAAGGTTTAATACAATAAAAAAGGGCTCAATGAGCCCTTTTTTCATTTAGTCAAAACGCTTACTTTTTCTCGAAAGCACGTTTCATATAATTAGGTGTGGCTAATGCACCGTGGTGAATACCTGCATTATAGTATTCAGTGCTTTGCGCAAGTTTATTGGCATCATCTTCACGAAAACCAGCGAACGCTTCTGACTTACGAGCAAGCGTTACAGACCATAAACCACTTGGATAAATTGGTTGTGGGAAAGGCAGCGTTTGTAAGTCAACAAAGCCCACTTCAGTCATTGCATCACGCATTTCAACTAAAAGTGGCATGTGCATAAGTGGCGATTCACTTTGTTGAATTAAGATGCCACCTGGGCGAAGTGCAGTTAAACAGCTGGTATAGAAAGCGTGGTTAAATAACCCTTCGCCTGGGCCAACTGGATCTGTACCATCAACAATGACTACATCGATTGATTCTGGCGCTGCTTCGCGCATGTACTTGATGCCGTCATCAAACATCACTGTAGCACGCGGATCTTGATTTGATTCACACAGCTCAGGGAAGTATTTAAGTGACATTTGTGTCACGACTTCGTCGATATCAATTTGCGTTACGTTTTCAACACTTGGGTGTTTTAATACTTCGCGTAAAGTACCGCAGTCACCACCACCAATGATCACAACATTTTTTGGATTTGGGTGTGCAAGCAGTGCCGGATGGCTGATCATCTCGTGGTAAAAAAAGTTTTCACGGCTACTTACCATAGTGCAACCGTCAATAATCATCAGATTACCGAAGTCAGTTGTTTCGTACATTTCTACTTTTTGAAATGGCGATTGCTGTTCATCAAGCTTTTTAGTAATGCGTAATGAAAAGGCACTACCATCACGGTCACTAATTTCAGTGAACCAGTTATTTTGATCTAAATTAGCCATCTTGCTTATACACTTTTGGTTAATGGTAAAAAAGGGGTGCAATTCTGCCAGTGCTTGGCTAATTGCTCAATCAAATTTTAATCAGTATAGCGAATATTTTTTATCACTTTGGCATACAGCGCAATTTTTGTTAGCGTGGTCAGCCCTAGCGTATTAAAATGTGCGTTTATATTTAATGAATTTACAGAAGACATTGCCATGACTTGGGGTTTAGATAAAGCACGCGAAACATACAATGTTGCTCACTGGAGTGACGGTTACTTTGACATTAACGCACAAGGTGAGCTGGTGGCTTACCCTGATGGCGATCAAACTAAAGCCGCGGTGTCTTTATCTGAACTGACTGAGCAATTTAAAAAGCAAGGTCTTACCCTACCTGTTTTAGTGCGTTTTACCGATATCTTACAAAATCGCGTTGAAACGCTGACTAGCGCATTTACCAAAGCACGAAATGCCCGTGAATACCAAGGTAGTTATACCTGTGTTTATCCAATTAAAGTTAATCAACAGCGTTCTGTGGTCAGTAAACTACTTGCTCACCCAAGTGGTTTAGTGGGCCTTGAAGCCGGCTCAAAACCTGAGCTGATGGCTATTTTAGGTGTAGCACAAGAGCCAATTACCATCGTTTGTAATGGTTATAAAGACAGTGAGTTTTTACGCTTAGCCTGTATTGGCCAAGGCATGGGTCATAAGGTTCATATTGTTGTAGAAAAACTTTCTGAGCTAACTACTCTATTGGCAGAAATTGATGACCTAGGCATCGAGCCATCAATTGGGATTCGTATTCGCTTAAACTCGGTTGGTAAGGGGAAATGGCAGAATACCGGTGGCGAAAAAGGTAAGTTTGGTTTAACAGCAGGGCAAGTGCTATCTGCGGTTGAGCTGCTTAAATCGCGCAATAAACTTCATTTAATGCAACTAGTGCATTTCCACATCGGCTCGCAAATTGCCAATATCCGCGATATTCATCGCGCACTGCGTGAATGTGCTCGTCACTTTGCAGAGTTAACACAGTTAGGCGTACCACTTAATACCGTGGATGTCGGTGGCGGTTTAGGTGTTGATTACGAAGGCTCTGGGTCACGTAGTTCGTGTTCAATGAACTACAGTGTTGAAGAATATGCGCGTAATGTAGTTAATGCGTTTGCTGAAGTGTGTCAGCAACATGACCTAAAACACCCTGCCATTATTACCGAGTCAGGCCGTGCGTTAACAGCGCACCACGCGGTATTAATTACAGATGTTATTGATGTTGAGCGTGCGCCAAACCATGCAAATCCAACGGCGCCAGAGGCAGGCAGTGTATTGGTACTAGATGAAATGTGGCAGTGTTTACAGCGTTTAACACCGCGTATGGCGTTGGAAATTTATCATGATGCAATGCATCTATTCAGTGAAGCCCATGACCAATATGTGCATGGCCTACTCACTATGCTTGAGTGGGCGAAGCTCGAGCAGTTGTATTTCACAATTTTACATCGTGTTCGTGCATCACTTAGTGAGAATGCCCGTTCACATCGAGAAGTGTTAGACGATTTAAACGAGAAACTTGCCGATAAGCTCTTCGTTAACTTCTCATTATTTCAGTCACTCCCCGATGTCTGGGGGATTGGGCAGTTATTCCCTGTCATGCCAGTTGAAAACTTGCATCAGCCATTAACACAGCGCGCCATTATTCAAGACATTACCTGTGACTCAGATGGGCAAATTCGTGATTATGTCGAAGGCACAGGCATAGAGAGCAGCTTACCTATTCCTGAGTACAAGCAAGGTCAGCAATACCATATTGCAATGTTTTTAGTGGGTGCGTATCAAGAGATTTTAGGTGATTTACATAACCTGTTCGGCGATACAGATTCAGTGCATGTTGAGCTTACAGAAGCAGGCTATCAACTGACTAATGCCATTAAAGGTGACAGTGTTAAGGACGTATTAAAGTTTGTTGATTATGATAGCGAGATTCTTGCTGAAAACTTTGCAAAACGGGTCAACTCACTGGCAATTGATGAGCAATCTAAGGCACAATATTTATCAGAACTAAATGCAGGCCTTGCTGGCTATACGTATTTTGAAGATTAAGCGTTAAAGGAATAAGTAGTAATGTCGATGATCCGTTGTGTGTTCAGTTTTTTATTTTACACCCTCAATACCCTTTTTTGGTTTGTGCCTATTTTTATTTGTGGCCTCATAAAGCTTATTCCAATCAAGCCATTGCAAAAATTAATGAGTTGGATTGCTAAGCAATGCGCCACTATGTGGGTGAGTTGCAACAGCATCAACCAAAACATATTTGCTTCATATAATCTGAACGTGACAGGTCTTGAGCAGTTAAAAGCGAAAGACTGGTACTTGGTGATCGCGAATCATCAAAGCTGGGTCGATATCGTTGTTATGCAACGTCTGTTTAATCGCCGTATTCCGTTTTTAAACTTTTTCTTGAAAAAAGAGCTGATATACGTTCCTTTCTTGGGTCTTGCATGGTGGGCGTTGGATTTCCCATTCATGACTCGTACGAGTAAAGCCCAGTTAAAGAAAAACCCTAAATTGCGTGGCAAAGACTTAGAAACCACGCGCAAAGCCTGTGAAAAGTTTAAAGAAATGCCAGTGAGTATTGTTAACTTTGTTGAAGGTACGCGTTTTACTGAGCAAAAGCATTCTCGCCAAAATAGTCCTTTTGAGCACCTATTAAAGCCGAAAGCGGGCGGGGTTGCGTTTGTTATGCAAGCAATGGGTGAACAAATTTCCAAAGTAGTGAATGTAACCATTCATTACCCTGGTGGTATTCCTAGCTTTGTGGACTTTGCTAGTGGTCGAGTAAAGCAAGTCGATGTGCGAGTAGAAGTGATGGAAGTGAGTCCAAATTTGATTGGGGATTATACGGGCGATGCAGAGTTTAGAGTAAATTTTCAAGCTGAGCTAAATCGAATTTGGGAAGAAAAAAATCAACAGTTAGCCGAATTAGAAGCTAAAACGCAGTAGTATTGCTAACGCAGTCGAGAGCACACATATGTTAAAGAAATTTTTACCAAATTGGTTAACAGGCGTTCTAGTTAGTATTGTCTTGTTTGCTAATGTGATTATTTGGGGCACGCTGGTGCTGCTGTTTGGTGTGCTTAAGTTGCTACTGCCATTTAAGGTGGTTAGCGATATTCTTCATTTAGCTTATCGCGGTTGGTGTAAAGGTAACCGCTTAGCCTTGTGGTTAGGTTGCCCAACAATTGAAATTGATATTAAAGGTAAAGTTACTACAGATGGTTGGTACTTACTTATCTCTAATCATATGAGCTGGCTAGATATTGTTGTTCTGAGTGCAATCGATGTTTTACCCGCGCCAAAGTTTTTCTTAAAAGATGAGCTGAAGTATGTGCCATTCATTGGCACTGGCGCATGGGCTATGGGTATGCCTTTTATGAAGCGGGTGAGCAAAGCGCAACTGGCAAAAAATCCTAAGTTGAAAGGGCTCGATGTTGAACGCACCAAACGTAGCTGCCGTGATTTTCGTAATCACCCAACAACAATCATTAACTTTGTTGAAGGCACGCGTTTTACAAGTCAAAAACACAGTAAGCAAAATAGTCCGTTTACTTACCTTTTAAAGCCCAAAGCAGGCGGTATAGCATTTGCTCTTGAGGTGTTAGGTGAGCAATTTGATGCATTATTAAATACCTCGATTATTTATCAGGGGGAGGGCGACCATATTTGCCGTAATCTTATGCGTGGCCGTTTAAACGTGATTAAAGTTGAAGTGCAAGTGCAAGCAATTAGCGCAGAGATGATTGGTGATTATCAGCATGACCGTGCATTTAGAACGGCTTTCCAACAACATATTAATGAGTTGTGGTTACAAAAAGATGCTCAGCTACTAACTTATCACCAAGCTCAGCAAGCTGAGTACCTTGATACCATCAATAAGGAGATTGAAGCGCCATGAAGCAAACTCACCTACAAGAGTTGGTGATGCCTTGGTTTGAATCAATGCCAGACGCGGCGCTAATAAGTGCATTAACCGCTACAGCTATCGGCGTTGGCTCATTACTAATAATTTACATGTTTACCCGTCGCTTATTACTACCGGGTATTCAAAAGGTTGTTACACGCCTGTCTCCTGAGCGTATTGGTGCGCTCACACCTATGCTCAATAAGTTAAACCGTCGTTTTGCAGGGATATTGTGCTGTGTACTTTATTTAGCGACCTTCGATTATGTTTATCCAGTTCATTATGTCGCTGCATTAGTACTTAAAACGGTGGGTCAAATTGCACTGATCATTTACGGTGGCTTCATTTTAAGTAGTGTGGTGAGCATTGCTGGTGGTATTTATAACCAGCTTGATTTTGCGCGCGATATTCCGATTCAGGGCTTGATCCAAGTTGTAAAACTTATCACTTTTATGGTTTGCGCCATTCTCATTGTGAGCATTTTGCTAGAGAAGTCGCCAACTTATATTTTGTCTGGCTTTGGTGCGATAGCGGCGGTGACCTTACTCGTATTTAAAGACACCATTTTGGGTTTTGTCGCCAGTATTCAAATAGCAGCAAATCGACTAGTAACTTATGGTGATTGGATCCAAGTGGATAGCTATGGCGCAGACGGTGAAGTTATCGACCTTGGCTTAAATACAGTAAAAGTGCGTAACTGGGATAACACGATTACAACCATTCCAACTTACATGTTAGTTGCAGGGTCATTTAAAAACTGGCGTGGTATGCAAGAGTCAGGTGGTCGTCGTATCAAGCGTTCTTTAAACATTGATATGAATAGTATTCGTTTGGTGGATGATGCTTTTCGAGAGCAAATTGATGATGCAATTCCTTTGCATGACTACATACGAGTAGCAAATTTACCTAACCCAGTAACAAATCTTGGCTTATTTAGACGTTATGCTGAAGGTTACTTAAAGCAACATGAAAAAATTAATCGTGATTTAACTTTAATGGTGCGAGAGCTGCAACCAATAAATCATGGTTTACCTATTGAGTTTTATTGCTTTAGTGAGGATAAGCGCTGGATTTCATACGAGCACTTGCAAGCAGAGATCATGGATCATCTACTTGCTGTACTGCCTATTTTTGGGCTTAGACCTTATCAAAGTGTTACGGGTCAGTTGAGCACAAGCGAAGCCCAAACTGGCTTAAAGCCTAGTATCAAGGTAGCTAATCCTCCACGTGAGAAAGCTTAAAGCTGAGCAATCAATAAGCTAATCGTAATAAAGCCTAACAAAAGCCACCAAATAGGTGGCTTTGCCATTCTTAGCCACGTAAATGCTGCAATGACTAAAGCTACTTGCCATAGATTTTGCACTGCCGATTGCCAAATCGGTGAATAAAGAGCAGCGGCTAAAAACCCCACTACAGCGGCATTTAGCGCTGCGATACTGCCTGCAAAGCGTGGCTTATCTGCTAACTGTAACCAGCTTTTCATAAAGGCTAACATCAACAAAAAACCCGGTAAGAAAATCAGGATGGTCGCGACAATAGCACCTACAAGTGGAATGCTTGGTGTAACTTGTGCGCCCAAATAAGTAGCGATAGTAAACATCGGTCCAGGTATGGCTTGGGCACTGGCATAAGCCGATAAAAACTGCTCAGTTTCAAGGCTCGGTACACCAGCTTGTAAAATAGGTAACACAACGTGACCGCCACCAAAGACCATAGCGCCAGTTTGATAAAATGGGGCAAACAAAGAAAGCCATTCACCGAAAGGTAAAAAACTAATTAATAACAAGATGGCAAATAAGCCAAGTGGTAACCAAGCTATTTTCACTGATTTTTGCTCTTGGCTTTCAGGTAATTTAAGTTGTGGATAGCACCAACCTATAGCCGCTGCTGCAATAAGTACTAAAATTTGGCTCGATAATTGTGAGAAAATAATCAATACAACAGTACTTAGCACTGCTATAAGTTTATGTAAGTGGTTTTTGCAAAAGCTCATTGCCATGCTATAGGTTGCATCGGCAACAATCACTACTGCAAAGAGTTTTAGCCCAGCAATTACTGCAAAGTATATATCACCAAATTGATGAGCGCTTAGAGCCAGAAAAAACATGATTAAAAATGAGGGTAGGGTAAACCCAATAAAAGCGCACAGGCCACCCAATACCCCTCCTTTTTCAACCCCCATCGCAAAGCTAACTTGACTCGAACCTGGGCCCGGTAATGCTTGGCTAAGACTAATCAGTTGAGCATAGCGTTCAGCAGAAAGCCATTTTAAATTATCAACAAAGTGGCGTTTGAAGTAACCAAGGTGTGCTGCAGGGCCACCAAAGCTCATACAGCCTAATAAAAAGAATTGCTTAAATATGATGAATAACATTGATTTGCCATCAGTAATTTTTTTTCAATTATGACAAAATTGTATGACATTTTTGTGGTTTTTATGACACAAGGCCGTCTACAATATACAGAACCAGTGAACGTAGTCATGAGTATCACTATGAAACACTACATTGCAAGTTTGTTGTTATTTTTTTTCAGTGGCTTAGTATCTGCGAACTCTTATGAGAAAGTGTTGGTGGCTGTTGATCATGCGCCCCCTTATGGCATGATTTCTGATGATGGTAAAGTGAGTGGCGCAATTGTTGATATTATGCGTGAAATGCAACCTAGCTTACCAATTAAGTTTGAGTATGTTGCTTGCCCATTTTCTCGTTGTTTAAAGATGCTTGAGCAAAATGAGCTGGATGTGATGGGCGGCCTTATTCGCACAGAAGCGCGCGAACAAAAAATGCAGTTTCTTACCCCGCCGTATATGATGCTGTCGTCTTCTTTCGTGTTTTATGCAAAAGCTGATAGCGAGCTTAAAATAAACAATTATCAAGACCTAGTCGGTAAGCGCATTGCGGTAATGCGAGGTGCTGCGCATTTTCCCCGCTTCGACACTGATAAAACCCTCACTAAAATCGAGGCTTTAAGCGAACATAATGCTTTTGAGATGTTATTAAAAAATCGTGTTGATTTAGTGATTGCTGTTGAAGAGACTGCAGATCATGCCTCCGTTTTTTTGCAGCGACCTTCACAAGAAATTGTAAAAATGCCTTATCGCTATAAAGATGTTATTTATGGTCACATTGCCCTAAGTAAACAGTTTGCAAGCTCGAGTTTAGCCGAAAAAATTCAAGAGCGCCTCAATACCTTAGTCCTCAATGGCCGTTTAACAGAATTGGTCAAAAGTTATAACTTACCTCCGGTTACTGCTGTAGCAATCGATAAGTAACCCATTCTTCATAGTTTGTTCATAGACGTTCATTCATAATTGTTAACAATTCAATTTGAATAATTGCCATGGAGAGACACATGACTTTTACAAAATCAGTTTTAACAGTGGGCGTATTAGCCGTTTTATTGACAGGTTGTGAGACAACGAATACAGGTAAAGGCGCTGCGATTGGTGCTGCTACAGGTGCCGTTCTAGGTAAAGCAACGGGTGACCATGACGATAAACGTATTTTCATTGGTGCGGCTATTGGTGCATTAGCAGGTGCAGCCGTTGGCGATTATATGGATAAGCAAGAAGAAGCATTTCGCGATGAGCTAGCAGGCTCAGGTGTTGAAGTGGTTCGTGAAGGCGACAATATTCGTCTAGTCATGCCATCAAATATTACTTTTGCAACTGACCAATCTTATATTTCGTCGGGCTTTCATAGCACCTTAGATGCGATTGCTAAGGTGATGAATAAATACGAAAAAACCTACTTAAGCGTAGAAGGTCATACCGACAGCACAGGTAAAGATAGCTACAATATGACGTTATCTCAACAACGTGCGCAAAGCGTAAAAGATTACTTAGTGAATCATCAGATTATGTCTGCGCGTATCAGCACACGAGGCTATGGTGAAACACGCCCTGTGGCAAGCAATGACTCAGCAAATGGCCGAGCTTTAAACCGCCGCGTAGAAATTCAGATCGTACCGAATACACAAGGTTAGATTTTATATCTAGATTTGTGGTCAGGTTTGATATGCCCTTTCAAACCTGACATTTCCCTTCTTAATCTCGATTAAACTGTAATTCGCACAATTGTTTATACAATGGGTTAGTCTCAAACAATTGCTGATGCGTACCCGTTGCAATAATTTCTCCTTTATCCATCACGACAATCACATCGGCGTGTTTAACCGTTGCCAAACGATGGGCAATGATCAGTGTTGTTCTGTCTTTCATTAGATGCTCAAGGGCAGCTTGTACATGAAACTCACTTTGTGCGTCGAGTGCACTGGTTGCTTCATCAAGCAATAAAATTGCAGGGTCTTTTAATATTGCGCGGGCCAGAACTATGCGTTGTTTTTGCCCACCTGAAAGCCTAACACCTTGCTCCCCTAAAAAGCTGTGGTAACCATCTGGCAGTTGACTAATAAACTCATCGGCATGGGCATATTTGGCCGCCGCATATACTTGCTCGTCGCTGGCGCTTGGGTTGCCATAACGTATGTTATGCATTACGTCTGAGCTAAATAAAATTGGGTTTTGTGCCACCATCCCCATTTGCTGGCGTAAGCAATCAAGAGAGAGTGCTTTTATGTTTATTCCTGCCAGCGAAATACTCCCTGAGCTTGGGTCGTAAAAGCGCTGCAGTAACTCAAACAACGTTGTTTTACCAGCCCCCGATGGGCCAACGATAGCAAGAGTTTGACCTTGTTTTACTTGTAAATTCAGCGTATTTAAAGCGGCTTTATCTGGCCTTGAAGGGTAATGAAAAGATACCTCATTAAACTCGATAGCAGGGTGATTAAGTTTGTTTGCTTCAAGTTGTGCATCATGATTTGTATCTGGACTTTTGATCATGCTTTCAACGGCAAGTAGCTCTAACAGCCGTGCTGCTGCACCTGCGGCTCTTTGCAGCTCACCATACACTTCGGCAACGGTTGCTACAGACATCGCCACCATAATCGCATAGAACACGAAAGCACCTAGCTCACCACCTGTCATAGTGCCAGCTAATACGTCACTGCCACCAACCCAAAGCATCACGCTAATAGCACTAAAGGTCAGAAATATCACCGCTGCAATCAAAAACGAGCGCTGTTTGATTCGGCTCTTCGCTACTTGAAACGCCTTGTTGGTCTCTTCGCTAAATGCTGCTTTTTCACGTTCTTCATGGCTATAACTTTGCACTACTTTAATATTTTGAATGATCTCACCAGCATAGGTGCTGATATCGGCAATGGCATCTTGGCTTGAGCTTGCCAGTTTTCTTACTTTTCGGCCAAAAATCATCATCGGCACTAATACTACTGGTACGCAGGCAACAACGACAAGAGTCAGCTTTAGGTTGGTAATAAGTAGCATAACCAAGCCACCAATCAGCATTAAACTACTACGTAGTGCCATTGAAAAAGAGGAACCAATGATAGATTGCAATAAGGTGGTGTCGGTGGTCAGGCGCGACATCAGCTCGCCACTACGGTTTTCTTCAAAGTAGCTCGGGTGTAATGTAACGATGCGTTCAAACACGGCTTTACGGATATCGTTACTGACTCGCTCACCAATCCACGACATTAAATAAAAGCGACAAAAAGTACCTACAGCTAATAAGCTTATTAAACCAATCAACACCATTACTGCTTGTTGAAGCTGAGCTTGTGAGCCTGCAATAAAGCCATGGTCGATAACAAATTTAACGCCTTGTCCGAGTGATAAGTTAACACCGGCCGTAAGCAGCAAGGCGCCAAGGGCTGCAAACACCACCCATTTATAGGGTTTAATAAAAGCTAAAATCGGTAACAGGCTGCTAAATGCGGCCTTTTCTTTATTGGTAGACATGCTAGATTCTTGTTGATGAATAGGGTATAGATATGGTTATCAATGCTCTAAAAATCAACAGTTATTAAGGGATTAGTATGGAATCTACAACGATCAGTGGTCAATTCACCGTAAAATTAAACCCAATTGGCGGCTATGCCACAGGGCAAGATGGCGTAAATTTAGGACGTATGTCGATTGATAAACAGTTTTCAGGTCCATTAGAAGCAACAAGCCAAGGCGAAATGCTCAGTGCCATGACTGCAACTCAGGGCAGTGCAGGTTATGTAGCGATAGAGCAAGTTGTTGGTAGCTTAGAAGGTAAGCAAGGCAGTTTTGTGCTGCAACATTTTGGCACCATGGATAAAGGGGCTGACCGATTGATTTTAGAAGTGGTACCAGACTCAGGCGCAGGTGAACTTGAAGGTATTTCTGGTAAAATGGCAATTCGAATTGAATCGGGTATTCATCATTATGACTTTGAATACCAACTGACGGACTAACATGCAAAAAGTTGTAGAGTTTAAAAAGAAACGCTTTTTTGGCGGCATCGATATTGATGCATTAAATCAACGAGTGTTCGAATTAGGACAAGCAGGTTGGCAAGTGAAAACCATCACTACAGCAACAGGGGTTTATGGTCAGATAACATCCGTTTTATTGCTAATCGAGAATAACGAATAATGACACTAACTGAGTGGTTGAGTTTAGTTTTAATTTGCGTGATGGGAGCGATGTCGCCGGGGCCCAGTTTAGCTGTGGTTTTAAAGCACAGTTTACATGGCGGTATGAAGAACGGCATGTTAGCGGCGTTAAGCCATGGTATTGGGGTTGGCTTTTATGCGTGTGCCTCGTTACTTGGTTTAGGTGCGCTGATGACTCAGTTGCCAACGCTTTATCAAGTGCTGGTCTATGGCGGTGCAGCCTATCTCGCATATTTGGGTATTCGTATTTTGTTAGCTAAACCTAGCTCGCAAACATTGAATGTTGAGCAGACTAAGCCGAGTCCTCGTAGCGCATTGCAAGATGGCTTTGCTATTGCCTTTTTAAACCCAAAACTTGCGGTGTTCTTTTTAGCACTGTTTTCGCAATTTATTGATCCTGAAAAGCTGACTTTGCAAGTTGGTTTAATCATGTGTTTAACGGTATTTGTGCTTGATACGGGCTGGTATCTAGTTGTTGCACTGTTAACCGACATATCAAAAAAGCGTTTTGGTTTCACCAAGACAAATCCATGGCTCGAAAAATTGCTAGGGATAATCTTTATTGCTCTAGCTGTTCGCGTCGTTATTACTTTATAAATCCCTCTATATTGCGATTACATCACTAATAAAAAAGGGTTGTGATCGCTGCTCTCCCCAGCAAGCTCCTATTGCATACGTATTCATCACACAATATTTACCTTTTGGTTACACTTTATTGGTTGTTTTTTGACAACAACAATAACCACAAATACAACACCTCCAACGACAACAGGGTGGAAATCCAATGGGGAAATTCAAGCTAAGTGCGCTTATGCTGGCTTTAGTGGCAGCAAATAGTGCAATAGCGGCGACGGAAGAAGAACGCACATCAGCAAAGGAAATCGATCCTGAGCTTGAAGTAATCGAAGTGCGCGGCTTTAGTCGCAGCTTAATTCAATCATTAAATCAAAAACGCTTTAGCGACACTGTCTCTGAGCAACTATCAGCTGATGACTTAGGGGCATTACCTGATGTGTCTATGGCTGATGCATTAACACGTCTACCGGGGATCTCGGCGGTACGTACCGGAGGCCAAGCTGCCGAAATCAACATTCGCGGTTTATCTGGTTGCTTTGTTTTTTCGACATTAAATGGTCGTGAGCAAGTATCTACTAGTGGTAGTCGTAGTATTGAGTTTGATCAATACCCGTCTGAGTTAATCAGTTCAGCGGCGGTCTACAAGTCGCCAAAGGCATCCCTCATTGAAGGTGGCGTAGCAGGTACGGTAGAGCTACAAACAGCCAGCCCATTGGATAATGACCAGCAACACAAATTTACTGCGAATGTGCGTGGTATGTATAACGACCGTGCTTCAGAGGTCTTTGATGCAACCGAGTACGGCGACCGTATTAGCTTTTCTTACCAAGGTAAGTTTCTTGACGATACGCTAGGTGTCGCAGTGGGTTACGCGCGCTTATTCCAACCAAGTGTGGCGACTCAGTTTATCGGTTTAGCATATAACGGAAACAAAGATGTTGATGGACTGGCAAATGATACCGATGGCCCTGCAGATAATCCTGCCAATGAATACATCAGCGAGGGATTTGAGCTTCAGCACTTAGGTGGTGAAGAAACCCGTAATGGTTATTTAACCTCAATTGAATGGGTGCCAGCCGATAACTTTAAATTAAAGGGTGATGCGTTTTTATCGCGTTTTGATAGCGAGTCATTTGCCCGTGGTTTCCGAGTTAAGTTTGGTGGTCCGTCTGCGGTGTATGCTAACCCAGAGCTTGACGGTAATGCGGTGATTGGTGGTGCAATTAACCGTACATCGAATAGCTTTACCCGTGTTGAAATTGTTAATGATGATAACCAAGATTTCGATGAAGTAGACAGCTACGGCATTAATGCGGATTGGCAAGTTACCGAGCGTTTGAATGTCAATGCTGACGTGTCGCTATCACGTGCTAAGAGTAATTTTCGTAATGGTTTACTTTGGGCATTGGTTGCGGAAGATGCCACCGTTGAGAACCCAGTGTTTGATACCAATGTATCGCTTAACTATCAATTGAACGGCTTAAACTTGCCTGATGTAGGTTTTAACCAAGCCGACGCATTTAGCGATATTGACCGAGTTATGGTCAGTAAATACGGTATTTACCCGTATGAAAATGAAGATGAAGTAAAAGCATTTCGACTCGATTTTAAGTATGAGTTAGAGAATAACTGGTTTAGCTCAATTGAATTTGGTGCTCGTTATTCAGACCGTGAGTACAGCAATAATCGCTCTGTATTTGAATACGGTAACGATGGTGCATTCTCTTCGACTCAACCACCGCTTCGCCTTACCGATGACATGACCACCGTAGTTGATTGGCAAGGTGAGTTTAGTTATTTCCCATCATATCTAGCGATAGATTTAGATAAAGCACTTAACGCATGGTTCCCAAATGGTATTCCGCAACCAGTACAAACCTGGGGTAATGCCGATGGTGTTGTTGATTTAGATGGTGATGGTGAGCCAGATGCACAAGACTATACCACTAACTACTCATGGACCATGTTGCAAAGTGGCTCAGTGTATGAAGAAGTAGTGTCAGCCTATCTGATGCTTAACATTGATACCGAAATTGGCTCTCTACCAATCACAGGTAATATTGGTATTCGCCGAGTGGATACCGATCAGTCCGCGACGGTGCTTGAAAACGTCGGTGGTGACCCACAACTCGGTGCGCAGTATATTGTTGATGACAATGGCATTGTTAACGACCTTTATGCACCAAGCGTGTTAGGCATTAAATACACTGATTACCTGCCTTCATTAAACCTAAACTTTAAAGTGAGTGACGCGACACAAATTCGTTTTGCTGCGGCAAAAGTGATGGCGCGTGCTCCGATTAACCGTTTAGCAGGCGATGCCAGTGCATCGGTTAACAATGACGGCGAAATTAACGGTTCAAGTACTAATAACCCATTCTTAAAACCTTTTTATGCGGATCAGTACGATATCTCGTACGAGCAATACTTTGAAGACACCGATGGTGCGCTGGTTGTTGCTGCGTTTTATAAGAATATCGACTCATTCATAGACACGGTAGCCATAGAGAACTTTGACTTTAAGGGTAATGGTTTTAACGTACCAGAATACATTGTTGACCCTGTCAGCGGTGAGCAAATCGAAACTACTAATGGTGTGTACACCACTGCGGTTAATAATGCCAAAGGGGGTTATATTCGTGGTATTGAGCTTGCCTATACGCAAGTTTTCTCTTTCTTACCCTCGCCGTTTGAAGGCCTAGGCATTAATGCCAGTTACTCATATACCGAGAGCGAAGTGCAGTCTATCACCGACTTAGGTGGTGATTCTGTGTCGCAAGATTTGCCTGGCCTGTCAAACAATGTCTTTAACGGCACACTTTTTTACAGCTATGAAAACTTTGAAACACGTTTGAATGTGCGTTATCGCGATGATTTCGTTTCAGAGCAAGTTGCTGTCAATGAGCAAGTGGTGAACTTTGATGCGGAAACGGTTATCGATTTCCAAACGTCGTATCAGTTCACAGATTCATTCGGCATGTTATTACAAGTGAATAACTTAACCGATGAACCAACACAAAGCTATTTTGGAACAACCAGTAAAACAGGCACCACGCAATTCTTTGGTCGTCAGTTTTATCTGGGTTTTACCTATAACCATTGATCAGTAAGCTGGAGATAATAATATGAAAATAATAGCTAATTTAAACCGCTTACTGATTGCATGTAGCATGGTATTGCTAACTGCATGTGGTGGTGGCGCAAGTGACGATATAGATTCTGGGCAAGTTTTATTAACTTGTAGCGTACCGCAAATCCCTAATGAAGCAGGGACTGAGTGTGTAGATCCACCACCAATTAGTTGTAAAGGCAATTCCGTACCAGATGAAAATAATGAGAGCTGCGTAGTAGGCGCTGATCCCACTTTGCCTGATCCTGTGGTTTTCCCTGCAGACGACGAAGCCATCTTATTCTATAACCGCACAGATAAAATCTATGAAGGATACCGTTTACACTCATGGAATAACGATGACTGTGATGCTTACGCTGCACCGTTTGATGCCACTGATTGGGCAAATGGTCATGAATACGATGGTGTTGACCCTAACTACGGCGCATATTGGATTGTAAAACTAAAAGAGGGTTACAACGAGTGTGCTAACTTCATTGTGCATATTGGAACCGAAGGGTCCGGCAAAGCGTTTGGTGATGTTGACTTAAAAATGCCATTGATGCAGGACGATGAAAAGTTCCAACGTATGAACTTTACTTTTCATGGTGAACCGTCTGTTTTTGAATTCCCAATTTTGAGTTTAGGAGTGAGTCTTTCAGGTGCCTCAGCACATTGGCTTGACCTCTCAACCTTTGTCTATAATCCAAGTAATGAACTGACTAGTATCATTAAATTACACTCATCAAACAATGCAGATTTAGCAATAGATGAAGACACCGAAGAGCTAAATGGTCAAGTGGTTGAGCTTACATCGACATCTTTAAGTGATGAGCAAATCGCTAAAGTACCACACCTTGCCGGATGGAATGCGTACCAAGGTAACTGGGATGCCGCCACTGCAAAAGAGCTTATTAAACAACAACTGGTTGTGGCAGGCTATGACGCTGATGGCAAGCTAACAGAAGCCACTTATGTACAAGCCGCTAAAGCCCTAGATGACTTATATACCAGTGGCGAAAGTGATGCTAATGAAGCACAACTAGGTGTGCATTACGCCAATAATGGCATTGATGTGTCGGTATGGGCACCGACTGCAAGCAATATGAAATTAGCGCTGTATGATGCTGATAAAACAGAGCTTGAACAATTTGCTATGACCTTGGATAGCACAACGGGTATTTGGTCTAGCAATATCGATATTAGTCACGATCGCCATTACTACCGCTTTATGTTTGATGTTTATCACCCAGCGACCAAGCAAATTGAAAGCTTATGGAGCACAGATCCTTACTCATTAAACGTTTCGACCAATGGTTTATATAGCCAATTGATTAACCTTAATGATGAAGATACTAAACCAACCGGCTGGGATGAGCGTATGGTGCCAACGGTTGATTACCCAGAGCAAGCGGTTATTTACGAAGGTCATGTACGTGATTTTAGTGTGCGTGATGAAACTGTCAGTGAAGCAAACCGTGGTAAGTATCTAGCGTTTACTGAACTTGATAGCGCACCAATGCAACATCTTAAAAAGCTGGCAGATAATGGCTTAACTCATTTCCATTTACTGCCACTGACTGATATTGGCACCATAGATGAAGATGCTAGTCAGCGTGTTGATATTACTGCAACCTTAGGTGATTTATGTACCCGCATTGACGATGATGCTGATGCATGTAAAACCGAAGATAAGAGTGCATTGATAGTTGATTTAATGGCGTCTTACCTGCCTGGTTCTGATGATGCTCAAGCACTGGCTAATGCTATGCGTGGTGTTGATAGCTTTAATTGGGGTTATGATCCGCATCATTTTATTGCGCCTGAAGGCTCTTACGCTTCATCGCCTGAAGGTATTGCACGAGTCAAAGAAACGCGTGCGATGATCCAGTCTTTACAGGAAATTGGTTTGCGTGTTGTGCTTGATGTTGTTTATAACCACACTACCTCATCAGGTGTTTGGGATAAATCTGTGTTTGATAAACTAGTACCAGGTTACTACCACAGATATAACGAAACAACAGGCATAATGGAACGCTCAACATGTTGTGAGAATACTGCAACAGAACATGTCATGATGGATAAGTTTGTTACTGACTCTATGGTGATTTTAGCCCGTGACTTTGGTTACGATAGCTTCCGCTTTGATGTGATGGGGCATATGCCAAAAGCCTCAATTATGGCAGCGCTTAATGCAGTGCAAGCAGTTGACCCAGATACTTACTTTTACGGTGAAGGATGGAACTTTGATGAAGTCGCTGATAACCGTTTATTTGTGCAAGCTAAACAAATGGATATGGCTGGCACTGAAGTAGGTACCTTTAATGACCGTATTCGTGAAGCAGTTCGTGGTGGTGCATTCTTCAGCAATAATGCCACAGATGGCAATTTATCTGAGCAAGATACGTTGCGCTTATCGCTGGCAGGTAACTTACAAAACTACATTCTTAAAGACTTTAAAGGTAATTCAGCAAAAGGTACCCGCTTTAGTTGGGGTGGTCAGCCAGCAGCTTATGCACTCGACCCAGCTGATAGCATTAACTATGTCTCTAAGCATGATAACGAAACACTATGGGATCAGCTGCAATATAAGCATGGTACTAACTTAAGTATTGAAGAGCGTGTGCGTGTTCACAATATGGCTTTAGCTATGCCGCTGATGAGCCAAGGTATTCCATTTATGCAAATGGGTGCTGATATGCTGCGTTCTAAATCAATGGATCGTAACAGTTATGATTCTGGTGATTGGTTCAACTTTGTTGATTTCAGTATGGATACCAATAACTGGAATGTAGGCCTGCCACCTGCGCAAGATAACCAAGCGAAGTGGGGCGAAATTGCACCTATTTCTGCAAATACGAATGCGCAAGCGATGGCAAGCGACATTGAGTACGCAAGTAATGTATTTACTGAGTTCTTAGCAATTCGTAGTGCCAGCCCATTATTTAGTTTAACCACAGAGCAAGACATTCTAGACCGCGTTGGCTTCCACAATATTGGTAAGCGTCAACAACAAGGTTTAGTGGTGATGAGTATTGATGATGGTGTTGGGTTGACTGACCTAGATAGCCAATACGATGCCATTGTTGTGGTGATGAACGGTACGGAGCAAAGCTTATCGCATACGGTATCAACGGCTGCGGGTTTTGAGCTTCATCCTGTTTTAAAAGCGAGTGTTGACTCAAGTATGTCAGCGGCAAGCTTTATGGCTGGTGAGGGCGAAGGTACCTTTAATGTTCCGCCATATACTGTTGCTGTGTTTGTGAAACCACAAGCTGATGCTCAAGGCGAAGGCCTAAGTGCCGATGCGACTGTGGGTGCGCCAGATATTGTGCCATTTGGTAGCACAGAGGTTTATGTTCGTGGCTCGTTAAATGACTGGGGTACGGCAAATAGCTTTGAATATGTGGGTGATGGCGAGTACAAAATTGCGATTCCTCTAACAGCAGGCAGCTATGAGTTTAAAATGGCTTCTGAAGATTGGTCTACCGTTGATTTTGGTGCGCTTTCTGCCGATGTTGCTGAAGTGCTCGAAGGCGAAGATGAGCTGCTAACACGCAGTGGCGCCAATATGACCTTTACGGCGGCAATGGATGCTGTTTATGTGTTCTCATTCGATGCCACAGACACCGATAACCCAGTACTTAAGGTTTATAATGAAGAACCATTTGTTGGTACGCCAATTTATGTACGCGGTAGCTTAAACGATTGGGGTACCAGTGACGAGTTAATGTATCAAGGTAAAGGTGTTTATACCTTCACTAAACAATTAACTGCGGGTAGCTATGAGTTTAAAGTGGCCTCTGAAGATTGGAACACGGTGGATTATGGTTCAGGTGAAAGTAGTGCAGCGGTTACAGTGGGTACTGAAAAACTACTCGCAGTAAAAGGCGCAAATATGACAATGGATATTGCAAGCGATGGTCAATATCAGTTTATGTTTGATGCCAGTAACCTTGAAGAACCACTTATGACTGTATTCAATGCAGAAATGTTTGGCGAAACTCAAGTGTACTTACGTGGTAGTGTAAATGATTGGAGCACAGATACCCCACTGATTTATGCTGGTGATGCGATGTACAGTACTAGCATGACTTTAGAAGCTGGTGACTATGAGTTCAAAGTCGCTTCTGAAGACTGGAATACGGTGGATTATGGCGGCAGTGGTGATGCCCCTGTTGCTGTGCTTGGCGAAGCGGCTTTACTAGAAGCCGTTGGTGCCAATATCGCCTTGAGTATCCCAACAGCGGGGGATTATCGTTTTACAGTGCAAGGACCTGATCTGAGTAAATTAACAGTGACGGTTGAAGCAGTGGAATAGCTTTCCCTGCAGTACCCTTAAGCCGGGCTTTGCTCGGCTTTTTTTGTGTTTAATGAAAAGTTTGTATATTGTCATAACTCTCTATCAAGGAGCCTATGATGACAGAAACCAGTTTATTGAGTGCCAGCTTTGATCCAAAAGTAAAACAGTATTGGTTATTACTGGGTATTTTTACCTGTGTGATTAGTATGGTAGGGATCCCTTTCATTCCCATTGTTGCGTTAATAATCTGGCTGGTGGCAGGGCGTATTTTAGCGGCGATGTCAGCCACGTTGTTAACACGTAAGTTAGTGGTAAAACGCGGTGTCTTCTTTAAAGAAGAAAAATCGATCCCACTTGAAAAAATAACCGATGTAGCACTAAGCCAAGGTCCTTTAATGCGTCAATTTGGTCTTTATCGACTGAGTTTTGAAACGGCAGGTCAATCAGGGCAAGGTGCATTAGTATCATTGCTCGGAGTGGTTGATGCAGAGACGTTTCGCGAGGCAATCTTAAAACAAAAAGATGAGATGACTCAAAGCAGCAGTACTAAAGCTGAGCATCAACCTGAAGATAGTCAGTTAGAGCTGCTGCGTTCACTTACTTATAGCGTAAAAAACATTGAGCAAATGTTAGTTACGCTATTAGATGAAAAGCGTTAAACCATTTGTAAAGTAGGGTTACCAGCTTGTACGCTGAGCGCTTTTTGACGCTCGCTAAGCAGTGTGTAATCGGCTGTTTTAACGCTACTTACATAATGCCACTGGGCAAGCGCTTGCTGTTGAGTAAAGGTGACGGTTAAGTAGCCGCGTTCAACTAAGTTATTGTAAGCTAAGTCGTTAACCAATAATGCAATGACTTGCTCAATTTGTGCGACAGCTTCGCTCGATTGCGTATTTAACGCTAAGTAGTTCTCAAGACCTGGTGATGAAACCGAAGATGTTGCAAATTCAACACCAGCTGCGGCTTTAGCAGAAACAGGATTGCTTGCATCAGTGACTAAGTGTCCTGCCCAACTGTTATGCGTATCACCAGCTAAAACGACTAAATTCTTTTGGGCTGCAATTGCAGTTCCTAGTATTTGCTCGCGCTCATAAGCATAGCCATCCCATGCATCAAGATTATAAGGTGCTGTTGTTTCTACGCGTGCTCGCTGTTCACTAGTAACCGTTGGATCGCCAGCTAATATACGTCCTTTAATTTGCGCAAGCTCACTAAATAATGTGTTTGCTTGAGCAAGTAATGCCGAGGGATCAGCACCGTTTGCTTGAGTCACTTGGATATTCATTAGTAACTGTAAAATCTCGAGTGGCAAATGCATTTTGGTCATCAGCACCTGTTGCCCAAGTACTTGCCATTGTGTTGTTGCTGTCGTTAAACCATCAGTCAGCCATGTAAGTTGCTCGTTACCTAATAGAGCACGAGTAGGTGAGCTAATTGCTGCAACAAAGTCAGTTTGTCCTTGGCTGCTGGTTAAGTCGAAATCTGCATAATTAACTTGCTCGTCGCGAGCTAAAACACGGGTATCGAGCATGTGCAATGACACTAAATTACCAAACTCGAAGCGTCGATAAATACGCTCTTTATCGGCAACATTACGGATAGGCATCCATTCAAAGTAGGCTTGTAGCGCATGCATTTTGCGCTCGCTAAATTCACCTTCGCCGTCGTTGTGATTTTCTGCACCACTGTGCCATGTATCATTAGTTATTTCATGGTCGTCCCAAACAGTAATAAATGCACAATGACTATG
This sequence comes from Pseudoalteromonas sp. PA2MD11, assembly GCF_017808125.1. NCBI lineage: Bacteria > Pseudomonadati > Pseudomonadota > Gammaproteobacteria > Alteromonadales > Pseudoalteromonadaceae > Pseudoalteromonas > Pseudoalteromonas sp. PA2MD11. Next base: position 131,977 of record NZ_JADKNF010000011.1, read on the forward strand.
GGCAGCTTGCAGGTTTTCGTCTTTACGATAATGGGCGTAACGTTTGCGATAATCCGCTAAAGAAATGATTTCATCGTTATTGTCATCAGGTAATAAACGGCCAAGTTCGGCGGCATCTTCAGTGGCATAACCTGTATTACCATATTCATAGATGTAGTCACCTAGGTGCAGTACTGCATCTAAATCGGTTTGTTTTCGATTTCGCCATACACATGAAAGTAGCCAGCAGGATAGTTAGCGCAAGAGACAACAGCAAATTTAACTTGTTCTATGTTGTCGGTTGGAAGCGTTTTACCTACTCCAGTGGGTGAGGTTTTACCATTACTTATGAAGCGGTAGTAATAGGTGGTATTGGCATCGAGGCCTTGCAGATCAACTTTTAAGGTGAAGTCGGTTGCATCGCTTACTTGTGTTTCGCCATCATGGCTAATGGTTGTGAAGTTAGCGTCTGTTGAGGCTTGCCAAACTACGTTAATACTCGTGACGTTTTCAACTGGGGTTATGCGAGTCCAAATAATGAGGCTGTCAGCGAGCGGGTCGCCACTGGCAACACCGTGATCAAAGCTGACAGGGATTTGCTTTATAGTTTCGTCATCATCGTCATTAAGACTACAGCCCGTTAAACCAAAAGATAAAACGGCGGCTCCAAAACCAGCCGCCGATGCTTTTAAAAAGCGTCTGCGCGTAAAAGTCATTGCTCTGTACCTATAAGTAGAAAAGCACGAGCTTATCCGACCAGTGTTACTGTTCTATGAAGTTAAAACACCTGACAAATTTGTTCAGCATTACAGGTGATTACAGTGACATTTTCGTAGCCAACACGAGTCAGTGCTTCGGCACTTAGTGTGGCGCGGGCACTACTTGCACAGTGTAAGTAAATAGGCCTTGCAGGATCTTTTTCAATTTCCATTAATTTCATTTCAAGTACACCACGCGGGATATTAATTGCACCTGTTGCTGCTTTAGTTGCGTGCTCAGCAGGTTCTCGTACGTCTATTAATAAACCGTGGTTTTCGCTTAATTCTTGTTTTGCTTGGTCAGCGCTAATACGGCGCTGGTTGGGGGCAATAATTTTCATTAAGTCAGGAATTGGGGTCAGCATACTAATCCTCCATGCCAAGTTTTCGTAAAAGGGTGATGTATTTAATATATTAGATAACACTACATTAGTAAATTCTAATATTAGACTTTTCTAATATATCAATCTATACTTTAGCGGTATTTTAAGAATATAGAGTAGTGTGATTATGAACATCGATTTTGCGGCTATGGCCGACAATGTGGAACAAGCAGAGCAAATGCTAAAGATATTGGCGAATAAAAATCGTTTGATGATCTTATGTTCGTTGCAAGATGGTGAAATGAGCGTGAGCGAATTAAACGAAGCTGTGCCGTTAGCGCAGTCTGCATTATCGCAACACTTAGCGGCGCTGAGAAAAGCTCAGATAGTTGCTACTCGACGCGAAAGCCAAACTATCTATTATCGCGTGGTTGATGAAAATGTAGTATCGATCCTAGCAACTCTATATGGCTTATTTTGTAAAGGTAATTAACCTGTGAGTGCTATCGATAATGCTGTTAAAAGCAGCTTGAGCGGCCGCCTTCCTGTTGTTATTTTTATTATGTCGGTGTTGCTTGGCTTAATGGCATTAAAGCAAACCCCGCGTGAAGAGGAACCGCAAATTGTGGTTCCTATGCTTGATATATATGTAGCAGCGCCAAACGTCGAAGCGCCAGAAGTAGCCAGGCTGGTAACTGAATCATTGGAGAAGTTATTAGCGCAGTTAACGGGCGTTGAGCATATTTACTCGACTACACAAAGTAATGCTGCTGTTGTTACTCTTCGCTTCGAAGTCGGTCACGATCGCGAGCAAGCCATTCTCGATACTTACGCTAAACTCTATAGCTATCAACACACGATGGCGTCAGTGATCAGCTCATGGCAAATACGTCCGGTTGAAGTGAACGACGTGCCAATAGTAATGCTGGGCTTATTTAGTAAAGATCCAAAACTTTACGATGACTATCAACTAACCCGTTTTGCCAACGAAATCGCTAACAGCTTACAGCGCATCGAAAACACCAGCGAAGTGAAAGTGATTGCTGGTAGAACTCGTCAATTAACGATTAACCTTGATGCAAGCGCTTTAGCTGCACATCAAACAACCCTAACCGATGTGTATTATGCGCTTAGCGTATCTAACCAATTAGTGAATGTGGGCAGTGTTGTTGAGGGTAAGCAGCAAATTGCCTTACAAGTGGGTGATGTTTTACGTTCTCAATCTGCGATTGAACGGCTTGTTGTCAACGTGGTAAACGGTAAGAGTGTTTACCTAAGTGATGTGGCCCAGGTGAGTGATGGTCCAAGCGAAGCACAAAGTTATCAATGGTTGGCTAAATCAGATAATCAGCAACAACTTCCTTTAGTCACAATTAGTGTCGCTAAACAAGCTGGCACCAATGCGGTCGCTGTGGCCAACGAAGTGCACAGCATGATGGACACTTTATCGGCTAATCTATTGCCAGATGAAGTGGGCTACACCGTACTGCGTGACTATGGCCAAACCGCGAACGAAAAAGTAAATAACCTTACCTCAAGCTTAGTGTTTGCGGTATTTACCGTGGTTATTTTTGTTGGCGTATTTTTAGGTTGGCGACCAGCGATTGTTGTTGGGCTAGCGGTACCAATTTGCTACGGCATCACCCTGACACTTGATTTTGCCTTTGGCTATACAATTAACCGAGTCACGCTGTTTGCACTCATCCTTTCTTTAGGTTTATTGGTAGATGATCCCATTACTGGGATAGACAACATAAGTCGCTTTTTAACCCACAAAGGCGATAAAAAACAGTGCATAGTTGATGCCATGAGCGAAATTCGTGTGGCGCTGTTTATGTCTACATTGACCATTATGGTGGCGTTTATCCCACTTGCATTTATCACCGGCATGATGGGGCCGTACATGGCACCGATGGCATTTAATGTGCCGGTTAGTGTGATGGTTTCAACCATAGTGGCATTTTTTGTTACGCCTTGGTTGGCAATGAAACTACTTAAAGCGCCAGTCGATGACAGCGTACAACTCGATGCCAATCAGCATGGCTTATATGAGCGCATATTATCACCATTACTTGAGTCTAAAGGCCGCGCCAAACTCGTTTTATGGACTACATTAGCCTTGTTTGTCGCCAGTGCCATGTTACCCGTAATGCGTGCAGTGCCTTTAAAGCTATTACCGTTTGATAATAAAAACGAGTTACAAGTTTTAATTGATATGCCAGAAGGTACAAGCCTGGAGCAAACCGCCGCTTTCACTCGACAAGTACAAACCATCACTTGGCAACTAAATGAAGTAAGCGAGGCGGCAGCCTACGTTGGTCAGCCATCAAGCATGGACTTTAATGGTATGGTGCGTGGGTATTATCGACGTGAAGCAGCGAACCTTGCTGAGCTCAGAGTATTATTGCTCGATAAGACTGAGCGTGATCATCAATCTCATGGCGTGGTCATGCGCTTGCGAGCAGCATTAGCGCCACTGGCAACCGATGGCATTGTAATTAAAGTGGTTGAAGTGCCACCGGGTCCGCCTGTTTTAAGTACCTTAGTGGCTGAAGTTTACAGTGAGCCATTTGTTGATACAGACACGCACTATCAAGCAGCCCTTGCTGTTGCTGCAAGGTTAAAACAAGAGCCGCATGTGGTTGAAGTTGATACCAGTATTGCTGCCAATGCACCCTTACAGCGTTTTGTTACCGATAAAAGTAAAGCGTCATTGTCGGCGGTGTCTACGCAAGATATTGCCCAGACCTTAGCCATTGCCTCACATGGGAAAAATGTTGGGGTGTTATATGTTAGCGGCGAAACAGACCCTGTCGATATTAAACTGCAACTGCCTTATCAAGATCGTAACCAATTTGCTCAATTGCTGGCATTACAAGTTCGTGGTGATAGGGAGCTTGCAAAAACCAGTGATGAATTTGGGCTGCAAAGTGCACCACGTCCGCTGGTGGCGCTTTCTGAGTTAGGTGAATTTCAGCATCAAGATGTTGCCAAGCCAATTATGCGTAAAGATCAGCGTAATGTTGTGTATGTAATGGCTGAGCTAAATGGCCGTACACCCGCTGAAATTATTGCTGACGTCAATGCCGACTTAGGCATCAGCGCTGACGAATTTAGCCAAACTGATTGGCAAAGTAGGCACTTTTTCAACAATGGTGGTAGCCAAGCTTGGCAATTACCTGCAGGCACTGACGTGACCTTTAGTGGTGAAGGTGAATGGCGAATTACCATCGATGTATTCAGAGATATGGGGATTGCCTTTGCGTTTGCGCTAACAGCAATTTTCATCATCTTACGCATTCAAACACACTCTGCGAGTTTGTCACTGATCATCATGTCGGCTATTCCATTAACCGTAATAGGGATCATGCCGGGCTTTTGGCTATTAAATCAATTTGGAGAGCGCAGCATTGCTGGTGCTCCAGAGCCGGTGTTATTCACTGCAACAGCCATGATTGGCATGATTGCACTTGCTGGTATTGTGGTTCGTAACTCACTTATTTTAGTTGAGTTTATTAATCAAGCTCGCGGCCAAGGTATGGCAATTAAACAGGCTTTGATTGCCGCAGGTACGGTGCGTATGCGCCCAGTGTTACTGACCGCGGGAACCACCTTATTAGGTAACTTGGTGATCACCCTAGACCCGGTATTTAGCGGTCTAGCGATCGCAATTATTTTTGGTATTGTGGCATCAACATTGTTCTCATTATTTGTTGTGCCGCTGGTTTATTATTTAGTGTTTACAAAGGATGCAGCCAAAGAGGAACAAGCTCATGCAGGGTAAATCGAAACTTATTGGTTCAATCATCGCGTTATCTGTGATCATTGTGGCGGTACTTTACATGGCGGGCAGTTTCTCCGATAAGCAAGCTGCAGGCATGAAAAACCCATCGGCAAATGATTACACTGGTCAGTTAGTGACAGTGACACTGGCAGATATTGCGCGTGATGAAGTTGTACCGGGCACTGTGATTGCAAAGCAAAATACGCAAATTTCATCACGGGTTATGGCACAAGTTGAGCGTTTAAATGTACGCGCTGGCGATACTGTAAAACAGGGTGATGTGTTAATTACCTTGCAGCAAGATGACTTTAAAGCTGGGCTTGCTCAAAGCGAAGCACAAATAAATGCAATTAATGCGTCGCTGACTCAAGCAGAGAAACAACTAAAGCGTATTAACGATTTATACAAGCAAGGCTTGGTATCTGTTAGCGAATACGACGATGCAAAAGCAAGGTTCGATAACTTAACGGCGAACCTAGCGATTGCTAAGCAGCAGCAAACACAAGCGCAAGTTGCACTGAGTTTTACGCAAATTAAAGCGCCGATTTCAGGTGTTGTGGTTGAACGTTTTGCAGAGCCTGGCGATACCGCAACTCCTGGCACGCCATTACTCGCACTGTATAACCCACAACAATTGCAATTAGCATTTAATGTCAGAGAACAACAAGCAATTAAGTTGAATGTTGGGCAAACTCTAACGGTTAAATTACCTGCTTTATCTACGTCAATGCCTGCCACAGTGACAGAAATTGTGCCCGTTGCTGATAGTGCTGCGCGTAGTATGGAAATCCGTTTAGAAACAGATACCCAAACTGGGTTAATGCCTGGTCTTTATGCACAATTACAATTACCACTCGCCACTGAAAAAGGGGTGTTGATTGAGTCAAGCTGGGTGCACCAATATGGCCAATTGAGTATGGTCTATTTACTTGAAAATAATCAGATAGTGCGTCGCTATGTGCGCCTTGGCGAAATGCTCGATGGTAAGCAGCACATCGTTTCAGGTTTAAACCCGGGTGATGTGCTGGCTGTTGATTTTAAAGCTAAATAAAGGTCGCTATTTCGTCTAGCGACTTTTTCACTAAGGCATGCTCAGGGATGGTTGCATCTGTTCCTGGGTAGCCTGCAATTAGCAGCATGTAAGGGCGCTCATTATCTTTATCGCGGCCACAAATTTCGGTTAAAAAGCTCATTGGCTTTGGTGTATGCGTGAGGGTTGCAAGGCCAGCTCTGTGTAGTGCTTGAATTAAAAAGCCGGTTGCTAGGCCAACAGATTCATGAACATAGTAATTGGTATTTTTGTCATCGGCAGAAATACCGCCTTTCTTTTGACTAAACACGGCAATTAGCCAAGGTGCATGCTCAAGGTAGGGCTTACTGGCATCGGTGCCAAGTGGTTTTAAGGCATCTAACCATTCTTCACCCGCACGACCTTCATAAAATGAGCGCTCTAGTTTTTCAGCGGCTTCTCGAATTTGTTTTTTTACATCGCTGCTGTGTATTGCTACAAAGTGCCAAGGTTGATGATTGGCCCCACTTGGTGCAGTGCCAGCCGCTCTAATACAGGTTTCGATTATTTCTTTTGGCACTGGGCGGTCGCTAAAGCTGCGAATACTGTGGCGACGCTGACTCACGGCTAAAAACTCTTCGGCGCGTTTTAGCATCTCGTCATGAGGGTACTCAATAAAGTCATTGAGTGGCTGATTTTTGTGTTCTTGCATGGCTTTTCGCTTCTTGTGTGTTGATGATTTTAATTTTGAATATGTTGGTTTCGGCGGTACTCGTTTAATTCATTGCTCAACCAATCTTTTGCATTGAGTAACGACCCATTGCTGAGTCTTACTTTATAGGGCTTACCGCTCCATGAACTTTTACTTGCTAGGTTTTCGATAAACTTTTCGGCAGTTTTTGCATAGCGGGTTGCTTTTCGATACTTCATAGCAAGGTGTTCGGCAGCATCTTGGCTTGAGTGCTCTGTACCATTGCGAATAAATACGGCATCGCTTTTAGCTACAAAATCAATGAGGTGATTTATCTCTTGTTCTGGGGTGGCTGCATCACTGAATTGGCTAATGCTCAATAATATTAACGCGATAAACCAATATCTTCTTATACATAATCTCATAGCGTTTGATGCTCTATCGTCAGGGTTGCAATAATTGGGTTATGATCTGAGCTTGCAAGCTCAGGTACTATGGTTGTCTCTATTTTGACACCGCGCACCCACACTTGGTCAAGTGCTAATCCAAATGCTTTGGTACGTTTATCATCTAAATAAATCGCTTCGTGCAAACCTAGTTGGGTTAATGTTTGCTGTAATAAGGCTTGGCGTTCATCACTCCAGGTATTGAGATCACCGGCAAATACAATAGGGCCTTTATGCGTTCGCATAATAGCGGCGGCATCGTCGAGCTGTTGTTTAAAGTCACTAACGCCAAAAGCAAAGTTAATGGCATGCAGGTTAATACTCAGTAATAACTGTTGATCTGGCAGTGCATACTCCACAATATTGGTGGCTTTTGGGCTCCGTAGCCAAGGTTCTTTGTGGGTGAGTGTGCAATGCACCGTAGCTGGCCAGCGGCTGAGTGTCATAACCCCAGATTGCACGCCACCACTCTTATACCCTTTAGCAAAGCGCCAATAAGGTTTGAGCTTTGTAAGCGCAGGTTCTTCGATAGCTTCTTGCAGTAACACAATATCAGCATCGGCATTTAGGTTTTGCAAATCGGTGAGCAAGCCATCTATTTGCGCCTTGTAAATATTCCAACTCAATAACTTGAACTGATAGGGCAAAATATAATGTTCAGCGTAAGTTTGCATACGACTTTGTGCTAACTGCTGTTGGCAATTAGCAAGGTTCACAGCGGTTTTGGTTATACCTTGTTGCTCATCAGAGCTAGGATCGCTTGAAAAGCTATACCAAGACAGCACACTTAAACACACAAGTAATAAAAATATTCGTAGATATGCCGTCATAATGACCTTTAGTTACTTTCCTTGAGAGTTAGTCGTCGATAGCCCCAGTTTAGTTCAAAGGCTAAATGTTAGAAACTGTAGTATTTCCTACAATTTCTATACGATTTCTTACCCAAAATGAGTACTCATATTCTTATACTTACTGAGCTTAACAACTCAGACAAAGGAACTACTCATGAAACAAATGGCCTGTATGCTGCTTGCCTTATCGGTGACAGCGTGTTCATCAGTCACCATAGTGCCAGAAAAAACAACCAATAAATTAGCCACTAAAGCTGATTACCAAGATAGCCGACCATTCTTTTTGTGGGGCCTCGTTGGTGAAGAGCGCGTTGATGTAAAGGCTATTTGCCAAGATAAAAAAGTTGCCCAAATGCAATCGCAACAAACATTCGCTGATGGCGCATTAGGACTCGTTACACTCGGAATTTATGCTCCTCACACAGTAAAAGTATGGTGTGAGCAACAAGCACAGGAGCAACAATTATGAAAAGCCTACTAGCAACAACTGTGTTAGTGGCAACCTTAAGTGGTTGCACAAATATCTACTTTGATAATGGCAGTGCTGCACAAGCCAATAAAGCGCCTGCAACAGAGCAATGGCATCATAACTTTGCCGCGGCGCTTTACGAAGGTTCAGAGCCTGTCGACCTATCTGAGGAGTGCCCTGATTCCGAATGGCAAACCGTTCACACTTATAAGTCGTTCACCAATGGTTTAGCTGAAGCTGCAGTAAACCAAGTTGGGCCTATTTGGTACCCGAAAACAGTTGAAATAAGCTGTGCTCAAGTAGCTTATAAGCCAGACTAGTTATTCATAACGCAGTGCATCAATTGGGTTTAAGCGTGCCGCTTTAATAGCGGGCGCTAAGCCAAACACAATACCAATCAATGAAGTAAAGCCAAATGACAGCATAATCGCCCAACCCGGTATGTAGGCATCTGGCATGCTCGGCACTAAAACTGAAATTAGTGCCGCAGCACCGTAGCCTATCGCTAAACCAATTAAACCACCAAACAGTGATAGCACCACCGCTTCAACTAAAAATTGCAGCATAATAAAACCAGGTGTTGCCCCTAATGCTTTTAAAGTGCCGATCACACGCGTACGTTCTGTTACCGAAACCAGCATGATATTCATCACTCCGATACCACCAACTACCAGGCTGATACCTACGATCCCCGCGGTAATTGCGGTTGCACTTCCGGTAAATTTATCGATATTAGCACGGGCTTTTTCGGCGGTTTCAAATTCAAAGTCGTCATCTTCACCGTCTTTCAGTTTATGTAATTGACGTAAGATGCGGCGAATTTTAGCCAGTACTTGCGCTTCGTTAGCATCGTCTTTCAAACGAAACATCATTTGTACATTGGTATCAACACTGCCGCCCTCTAGCGCACTCATGGTACTTATCGGAATATTAATGTAATCGTCTTGGTCAAAACCTAATAAACTACCTTGTTTTTCAGCAACACCAATAATGCGAAACCACTCACCACCGAGTTTGATATATTCACCTACAGGGTTTTCAGGCAGGTTAAGCTTTTCGATAATTGAAGGGCCAATAAACGCCACTCTACGGCGTTTTGCATCATCTTCTGCGCGAATAAATCGGCCGAGTTCTGGGTAGGTGCGGTAAGCTTTTTGGTAGTCTTGCTCTGTGCCCATTACCCGTGAAGCATGGCTTTTATTGCCATACTCTGCTGCACCCGAAAAGCGCCAAGTAAACATAAGCGCAGTAAAGGTTTCAGCTTCTTTCACGCGTGCTTTTAGAGTTAGAAAGTCGCTGTAGGTTAACTTTGCTTGTTGCCCTACCATTTCTTTTTCTACGCTAGTGTAAGGCTTTATATTGGTGACATCTGGAGACATATCAGCAAGCTGATCATTAATTTGCTTGGTAAACCCTTGCATTACTGCTACCACGGTCACAACTGCAGCAACACCAATAATAATGCCCAAGCAGGTAAGGGCACTACGCATTGCATTGGCTTTAATTGCCATCAGTGCTGCTTTTGTGCCTTCCATTACAGCGATAGCAGATTTAAACATGTTGTCTTGCTCCTTCGCCTTTGCGGGTATCACTAACAACTTTGCCATCAACTAAACGAATAACACGTTGGCAGTGATCAGCAATATCTTGTTCGTGAGTAACCAAAATAATGGTGTGTCCTTCGTTATGAAGCTCATCAAACAGCGCCATGATTTCAGTGGTGGTTTTACTATCTAGGTTACCGGTAGGCTCATCACCAAGTAGAATATGGGGCTTAGTAACTAGTGCGCGAGCTATAGCGACACGTTGACGTTGACCACCAGAAAGTTGGCTTGAAAGGTGATTCACCTTATCGCCAAGACCAACCCGTTGTAATGATTCGAGCGCTTGTTGCTTTCGCTCTTTGGCTGAGATAAATCGATACACTAAGGGCTGCATAACATTTTCAAGGGCGGATGCTCTTGGTAATAAATTGAAACTTTGAAAAATAAAGCCAACACTTTCATTACGCTGATGAGCAAGCTCCGTTTCGGTCATGCGCTTTACGAGCTTATCTTTTAAATAGTAGTCACCACTGGTGGGAGTATCTAAGCAGCCAAGCAAGTTCATCAGGGTTGATTTACCTGAGCCGGAAGGGCCAATAATGGCAACATACTCATTTTGAGCAATTTCAATATTAATATCATCAAGGGCTTTGAAAACTTGTTCGCCCATTTTGTATTGTTTATTGATATTACTGAGTTTGATCACCACAGACATTAGCTAGCACCTTTTTCAGGGCTGTTTTTAACGGCTACCGTATCACCCTCTTTTAGTGAGCTAAGTGGTCTAGCGGGGCCGATAACAATACGGTCACCCTTTGCAACTCCACTGGTTAGTGCTTGTTCGATATCTGACGAAATACCTACCGTTACCGCTGTTTTAGTTACTGTGTTATCTGCGTTAAGCTTCCAGACAAAGTAGCTATCATCCTCTTTTTGAATGGCTTCGATGGGGAGTTTTAAGCCATTTTCGGCGATGCTCGTGGCGATTTCTGCGCGGCAACTCATTCCGGCATATAGCTGGCGGTCAGTGGCATCAAGTAGTACTTTGACTTTAAATGATAAGCCTTGTGAACCGGCTTGATTTTTTGCTGATGTGCCAATGTTTATTACTTTGCCAGTAAAAGGTTGATTTGGGTAAGCGGCAGCATAGATATCTGCATGTTGGTCTAATTTGATACCGGCGATATCGGTTTCATCCACTCGAAGTTCGGCTAATATTGCGCTTGGATCGGCTACTAGCATCAAGTCTGAGCCAATAATGTTGGTTGTTCCCGCAATAACGGTTTCACCTTCTTTAATATTTACCGAAGCAAGTAGGCCACTCATTGGAGCGCGAAACACGCTTTTATTTAAACGGTCTTCAGCAATCAATAATGATGCTTGGGCTTGGTTGTAAGCTTCACGTTTTGCTTCAATATCTATTTTTGCTAAATCGCGGGCATTTTGTAGGTTTTCATACACTTCTTGGCCAGCAAGGCCAACTTCATAAAGCTCTTTTTGGCGGCTTAATTGACGCTCGATATTTTTTAATCGGGTTTCGCTATGTTTAATATCGATTTCGGTCGCACGAAGCACGGCTTTATTGCGGGCAACTTCAGATTCAAACGCGGTCGTATCTAGGCGCATTAAAATATCGCCCTCAGTGACACTTTCACCTTCCTCTACAAACACTTTCGCTACACGGCCAGTCACTTCTGAGCGCAGTTGCACTTGGGTGTTAAAAACTAGGTTGCCAGAGGCTAAAATTGAATCGGCAATATTGCCTTGTTCAACTTCTGCAATATGCATTTCTGGTGCATCTTTATTGCCTGTGACTTGCTTTGATACTATTAAAGCGACAAATGCCGTAACAGCTAGGCCAATAATAATGGCTTTTTTCATGTTACTTCCTTGGTAGTTAAGAGCGGCATATTGCCGCTCAAAGCAGAATTAAACGAGAGCGATTACAGTCCAAATACCGTAAATAACAATACTTGGTAGAGCTGCAAACAGTAACGCTTTATTGAAAGTGAAATTAGTCCAGCTCTTTAAACCGATAGCAGCGATAAAAATGCTCCAAATAGAAAAGATATTTAGACTTTCAAGTAAGGTGTAGAGTGGATGGCCAATTTCTAAACCAATTAAAAGTTGGTTAATTGAAGCATAGTTAAATAATGATTGTGATATTTGGTCAGTGCTTGCAGTTAATACTAAGATGAGTAAACCTAGGCTTGAAATAATCATTGGCATCATAGTCCACACACCAAAGCCATACCACGCACCATAGCCATAATTAGCTTCTGGGTCTTGCTTAGATACAAATAGGTAGTAGCCTGCCATTAGAGCATTAATAACAGCCAAACCAATAATGCCACCAAACATAGCAAACCATACTTGCATATCTATGGTTTGCTCCATGCTTTGGCGAATCATTTTTTGCTCAGCAATAGTGGCATCAACACTGGCCGCTGCCACTTGTTGATCGATTAAAAACTGCGGGTCAGCCTTATTGTAAAAAGCAAACATGCTGGCAGCGAGAATGCCGGCAAGTAAAATAAAGGCAACAAAAGACCAACCTTTTGCTTCTTTTAAGCCATTAAAAGCTTTGCTCGGGCTGATAAAAATATCAACCAAAGCAGTCATGACATTTGATGATTTCATTTTTTATTCCTTGTTTTATAACATTTGTTTTTAGGTACTAAAATATCCTGTTTAGTAACAAATTAGCAATTTGTTTTGTAACTGTATGTTAACAGATGTGATAAGTAAATCTGTGATATGGTTTAAGGATTAATTTGAGTCGAATTTATTAGGAATAGTAGGTCGTTATGGTGAATAGCAAAGGTCGTTGTATTGATGAGTTGGTATTAGGATTCTGGCGCTTGTTAGATTGGCAGGTAACGCCACAGCAATGCTTAAGTTTTTTAGAAAATGCAATAGAGATGGGGGTGTCACATACCGATCATGCTGACATCTACGGTGAATACGGTTGTGAAGCCGAATTTGGTAAAGCACTTAAACTAAAACCAAGTATTCGTGATGAAATCAAAATAATCACTAAATGTGGTATTAAGCCTGCGTTTGCAAGCCTAGGATTGCAAGGCAAAGCAAACCATTATGATTCAAGTGCTGCGCATATAATTGCCTCAGCACAGCAGTCACTTAAAAACTTCAACACTGATCGTTTAGATGTATTACTTATCCATCGCCCCGATTACTTGATGAACGCCGATGAAATGGCACAAGCATTTAATACCCTAAAAGCAAATGGTGACGTGATTGATTTTGGGGTATCTAATTTTACCCCATCGCAATTTAGCTTGTTGCAGTCGCGTTTAGACTTTGACCTTGTGACTAATCAAATTGAGTTTTCACCTTATGAGATGAAAGCCATTGATGATGGTAGTTTAGACCAATGCCAATTGCTCGATATCAAACCTATGCTTTGGTCGCCATTAGCTGGGGGTCGTTTATTCTCAAGTGATGATGAAAAAGCGGTGCGTTTACGTGCAGTGTTGGAGCAGGTTGGTGCTGAAATTGGTGCCAGTGCTATCGACCAAGTTGTATATACTTGGCTGTTAATGCACCCAAGTGCACCGTCTGTGGTACTTGGTACGGGTAATATTGAACGTGTTAAATCAGCGGTTGAAGCTAAGCAGCTTACAATGAACCGTGAACAATGGTATCGCATTTGGCAAGGCTCAACTGGTCATAGTGTACCATAAGTGTATTGATATAAATGAGAAAAGGGCCTTAACGGCCCTTCGTGTTGCAGCAAGTAACACATTCTTTATAAAGTGAAGTCAACCGCGTAAGCGACGTACACTTTTACATCTGAACCATCAATGTCGTTGTCTGAAAGACCGAAAGTAAAGCCGTCTTTCGACACTGAAACACCGTAGTCGATGATGTCATCATCACCAATGAAATCCCCTGAGTAATGACCTAGGTGAAGGGCCATTTCTGCACCGGTACTGCCAACTGGGAAGCTGTAGTCAGCATTTAAATAAAGTGAATCACCAAAATCTGTACCGTCACCGCTTGCTGCTGATGTTGCTAGGACTGCTGCACCAAAGGTGAAGCTGCCCATGCTAATGCTACCGTAGATTTCAGAGAAGTCTGCATCTGTGTAAGACGCTGCATCTGGGTATGCATAATAAATGTAGCCAACATCGTAGCTAAAGGTTTCATTGATTTCACCGCCAAAACCAGCATAAAGGTCTAGCTCGTAAGTCATGTCGTCAGCCCAGCTAGCATTCGATACCCAAGTACCCGCATAAAAGCCAGATTCACTTGCGTAGTCGATACCACCTTGGATTGCAGCATCACCACCGCCTTGCTCTTGACCACGCCATAAGTAGTTTGAAGTTGCCGCAGCGTTTGCTGTGACTTCTGCGTAGCTATATGTTGAGCTCAAGGTTAATAGCGCAAGGGCGCTTGCTGCGACCGTTTTTTTTAGTTTTAGCATGTTTCTGTATCCTGTTGTTATGTTGATTTTGTCCCATTTTCAGATTGCAGTCTGGTTATTATTTGAGGACATTTTCTATGTGTTGTCTGGATACGATATTGCACTGGTTGTGCCAAGTTAATTTTGAGCGGGATATTTTATGCTTAAAGTCTTTAAAAACAGGCTTTTAAACTTATTTAATTGTGAAAAGGATGGTTATTTGAATTGTTCATGCGCACATGTGTGGTGCAAAAAATAACCCGGTTGCACAATTGCGAAGCAACCGGGTTTTGCTTATTTGAGAGTAACTTAGCCGAAAATTGCACGCATTAGAGTAATGGTTTCTTCAACACTGCGGCCTTTTTCAACTTCACTGATGATTGAATCGCGCTTAGCTTTGATATGTTCAGGGATATCATCACTTGCTAATGCGCGGTCCACCAGTATCTCTGCTGATTCTTTGCCACGGCGTACGGTCTTTTTACCTGCTGAGCTTGTGGTACTCTTAGGTTTGTTTAACAACTTAATATAGTTAGAGTTATCAGCGGTACTTTTATCTGCATAATAAAAGAAGCTAGGCAATAGGGCTTTGATTTCAACCAGAGATTGTTCAAGCTCATTTGCTGCACTGGCCATTTTGAACCAAGGCATACTATGAATGGCTTCAACAACATCTTGCCAGTAGCGCTCAAAATCACGGTTATTAAGCTTAGTAATGCCTAATGCCGCACAAAGGGCATCAAGTTTACTATTTACGATTGGTGTAAACACGTCAGGTCGGCGCATCGCAAGCAAGCGAGTAGCAGGAGCAAGCGTTGGCTTTTCATCGCTGCCATTAAATGCCATGAAGTAAGCAACCATAAAATGCTGATAATGTTCTTGCGTTACTTCACCCTCAAGTGGAATGTGTACAAGCGCCTCATCGAATGCACCTGGTAAATCACTCAACATTTGGTGGAAACCTTTTGCGTTCTTAGTAGAAGCAAACCATTCAACGTCGAAGTTATAGCTGCTTGGATCAAGCGAGGCACTGTGTTTACCTGAAAACGCTAAACGGTCTTCTGGGATCATCTCTTTTAGGGATTGCGATTTAATTGCAGCAATGTAATTAGCTAAACGTAATTGCTCATCAAGGGCTACAAGCTCTTTATGCTGCTCGATAAAGCCTGCGATTACAGGCCATGGCGCAACCCTTAATGTTTTTAACTGCAAAAAGCTGATTGCAGAAATTAATAAGTCATGAAGTTTTTTAAGAGTGGGTAATTGCTTATCTTCTAACAGATCGTAGTTAATGCGATCGCGGCTTGCACTTAATAGCTCATAGCACCAACCCAAAAAGTCTTCAGGGTGGTTTTCTACTTTAACTGCCATAAGGTTTAAGCTGATATCAGAGGCTTGCTTGAGGATATTTTGATAAATTTGACTTTCTTGCTCGCCAAGCGCCATTTTTGACGGTGAAATAAGCAGTTTCTTCATGCTTAATCGATACTCCAGTTTTGACCAAATTGGGTTGTTTAATTTTAGTACACAGGGTGCAAAAACAACAGGGTCGTGCATCATACCGAAGTAATGAAATGATGCAATCTTACTGATAATTTATAAGTAAGATTGCGACTAACGTGGTTAATTAATCATTGTCATCGAGTGTAAATAATTGCTCAACACTGAGTTCAAAGTGAGCAGCAATTTTTAACGCGATAATCACCGAGGGTATAAAGCGGCCAAGGGATTTTTGTAACCTGTAGGTATCAAAAAGTTTCAGCGCTGATTCATATTCTTGTACCTAAGCTTGTTTACAAACCTTTTTGTGTGTTCGGCAATGCAATTACGCCTAACTCCCGCTATGATAAGAACATTGTTTGCCCATTTTTAAGGATGATTATGAAAACCTTACTGAAAATCGTTGGTGTCATCTTCGTATTACTGATTGCATTGGTAGTCGCTGCACCATTCCTAATACCTACAGACGCGATATTTAATAAAGTATCGGAGCAAGTAGAACAAACCACAGGTCGTAGTCTGACTATTAATGGCGATAAAAAGCTGTCGGTATTTCCATCATTAAAACTCGAATTGAATGATGTGCACTTTGCCAATATGCAAACAGGCTCGCAAAAAGATATGGCAAGCATGCAGCAACTTGCTATCCGTATCCCGTGGATGTCGTTATTTGGCGGTGAGTTTAAGCTTGATAAATTTGTGATTAACGAACCAACGATTTTGTTAGAAACCGATAAAAATGGTAAAGCAAACTGGCAACTATTTGATGCGGTTGCTGAGCAACCACAGACAGAGCAGCAAAAGAGTTCTGGCGCTGTTAACTTACCAGATAACTTTGATATCGAACTTGGTGAAGTGGCAATCTACGGTGGTACTTTCACTTATCTAGATGGTAAAACCGGAGCAAAGCAACAGATAAGCGATTTAGAGTTAGCCATCTTACTACCTTCTCTTCGCAAGACCTTAGAATTAAAAGGCGGTATTACCTATATGGGTGAGCGCTTTGATTTAGATGTCACGCTAGATACACCTGTTAAAGCGATTGAAGGCGAAACCTTTAATGTAAGCACTGAGGTTGATTCACGCTTAGTCGATTTGAATTTTAAAGGTGCAATTGCAGAAATGGGTAATGACGTGCAAGGGCTTCTTTCTGTAAGTGGTGACTCAGTAAAAAACATTGCGAGCTGGCAAGGTGTTGAGCTTAATGCAAAAGAAAATGCGTTTAATGCCTTTAATGTAAAGGGTTCAATGCACCTAAAAGGACAACAGTTTAAGCTTACTGAGCTACTTGCCACACTAGATGAGCTGCAAATTAAAGGTAAAAGCGATATTAAGCTTGGTGATCGTTTAGCTGTGAATGCCGATATTGATTTAGGTATGCTTGATCTAAACCCTTACCTACCAGAGGGCGTAGCTAAAGAAGAGCAAACAGAGCCTGCAGCAGATGCGCCAGCACAGCCAATTGTTTGGGATGATACTGCAATTGATATGAGCGGCTTAAATGCACTTGATGCAAATGTAGTCGTGCGTTCAAGTGGCTTAAAAGCAAATGATATTACCCTTGGTGAAAACCAGTTAACGGTGAACCTAAAAAATGCAGTGGCTAAAATCAGTCTAGACAAGTTTGTTGCTTATGAGGGCAATGGTAAAGGTGTGATAACCGTTAACGCCAAGCAAACACCTTATAAAATTAGTACTAACTTTTCTTTAGATAAAATTGATGCGCAGCCATTACTAACTGATGCGGCTGGTTTCGATAAGTTAATGGGTAAAGGTTCTCTAAACTGGGATCTAACGACCACAGGTCAAAGCCAAAAGAGCTTTATCAATGCTTTAAATGGTCAGTTAGGCTTTGAGTTTGCAGATGGTGCGGTAAAAGGGGCCAACATTGCAGAGATGGTTCGTAAAGCAAAAGAGCTTATCAAAGGTAACTTAAGCGCAGTTTCAGAAGGTTTAGATACTGGCTTTGATAACTCACAGCAAACAGACTTCTCAGCATTGCAGGGCAGTTTTGTATTCACTAACGGTGTTGGTGAAAATAAAGACTTGTCACTACTTAGCCCGCTTATTCGCATTACAGGCTCAGGTAAAGTTGATTTACCTATGACGAATGTAGACTATCGCTTGGTAACGGGGATTGTTGATTCAATCGAAGGGCAAGGCACGACCGATGACAGTACCGGCTTTAAAATTCCACTGCGTATCAAAGGCCCATTCCATGATGTTGGTTATAGCTTAGATGTCAGTGATGCGGCTAAAGAAAAAGTCAAAGAAAAAGCTAAAGATAAAATCAAAGACAAATTAAAAGGTCTATTTGGTAATTAATAAAAATTTAATTAAAGTCAAAAACAGGGCGCATTTGCGCCCTGTTTGTTTTATAATCAATAACAAACCAGCAAGCTGCTGTAATTCCTCATTGCAAGCATTGCGATTAATTCCAAATTAATTAAAAAATAACCTACCACTTCCTTGCCATTGCTGCTACAATTGCCCGCCCTTAAGAGACAACTTGCTTGTTTTTTGAGTGGAATTTAACCGAAATGTCTTGATTTTAAACAAAATTAAGGCGTGTTGTAATTTCTACACCGGAGGTCATTAACATGATCCAAATGCAAACTCAGCTGGACGTTGCTGATAACAGCGGCGCTCGCAAAGTGCAGTGTATTAAAGTCCTTGGCGGTTCGCACCGTCGCTATGCAGCGGTTGGCGATATCATCAAAGTTTCTGTAAAAGAAGCTATTCCTCGCGGTAAAGTGAAGAAAGGTGATGTTAAAAACGCGGTAGTTGTGCGTACTAAAAAAGGCGTTCGTCGTCCGGACGGTTCTTTGATCCGTTTCGATAGCAATGCGGCTGTTATCTTAAACGATAACTTACAGCCAATTGGTACTCGTATCTTCGGCCCTGTGACTCGTGAACTTCGTACTGAAAAGTTCATGAAAATCGTTTCACTAGCACCAGAAGTACTATAAGGAGTCTATCATGGCAGCAAAAATCCGTCGTGATGACGAAGTAATCGTACTAGCAGGCAAAGACAAAGGTAAGCGCGGTAAAGTGCTTTCAGTTGTTGCTGAATCTGGTCGAGTATTTGTCGAAGGCATCAACTTAATCAAGAAGCACCAAAAGCCTGTTCCTCAGTTGAACCAAGCTGGCGGTATTGTTGAGAAAGAAGCGTCTATCGACGTATCAAACGTTGCGATCTACAACTCGGAAACGGGTAAAGCAGATCGTGTAGGTTTCAAGATTGAAGATGGTAAGAAATTACGTATCTTTAAATCTACTGGTAAAACTATCTAATAGTTGGAGTAGAATGATGGCGAAACTGCATGAAGTATATAAAGACAAAGTAGTTGCTGAGCTTCAAGAGAAGTTTGGTTTCAGCTCTGTCATGCAAGTCCCTCAGATCGAAAAGATCACATTAAACATGGGTGTGGGCGAAGCTCTAGCTGACAAGAAGATCCTAGATAACGCTGTTGCGGATCTAGAAGCAATCTCTGGTCAGAAACCTCTAATCACTAAAGCACGCAAATCAGTTGCTGGCTTCAAAGTGCGTGAAGGTTACCCAATTGGTTGTAAAGTAACCCTACGTGGCGAGCGTATGTGGGACTTTTTTGAGCGTTTGGTTTCAATCGCTATCCCACGTATCCGTGACTTCCGTGGTGTAAGTGCTAAGTCTTTTGATGGACGTGGTAACTACAGCATGGGCGTACGTGAGCAAATCATCTTCCCAGAAATCGATTATGATAAAGTAGACCGTGTTCGCGGTATGGATATCACAATCACTACTTCTGCGAAAACAGATGATGAAGGCCGTGCGTTGTTAGAAGCGTTTAACTTCCCATTCAAGAAATAAGGGTAGGGTTATGGCAAAGAATTCTATGAAAGCGCGCGAAGCAAAGCGTGCGAAATTAGTTGCTCAGTTCGCTGAAAAGCGTGCGGCACTAAAAGCTATCATCAGTGATGTTAATACATCTGACGATGATCGTTGGGACGCGGTATTAAAGCTACAAGCTTTACCACGTGATTCTAGCTCTTCACGTCAACGTAATCGTTGTAACGTTACGGGCCGCCCACATGGTTACCTTCGCAAATTCGGCATGAGCCGTATTAAAGTTCGCGAAGCAGCTATGCGCGGTGAAATTCCTGGCCTTAAAAAGGCTAGCTGGTAATAGTATCACGGGAGTAAGACTATGAGCTTGCAAGATCCTATTGCGGATTTGTTTACACGTATCCGTAACGGTCAGTCAGCGAAGAAAGTATCAGTAACGATGCCAACTTCAAAACTGAAAGTAGCAGTAGCTAAAGTATTAAAAGATGAAGGTTATATCGCAGATTACGCTGTAAGCGGTGAAGCGAAGCCTGAGCTTTCTATCGATTTAAAATATTTCGAAGGCAAAGCTGTTATTGAAAATATCCAGCGTGTTAGCCGCCCTGGTCTACGTATCTATAAGAAACGTGACGAATTACCAAAGGTAATGGGTGGTCTTGGTATCGCTATCGTATCAACTTCTAAAGGCCTAATGACAGACCGCGCAGCACGTAGTGCCGGCGTTGGTGGTGAGATCATTGGCTTTGTAGCTTAATCGGAGGGGAACTATGTCTCGCATAGCAAAGGCACCAATCAATGTTCCTGCCGGTGTAGAAGTTACATTAAAAGGCCAGGACATCACAGTTAAAGGCAAAAACGGTGAATTAACTCGTACTATCAACGACGCTGTTGAAGTACAAGTTAACGACAACGTTATTACAACTTTACCTCGTGAAGGCGTAGCTAATGCATGGGCACAAGCAGGTACTGCTCGCGCTCTAATCAACAACATGGTTGTTGGTACGCATGAAGGTTACGAGAAGAAACTTCAGTTAGTAGGTGTTGGTTACCGTGCAGCAGCTAAGGGCAAAGTATTAGACTTAACTCTTGGTTTCTCACACCCAGTGAATTTCGAAGTACCAGAAGGTATTACGATTGAAACACCAAGCCAAACAGAAGTTCTAGTTAAGGGCGTAGACAAGCAGTTAGTTGGTCAAACAGCTGCTAACATCCGTGCATACCGTAAACCTGAGCCTTATAAAGGTAAAGGTGTTCGTTACGCGGACGAGAATGTACGCCGTAAAGAGGCTAAGAAGAAGTAAGGTAAGACGATGGATAAAAAAACAGCTCGTCTACGTCGTGCTAAGCGCACTCGTAGAAATTACATTGAACAAGGCACAACGCGTCTTGTTATCCACCGCACGCCACGTCACATTTACGCTCAAGTAGTTACTGCTGAGGGTACTGTACTGGCTGCTGCTTCTACTGTTGAAAAAGCAATTAGCGAAACAGTTAAAGGCACAGGTAACGTTGCAGCTGCTCAAGCAGTTGGTAAAGCGGTTGCTGAACGTGCAGCTGACAAAGGCATCGAAAAGATTGCTTTTGATCGCAGTGGCTTTAAATATCACGGCCGTGTGAAGGCGCTTGCTGATGCAGCGCGTGAAGCCGGTCTGCAATTCTAGGAGTAGACAATGGCTAACGTAGAAGCAAAGCAACAACAGCCTGATTTGGCTGAAAAGCTAATCGCGGTAAACCGTGTGTCTAAAGTGGTTAAAGGTGGTCGTATCTTTAGCTTCACTGCACTAACAGTAGTTGGTGACGGCGCAGGTAAAGTAGGTTTTGGTTATGGTAAAGCACGTGAAGTTCCAGCTGCTATTCAAAAAGCAATGGAAAAAGCACGTCGCAACATGATCAGTGTAGACCTTAACGGTAACACGCTACAGCACCCAATCAAGGGTCGCCACGCGGGTTCTAAAGTATACATGCAGCCTGCTTCTGAAGGTACAGGTATCATCGCCGGTGGTGCGATGCGTGCAGTACTAGAAGTAACTGGTGTACAGAACGTATTGTCAAAAGCATACGGTTCAACTAACCCGATCAACATCGTTCGTGCAACGATTGCTGCTCTAGAGAACATGAACTCTCCAGAGTCAATCGCTGCTAAACGTGGTCTTAGCGTTGACGAAATCACGGGGTAAACCATGGCTAATAAAACTGTAAAAGTAACACAAGTAAAGAGCTCTATCGGTCGTTTACCGAAGCATAAAGCTACATTACGCGGTCTTGGTCTACGTCGTATCAATCACACTGTTGAGTTAGAAGACACAGCATGTGTGCGTGGTATGATTAACCAAGTTTCTTACATGGTAAAGGTTGAGGGTTAATTCGATGCATTTGAATACACTTTCACCTGCTGCTGGTGCAAAAACTGAAAAGAAACGTCTAGGTCGTGGTATTGGTTCTGGTCTTGGTAAGACTGGTGGCCGTGGTCATAAAGGCCAAAAATCACGTTCTGGCGGTAAAGTACGCGTTGGTTTCGAAGGCGGTCAAATGCCTATGCAACGTCGTCTACCTAAATTTGGTTTCACTTCACGTAAATCATTAGTATCTACTGAAGTTAACCTTTTTGAAATCGCTAAAGTTGAAGGCGATGTAGTAGACGTAAACGCGTTACAAGCAGCTGGTCTAGTTAAAAAGAACATCCAGTTCGTTAAAGTAGTTAAATCTGGCGAAGTTTCACGCGCAGTTACCGTTAAAGGTCTTAAAGTGACTAAAGGTGCTCGCGAAGCTATCGAAGCTGCCGGAGGCAAGGTAGAAGACTAAGGAAGTACTAATGGCTAAACCAGGTCAAGATATGAAAAGTGCACAAAGTGGGCTTTCGGAATTGAAGCGTCGATTACTATTTGTATTAGGTGCTATCATTATTTACCGTCTAGGTTCATTCGTGCCGATCCCTGGGATTGACGCCGCTGTACTTGCCGATTTCTTCGAGCAACAAAAGGGCACCATTGTTGAAATGTTTAACATGTTCAGCGGTGGTGCGCTTGAGCGCGCTTCAGTGTTAGCACTGGGTATTATGCCGTACATCTCGGCTTCGATTATTACGCAACTATTAACGCATATGTATCCGCCGTTTATAGAGCTTAAGAAAGAAGGTGAGCAAGGGCGTAAGAAAATTAGCCAGTACACACGCTACGGCACGCTTGTGCTTGCTACAATCCAATCAATCGGTATTGCTACCAGCTTACCGGGCATGATGGACGGGTTAGTTGTTAACCCAGGTATAGGTTTCTACTTCACTGCTGTAGTGAGTTTAGTAACTGGTACTATGTTCCTAATGTGGTTGGGCGAACAAATTACAGAACGTGGTATCGGTAACGGTATCTCAGTTCTGATTTTTGTTGGTATTGTAGCTAACCTGCCGTCTGCTATTGGTTCGACAGCCGAAATGGCGCGCCAAGGTGATCTGAATGTACTTGTACTGTTATTGATTGCTGTAATCGTATTCGCTGTTACTTACCTAGTTGTATTCTTTGAACGTGGCCAACGTCGTATCGTCGTTAACTACGCAAAGCGTCAACAAGGTCGTCAGGTATTTGCTGCTCAAAGCACGCACTTACCACTGAAAGTAAACATGGCGGGTGTTATTCCACCAATCTTTGCTAGCAGTATAATTCTGTTCCCTGGTACAATTGCAAGCTGGTTCGGCCAGGGTGAAGGTCCGGTCGCTGATGTGCTACAAGCAATCGCTACAACGTTGACTCCAGGTCAACCTTTATATGCGATGGTTTTAGCTGCGGCTATTATCTTCTTCTGCTTTTTCTACACCGCGTTGGTATTTAACCCGCGTGAAACAGCAGATAACCTGAAAAAATCTGGCGCATTTATCCCAGGTATTCGTCCAGGTGAGCAGACATCTAAATACATTGATAAAGTGATGACACGCCTGACATTGGCAGGTGCTTTGTATATAACCTTTATCTGTCTGGTGCCCGAATTCATGACTATGGCATGGCAAACGCCATTCTATTTCGGCGGTACATCAATTTTGATTATCGTTGTTGTAATCATGGACTTTATGGCACAAGTACAGACGCATCTGATGTCACATCAGTATGATTCTGTGCTGAAAAAAGCAAACCTTAAAGGCTACGGTCGATAAGGTCATTTTACGGAGTTGAGCAATGAAAGTACGTGCTTCCGTTAAGAAAATATGCCGTAACTGTAAAGTTATTAAACGTGCTGGTGTAGTACGCGTAATTTGCAGTGAGCCTAAGCACAAGCAAAGGCAAGGCTAATTAAACAGTCGTGCAGGCTGAGTTATTTACTCGGCCTGTGTTTTTAGTTGTGATTTGGTCTTCGTTTGAGTATCCTTACGGGCTTTTCAAACAGATGATTACCAAATTCAAATATAGGAGATGTGTTAGTGGCCCGTATCGCTGGCATTAACGTCCCTGATCATAAACACGCAGTTATCGGTTTAACTGCTATTTATGGCATAGGTAAGACTCGCTCTAAGGCTATCTTAGCAGCGACTGGTATCGCCGAGACCACAAAAATCGGTGAACTTTCAGACGAAACACTTGACGTATTGCGTGAAGCAGTTGGCAAGTACACTGTAGAAGGTGACCTTCGTCGTGAAGTTACATTAAATATCAAGCGCCTTATGGACCTTGGTTGTTTCCGTGGCCTACGTCACCGTCGTTCGTTACCACTACGTGGTCAACGTACTAAGACTAACGCGCGTACTCGTAAGGGTCCTCGCAAGCCTATCAAGAAATAAGGTGGGGTAGATTATGGCTAAAGCACCAATTCGTCGTAAGAAGGTTAAAAAGCAAGTTGCTGATGGTATGGCTCACGTTCATGCTTCTTTCAACAACACTATTGTAACAATTACCGACCGTCAAGGTAATGCACTATCTTGGGCAACAGCAGGTGGTTCAGGTTTCCGTGGTTCACGTAAATCTACTCCATTCGCGGCTCAGGTTGCTGCAGAGCGTGCAGGTACTGCTGCTCAAGAATACGGTTTAAAAAATCTAGAAGTTTTCATCAAAGGTCCAGGTCCAGGTCGTGAATCTGCTGTACGTGCTTTGAATGCTGCTGGTTACCGTATCACCAACATCACTGACGTGACGCCAATCCCTCATAATGGTTGTCGTCCACCGAAGAAACGTCGCGTTTAACAATAGGTTAGGAGAAATAACATGGCAAGATATTTGGGCCCTAAGCTCAAGCTGAGTCGTCGTGAAGGTACTGACCTGTTCCTTAAGAGCGGCGTAAGAGCTATCGACTCTAAGTGTAAACTTGAGACTGCACCTGGTCAGCACGGCGCTCGTAAAGGTCGCTTATCTGATTACGGTTTACAGCTACGTGAAAAGCAAAAAGTACGTCGTATCTACGGTGTATTAGAAAAGCAATTCCGTAACTACTACAAAGAAGCTGCTCGCCTTAAAGGTAATACAGGTGAAAACTTGTTACAGCTTTTAGAGCAACGTTTAGACAATGTTGTTTATCGCATGGGTTTTGCTAGCACACGCGCTGAAGCACGTCAGTTAGTAAGCCACAAAGCGATTTTAGTTAATGGTCGTGTTGTGAACATTCCTTCATACGTAATTACTCCAGAAGATACTGTTGTAATTCGTGAGAAGTCAAAAACACAAGCACGTATCATCGCTGCTCTAGAGTTGGCTGAGCAACGTGAAAAGCCGACTTGGGTTGAAGTTGACGGTAAGAAAATGGAAGGTAGCTTCAAGCGCCTACCTGAGCGTTCAGATCTGTCTGCGGACATTAACGAACAACTAATCGTCGAACTTTACTCTAAGTAAAGTTAAGAGTTAAGAGAGGATAAAATGCAGGGTTCTGTTACCGAATTCCTAAAACCAAGGTTAGTCGATATCGACGCTATCAACCCAACGCGTTCTAAAGTAGTTTTAGAACCATTAGAGCGTGGCTTTGGTCACACTTTGGGTAATGCCTTACGCCGTATACTGTTATCATCTATGCCTGGATGTGCAGTAACTGAAGTAGAAATCGACGGTGTATTGCATGAGTACAGCGCGAAAGAGGGCGTACAAGAAGACATCATTGAAATTCTGTTAAACCTTAAAGGTCTAGCAGTAACTTTAGAAGGCAAAGATGAAGTTTTTCTGACCCTGACTAAATCTGGTGTAGGCCCTGTGACTGCGGCTGATATTCAGCACGATGGTGATGTAACTATCGCCAACCCAGATCACGTTATCTGTCACCTTACGACAGATAGCAGCGAGATCAGCATGCGTATTCGTGTTGAGCGCGGTCGCGGTTATGTGCCGGCATCTAGTCGTTTATCCTCTGATGACGATGAGCGTCCAATTGGTCGTCTGCTGCTTGATGCATCATTCAGCCCAGTTGAACGTATTGCGTACTCGGTTGAATCAGCCCGTGTTGAGCAACGTACAGACTTAGACAAGTTAATCATTGATATGGAAACAAACGGCACTCTAGATCCTGAAGAAGCGATCCGCCGTGCGTCTACTATCTTAGCTGAGCAATTAGATGCATTCGTAGATTTACGTGATGTAACTGAGCCAGAAGAGAAAGAAGAGAAGCCAGAATTCGATCCTATTCTGCTTCGTCCAGTTGATGATCTTGAGCTAACAGTACGTTCAGCAAACTGTTTGAAAGCCGAGCAAATTCAATATATCGGTGATTTAGTTCAGCGCACTGAAGTTGAGCTTCTTAAAACGCCTAACTTAGGTAAGAAGTCTCTAACTGAAATTAAAGACGTGCTAGCTTCACGTGGTCTTTCTCTAGGTATGCGCCTAGAAAATTGGCCGCCTGCAAGCCTAGCTGAATAATCTAAATCACTATATTAGTTTAGTTAGAAGGATAGGGTCATGCGCCATCGTAAGAGTGGTCGTCAATTAAACCGTAACAGCAGCCATCGCAAAGCGATGTTCAGCAACATGGCTGGTTCTTTGGTGAAACATGAAATCATCAAAACAACTTTGCCTAAAGCTAAAGAGTTGCGCCGTGTAATTGAACCTTTAATCACACTGGCTAAGACTGACAGTGTAGCAAACCGCCGTTTAGCGTTTGCTCGCACGCGTGATAATGAAGTAGTTGGTAAATTATTCAGCGAAATCGGTCCACGTAATACAGACCGTCCTGGTGGTTACACTCGTATTCTTAAGTGTGGCTTCCGTGCTGGTGATAATGCACCAATGGCTTATATTGAACTAGTTGGTCGCCCAGCGACAAACGAAGAAGTTCAAGAAGACGCGCAGTCTGCAGAGTAAGTCGTAAAGACACCAAAAAGCCGAGCTTATGCTCGGCTTTTTACTTTCTAAAATTCACTACTAAAAATTCACTATCAATAAAACAGCTCTATCAACCCCAAACATTACCATGCAATCTTGAAGCACCTAGCACCTAGCACCTAGCACCTAGCACCTAGCACCCAGCAATTAAGATCACATATAAAGATCAATTCGCGTTCTTTTATAGTTAAATCACCTTCTATACAACTTAAATACAAGCTCATTTATAAAAAACACTGCCTAAATAGCCATAATACGAGTAATTTAGTGCTATTTTTACCCGTTTCGTTCGTATTTTGCGCGAACAGTCATTTTTTTCATAAAAACTTCAAAAAACAGTTGATCTCAATTCGGATCTCCCTATAATGCGCATCCACCGACACGGCGGACTGCTTACAAAAAAGCAAAACGACGAGTTGGTTGAGTCAAGTAAGACTGAGTTTTGAAAAATTAAACTTTTCTCAAAATTAAGTGTTGACAAAAATAACGGCTTGCGTAGAATGCACAGCCCTTGAGACGCAAAAGTATCTCAAACGTTCTTTAACAATATAAAGCAATCATCTGTGTGGGCACTCGTACAGGTTGAGTTCTAACAGCGAAGCTTAGTTT